>JAZRKL010000075.1:0-31544 GCA_045646265.1 Faecousia sp.
GCTTGGAGAACACGCTGGTCTTGAAAGGCTTCTCCCCCGGCAGCATCAACAGGTAGAACTGGGTGTTCTGCCGGTTGGCCAGCATCAGATTCTTACAGATGGTGGCTCCCAGCATCTCGTCCACAGCGGCGCAGGCCTCCATGGTCATGGTCACCTCATGGTCGATCCGCTGATAATCGATGCCCAGGCTGTCCAGCAGCTCGTATACCCGTTTTTCCTTCTCAAGCCGTGCGTCAAAATCCGCAGGCCGTCCCTGTTCCAGAATCATAGTCCGTTCCTCTTTTCCAAAAGTCTTTTCTCAGTATACTCCACTTTTCCCCGATTCTCAACCCCGGACAACAAAAAATCCGCCCTCTCGGACGGTACATGTCTATATAAAGAAGTAACCCCTGATCCATCTTTCTTGCTCCGATGGTCAGGGGTTACTTCATTGAACTCTTGATATCTAACATCTTTGGTTAACCTCTCTTTCATTGATTTTCAGACGCATTGTTTACAAAATTTGAATCACTTCCGGTTGAATTCATTTTTATTTTGTTACTGCTTCAAAATATATATGAACGGAAGATTTTTAGGAGGTTTTTTGTTTTTTGCGTCTGTTTTGGAAGATTTACCTGTACATTGGTATCACCTCTTTGTGATTAAAGAATATCATGAAAAAACTGTTTTTTCAAGTTGGGATACTTCATAAAATTGCGCCTGCGTATTTTTGCAAAAGGGAGAAAATGGGAAATGACAGCAGGTTTGTGTTGACATGGAAATATGCACTGTGATATGATAAATTTGTTGGGGAGTTCAGCGAACTCCCCATTTTTATTTGACTTCCGGTATCATGCCGCAGGCTTCAATGCGCTTTTTCAGCCAGTTGCCCCTGAGGTAAGCAATATAGAATACCACTGCCGCCAGGACCCAGCTGATGGGGTAGGCCAGTGCCAGCATTTCCACGGTGTGCCACCGGCTGACGATAAACACCACCCAGAGGATCCGGAACACACAGGCGCAGACGCAGGTGATGACCGTGGGAACGGTGGAATAGCCGGTGCCGCGCATGGTGCCGGCGAAAACCTCCACCGGCATGAATACCGAATTAAAGGGCACAATCCAAAGCATCACATAAGCGCCCACCCGGACAACCTCCGCGTCGGTGGTGTAGATGCCCAGAATGAAGTGCCGCCCCAGGAGCATCAGTGTGCTGAGAACGGCCATCAGAGAAACGCTCATACCCATGCAGACCCAGACGCTTTGGCGGATGCGGGCATATTTCTGCGCGCCGAAATTCTGACCGACGAAGGTGGTAATGGCTACACCAAAAGCGCCGGAGACCATCCATGTGATAGCATCGGTCTTAATATAGGCAGTCCAGGCGGCAACGGTGATATCGCCGAAGGAATTGATAGCGGATTGAATCAGCACATTGGCAAGGTCG
The DNA here is from genome assembly GCA_045646265.1 of Faecousia sp. Classification (GTDB taxonomy): domain Bacteria; phylum Bacillota; class Clostridia; order Oscillospirales; family Oscillospiraceae; genus Faecousia. The sequence continues at coordinate 1,427 of JAZRKL010000075.1, forward strand.
AAGGTGATGAACTGCAAACCGGCAGGAAGGCCGATCTGCAGAATGCGTTTCAAAAGATCTCCGTGGAGCTTCAGATGCTTTCTGCGAAGACCGTATTCCTCCGGCAGGCGGCGCAGAACAATGAGAATCAACGCCGCACTGATGATTTGGGAAATGACGGTAGCCAGAGCGGCACCGGCTACTCCCAGACCCAGAACCACCACGCACAGAAGGTCCATGGCGATGTTTAAAAAGCAGGAAATGATCAAAAAGATCAAGGGCCGTTTGCTGTCGCCCATGGCCCGAAGAATGCCGGAACCCATGTTATAGACCATGGATGCCACGGCACCGGAGAAATAGATGCTGGCATAGAGAATCGCGTCCTCCAGACAGTTGGCGGGGGTCTGGGTCAGTTTCAGTATGGCGGGAGCGGAGGCAATACCGATGACAGAGGTGGCAGCACCCAGAATCACCGAAAGCAGAACGCCGGTATGCAGCGCGCTGCGAACGCCTTTGAGGTCATTGGCGCCGAAAAACTGGGACAAGATCACTGTGGCGCCGGTGCTGAGACCAATGAAGAAGCCGTTGATCAGATTCACAAAGGCAGAGGTAGAACCCACTGCGGCCAGCGCCTGTGTGCCCACAAAGCGGCCTACGATGATGGTGTCGACGGTATTGTACATCTGCTGGAAAAAAGTGCCCAGCAGAATGGGAAAGAAGAAACGAAGCAGCTGTTTCCAGATGACCCCTTCGGTGATCTGATTGGCTGCGTTTTTTTGCGGCATAGAGATGCCTCCTCAACAAAAACTGAGGAAATTTTAGCACGAAAAAAGGACGATGTCTATGGCTTTTTTCTTGCAAATTCTCTGCCGTGCTGATATGATACCATAGACAGGAGGCGGTAGTATGCTGGATATTTTGAAATTAACCGCTGAAGCAGAAGCAATTTTAATTGAACGTTTCGGGAAAGACAGTGTGATCGCGTTGGCCACAACCGCAGACGGGATGCCCTTTGTTCGTAACGTAAATGCCTTTTATGAAAACCGTGCGTTTTTTGTACTTACTTACGGCTTATCAAACAAGATGCGGCAAATCAGCGCAAATCCAACGGTTGCCATTGCAGGTGACTGGTTCACCGCACAGGGAACAGGCATCGATCTGGGTTGGTTTGGAAGCCCGGAGAACAAAGAAATTGCTGAGAAAATGCGTACGGTTTTCTCTACATGGATCGATAACGGACATGATAATTTTGATGATGTCAATACCTGTATCTTAAAAATTGAACTGACACACGGAACGCTCTTATCCCACGGAACCCGTTATGAAATCGATTTTTCCAAGTAACAATCCAATTATCGCATAAACAAGAAGTAAGTCTTTTTACCGTGCAATGCTTAATTTTGTACAACAGCAAGGGTCTGTTGCAAAATGCTGCAACAGACCCCAAAACTATGCATTGGTCTACATCCTGCGGATGTAGGAGCGGTCATTGACCGCCCGCGGGCGACTAATAGTCGCCCCTACAGATTCTGTCGGACAATTTTCGAATTATGCAACAGACCCTTGCTGTTGCCACTCCGGTACAAAAGACCGACCTGTAAATCAATCACAGGTCGGTCTTCTTTTTATTAGTTAAAGGATGCAATATCGAAGGTAACTACCGTGTAATAGTTTCCCGGTTCTTTCTGGGTCAGGGCTGCATCCATCTGCTTTTTTATTTGCTTCTTCTGACCCATCAGCTCCGCGGGCAGTGCAATGTCAAACACCAGATTGGTATGACCTTTGCCCCGGACCATCCGGAAATCATGGATGGTGATCCTTTCATCCTGCTGCCGCAGAATTTCCTCCACAACAGCTTTGATCCGCTCCAATTCCGCGTCGCCGGTAACCACCGGGTCATAGTGCAGCACCAGATGCACATTGTGCTGCTTCAGACATTCCCGTTCCAGATTATCGATCAGCTCATGACATTCCAGCGGATCGTCCATAACACTCATTTCCACATGCATGCTGGCAAAACGCTGGCCGGGGCCGTAGTCATGGACCATCAGATCGTGATAGCCCAAAACCTTTGGCTGAGCCGTTACCACACTGACGATCAGCTCCCGCAGCTCAGGACTTGCGGTCTCACCCAACAGGGGGCTGATGGTATCCTTTGCCAGCATAGCACCGCTGTAGAGGATGAACAGCGCCACTGCCAGACCCATATAGCCGTCGATACGCCATTTCGTCAGCAGTTCAATCAGCGCTGCCACCAGTACGGCAGAGGTGGAGATGGCATCGTTGCGGCTGTCGGCAGAGGTAGCCAGCAGCGCGGAGGATTCAATGTGCTTGCCCAGCTTTCGGTTAAACAGGCACAGCCACAGCTTTACGATGATCGAACCGATCAACACAATGGCCACAGCAGCGGAGAACTCCACCGCCGAGGGGTCCAATATTTTCTGCACCGAGGTCTTTGCCAGTTCGAAGCCAATGACCACGATCATGGCTGCCACCGCCAGACCCGACAGATATTCATACCGGGCATGGCCGTAGGGATGATCCTCATCGGCAGGCTTTTCCGCCAGCTTAAAGCCTACCAGCGTTACGATGGCACTGGTGGCGTCGGACAGGTTGTTCATGGCATCTGCTGTAATGGAAACGGATCCGGATATGGTACCCACCAGCAGCTTCAGACCAAACAGCAGGATGTTGGAAACAATGCCTACCACACCGGAAAGCTTTCCTACTGCAGCACGGACTTTCGGCTTCCGTGTCTGCTCGTATTCTTTTACAAATAAGCGAAGCAGCAATTTTGTCATTGCGCTACCTCCCATAAATTTCATGAGGCGGATTATACCATACCTTTCCGGTCCCGTCTACATTTTCCTGTAGTTTTACGGACATTCCAATTGGGAAACATTATTTGATAAAGTTGGTGGCAATGCCCGGCTCCCGTTGGGGAAGACCGTATTTTTCTTTGCCCAATGCGATGGAGCGCATTAAGAAAGTCATATTCCGGGCAAGGGTGCGCATGGTCTGCATGCCTTCGGCATCTTCCATGGCTTCTCCGGGGAGCCTGCCGTGGACACTGTTCCAGTACTGGCTGGAGGCCACCGGCATACCGCTGATGGTAAAGTATTTGTTCAACTGGTCAAAGGTGGCAGAGCAGCCACCACGGCGAGCCACCGCAATGGCAGCACCCACCTTCATGGTTTTGTCAAAACGGCTGCTGTAGAACAGCCGGTCCAGAGCGGCTGTGAGAGTGGCGTTGGCGGAGGCATAATACACAGGACTTGCCACCACCAGACCGTCGCTTTCTTTCAGCTTCTCAGCCAGCTCGTTGACACCGTCATCAAAGACGCACTTGCCCTCTTTGTGGCAATAGCGGCAGGCGGTGCAGCCACGGATGGGCCATGTGCCGACCTGCACGGTTTCTGTTTCGATACCCTCCTGGGCAAAGATTTTTTCCATTTCCGCAAGGGCAGCGGAAGTGTTGCCCCCGACCCGGGGACTGCCGTTTAAAAGCAATACTTTCATATGTTTCTCCTATCCAAATACTTCAAAAGCGCTGATGACCGGGAAGATATCTTCGTTGACAAGCTCCCGCCCGTAGGCATCCAGGAACCGTTCCCGGTATTGGTTGGTTTTCAAATTGAAATTCAGCGACCAGATGCCCCAGAAAAGATCCACATGCCGGTCACCAACGCCACCGTTGCCCAAGTCAATAAATCCGCTGAAGCACCAGTGATCCAGCATGATATTGGGCAGGCAGTAATCCCCGTGGAGCAGTGTGTCGGCTTTTAAGTATTTTCCCGATGCTTCCACCACTTTCCAGGCTTCTTCCGCCGAAGCGTATCCCCAGTTGTCGGGGAAAAGTGAGGCGTCATAGCGGCGCGCTTCATAATTGTTTCGGACAGTGGTCAGATAATTGGGGGTATGCGGTATGGGACACCCGGTGGGGTCGGTGTCATGGAGCATCCGAAGCAGCTGCGCCGTGGTATCGCAAAGTCTGATGGGGTCATCCAGATACATGGGATTTATGCAGTCCTCACCCGGCACCCGGGAAGTTAAAAGCCAATCCTGCTCCAGTTGCTCATAGGATAAAACCTCGGCACCAAGACCCTTGCTGTGGAAAAAGCAGGCCTGTGCCGCTTCTTTTTGCAGTGTGCCTGCCGGGGCTGTCTTTAAGTAATAACCGCCCTCCCGGTCAATAAAGTATACCCGCGCATCGGTCGAGCAGCTACTGTCGTACACGTCGGCACCGGCCAGCAGGGAATGAAACTGTGGGGGGAACATTTGGGGGTCAATATTCAGTAATTTGCGGTTCACGCAATCACCACCTTTGGTCAAATTATAGAAAAACCGGGCCGGTATGTCAATCCCATTGTAATCGGTCTGTAGGGGTGCTATAATAAAACAAAGGAGTGGTCGTGATGCTGAAATTTGGAATGCCTGCACTGATCGAACTGGATACGGTGGAGGAGCATGCCGCCCTGTGCGGAGAACTAAAGTTGGATTTTGTCGAACTGAACACCAATTTTCCCTTGCAGCAGATCCATAAGATGGATGTTGCGGTGCTGAACCGGCTGGCGGCGCAGTACGGCATTGGATACACCATCCACCTGAATGACGATCTGCCGGTAGCGGATTTTAATCCCGGTGTGGCAAAGGCTTACTGCCAATCCGTTCTGGATGCCATCGAGTTTTCCAAGAAAATCGGATGCAAGGCGCTGAATCTGCACATCGCTGAGGGCGCTCATTATACGACTCCCAGCCGTATCGTCTATTTTTACGAGGCCTATAAGGAAGAATACCTGAAAGGGATGAAAGCTTTCCGTGATGCCTGCGAAGCTGCCGTGGGAGACAGCGGCATTTGTATCTGCATGGAAAACAGCAAGGCCTATTTTGATTTCCAGAAAGAGGCGCTGGATCTTTTGCTGGAAAGCCCGGTGTTTTTCCTGACACTGGATATCGGCCACAATCATTGCTCCGGCTATGCTGATGAGCAGTGGATCCGGGCAAGAGCAAACCGTTTAAAGCACATGCACATGCATGATGCCAAAGGCTGCAAGCAGGATCATCAGCCTTTGGGGCAGGGGGAAATGGACATTCCCGGTTATCTGGAACTGGCAAAGCAGTGTGGTTGTTCCGTGCTGCTGGAAGTAAAGACCGTGGAAGGCCTGCGCAGCAGTGTGGCTTGGCTGCGCCAACATGAGCAATAAACCGAGCGGGCAGCACCCAATAGTGCTGCCCGCTCAGTGTTGGTTGTACCAAAGACAACCCCCGGCTATGCCGGGGGAATAAAAAAGCTTTAGCGGAGAGCAAAGAAATAAAAAAGAATCCCCCAATAGAGCAGAAGTGGTTTGCCGACCACACATCTACAATAGAGAGGGATTCCAACTGACAATTTAGGGCAGTATTGTCTACAAAAAAAGTTAGAATAGAAAGATACATTGCCCCTTTAGGGGCGGCAGTGCAGTTGATGCAGACGTCAGAAATTCAGTGCATCTTTAGATGCCTGCCGGTAAAAAGCCCTTCTAGGGGTTAATCAAGCCGCCGGCTTAGCCGGCGGTCCTGACTGGTTGACCAAAGTTAACCCCCGGTTTTACCGGGGGTAAAAAAATAGCTTCCAACGAGGAGTAAAGTAGACAAGGAAAAAGCTCCCCATTATAGTAGAAGTGGTTTGCCGACCACACAACTACCATAATGGGGAGGTCTTAATCGTGAAAGAAAAAGACATTAATAGTTTAGACCATACCACATGGAGATGTCAATACCATGTAGTGTTCGCACCCAAATATCGTAGGATGGTTATATACAGAGAGATCAAGGCGGACATAGGGAAAATCCTGCGGCAGTTATGCCAACAAAAAGGTGTGGAGATAATCGAGGCAGAAGCGTGTCCGGACCACATCCATATGCTCCTAAGTATTCCACCAAGGTACAGCGTGTCGCAGATAATGGGATTTCTCAAAGGTAAGAGTAGCCTGATGATATTCGACAGACACGCCAATCTCAAGTACAAGTATGGCAACAGACACTTCTGGGCTAGAGGGTATTATGTGGATACGGTAGGCAGAAATAAAAAGCAAGTACAAGAGTATATCAAAAACCAACTCCAAGAAGATCAGATAGCCGACCAAATGAGTATCAAGGAGTATGTGGACCCGTTTACGGGTCGCGAGAACAAGTAGGCATAGAAAAAGCCCCTTAAGGGGCGGCCCGAGAAAGGAATGCGGTCGGCAAACCATTCGGGGCCCCTTTAGGGGCAATAGTCTGTAAAATGCCCTTCTAGGGCTTAATCAAACCTCCGGCACTTAGCCGGAGGTTTTGACTTCAACTTTTATGTTTGAAAATTCTTGAGATTAGCCTTATATAATTTGTATGGAGTGGGGATACATTTCTGCTTTTGTGACATCGAAATAGCAATCAGATCACATTAGTCGCCAATTTCCTCGTCGCCGTGTTCCTCCATCCAAGCACGTGCCACATTGTAGGCTTCGTAATCCAGATCAGCCATGGTATTGGTATGCAGTACAACACCTTCTGCTTCTCCGGCTAGGATTTTGTCACGGTACCAATCCAACTGCCATTTGACAGCAGCACCGGTGGCCTGTTTGTATTCGCCGAAGTTATAGAGATAGCAACCGAACATACGACGGATGTTCGGTGTAAGTTTCTTGAAAATCTCAAATTTCTCGGGGATCAATGGAACGTCTTTCTCTTCCCAAGTCCACATAATAATGCCATCAAAGGGTTCAGCCAGAGGAATAAAGTTCTTATCTTCTTCTTCGTTGAGGCCAAATTCTCTTGTATAGAGCACCATCCACATGTCAAGTGGACGGACGTGGTTATTGTGCAGACGGTTGCGAATCTTCCAGAGATTTTCTGGCGAAACCTGTCCGTTTTTCTCTTTACACTGGCGGCAAAAGTCATCCAATACAACACAGCCGATATTTGGAAACTCTTTGGCTTCCTCAATGTAGCGCTCAATTTTCTCAGGATGTTCACCGGCATCAAAGCATTCCCAACCCACCTGACGGAGCGTTGTAAATGACTTGTTGTATTGGCGGTGGTCAACCTTGACACCAACGGGAACCATGAATGTATTACGGATACCTAGATAAAGGCAGGCCTCCATGGGAGTCATGCGGGATTCCTTTTCATTTCCCCATTCGTGGTTGTACCGTCCTTCAGGATGTCCCCAAAGCCAAAATCGATCGCGTAATTTCATATAGTTTTATCCTTTCTGCTATAGCAGCGTTCACTCAATGGTAATGTCTATATAATCCACATTGACCGTCTTACCTTCAGAAGTAAGGAGAACTTCAGCTACCTGCGTCAGAGGCTGAATGGAGGAGTAGGAAATCGCGAAGGAATATACCGTGCTGTCTGTCAATACCGGCTCAGCACAGGGACCCTTTCCTAAGTAGATCACTGGACAACTATTGACAAATACCGCGATATCTTGCTCGGAAACGTTCTCGCCAGATAATCCAACATTCAGTGTGATCTTGGATGCCGGGAGAATATCACCGGTCTTTACGTGAAAGAAGACGGAATTATTGACTATGTTAACTGTTTTCGGAAGGTCACCGTTATCATTGTCTCGCCAATAGGCATTAAAATCACGATAGGTAACCACACATTTACGCTTGCAAGTAAGTATCTTATCCAGTGTACCAGCGTTTGAGAGCAAATAGCGATTACCGGAGAGGGACATAGGACGGTTGAGGTGGTCATATTCAGGCTGAATGTGCTCGTTGAAACCATAATAGTTGAAAAGATAGACCTTATCTGCTCCTTCGGAAAGAATATATCCTGCCGTTCCCAGCGCTGTCTCGCTAGTCATATTAAATAAATTCTTTATGGAATTAGGGGAGGATTGTACATTGATCTCTATAGCACCAGCCAACTTTACACCGTAGGGCTCTAAAATTTGCTTCCAGATTCTGATGGGCATATCGTTGTCTATAGTAGCCCAACGAGGTGAGGGTATGAATAAGTCTATATAACCCCGTTTTGCCCACTCAATGATATCGAAGCCGTGTTCCCAGCAACCTTCGGGCAAGGGATGGCACCGAACGGCTAACGCAATCTTATGTCCGCGCTTGGCTTCCATTTCTGTGATGAATGTTTTCACTCTGTTCAAGAATTCGGTCATAATCTGCCGTCCAGAGGGCTCATGACCGGGTGCGAAACAGCGCAGTTCCCGTTGAAAATCCAACTCCAAACCGTCCACATCATAGCGCTCCACCGTTTCTTGAATGTAGGAAAACATATAGTCCTGCACTTCCTGCAGTTCGTAATTTTTCGCGCGATCCCAGTAGTTCATTTGAGGACGATGAATGACACGGGAATGTTTGTCAAAGTTTTCGTAATACTCTTTGGGAACAAGAAAACTATTCTTGTCTCCTTCTTTATAGCAGTACAGATAATGGACGTCATCCATACGGACCGAGGCCCAAGGATGGATACCAATCTCACGGCAGCGGTCAAACCAGATTTGGAACATATCGAGTTTATTCTTGATCCAGATATTATAAGCTACTTCCAGCACAGTATCGTGCCAATCAAATTCGTCGGAAGCAAGAAACTTTTCTGGATAAGAGGTTTTTACTTTGGAAGGATATCCGGAAAGCAGGCCACCTACGTTGCAGAAGAAGTCGGTGACATCAGTATCCTTTAGGGCGTCGATATACGCGCGAAGATCATCTGAGGTCACATGTTCACATTTATGAGTAGGGAGATGCAGAAAATAAAAGTGATCGCTATCTTCGTTAAAGATGATACCATTTTTTGTTGTATGCATGTGGGCACCCTTCTTTCTCTGTCTGAAGCTAAGAAATTATTTACTGCTACTACATTAGGACTCGAATTCTAAGCTTCTATTGATTTTTAAGTCACAATGATGTAAAATACAACACGGACTTTTTACGCTTTTATCGTATCATGATTAGCTTTTTAGAGAATATATCCTTGAATAAATTACATGGAGTTTTGAGCATGTTTGTACATCAAAACCATACGCTGTGCGAAATGATGAACCGTCTGGAATTGAATATGATCACTTTTGGTCATGCTGTCGTAGATAAAAGTTGGAGCGGAAACGTCCTTGATTCCACGTATTCACGATTGTATTTTATTCTGCGTGGATCGTTTTTTGTTACGCTTGAGGATGGGCGCACAATTTCGTTGAAAGAAGGCGGGTGCTATTTGATTCCGTCGCGGACACGGTTCTCTTACGGATGCCATAGTCGGATAGAACATATCTTTTTTCATGTAAAGTTATGCGGAATGGATGCAATTGACCTTTTTCGCAGCGAAGTTCCCAATGTGTATACATTAGATGACCCACCTTCCGGTGAAACGCTGCCTGCACTGATGCATAGTCATAGTCCTTTGGACGGCATTCGACTAAAAAGTGAATTGTATGGTATTGTTTTTTCTCTCGCTCAGAAAAACAATATTTTAGGAAAGGAGCATCGTTACTCTCCCTGCGTATCCAAAGCTATAGAATACATTCATTCCCATCGCTCTGTTTCTTTGGCTGTGGACGAAATTGCTTCTTACGCTTGTGTTTCCAGAAGTACACTGACCAAACATTTCCGTAAAGAGCTGAATATTACGATTACTGAATACATCTACGAAATCGTTATGACCGAGGCATGTCGCTTATTATGCGGTACCGATATGACCATTTCAGAGATCAGCGAGACATTTGGTTTTTGCGATGCATTTTATTTTTCCCGAAGATTCTCACAGAGATTTGGGATATCTCCTAGGGACTATCATAAAAACAGCATGCTCTGACACAGGTGCTCTTTTCATTCTTTTTTTAATCTGTATATCTGTTAAACTCGGATTCGTTCAACTATGTCAAAACCTCCGGCTTAGCCGGAGGTTTTGACTTTTACTGCGCAAAACGATCAATTATAGGGATGAATGCTTTTCAATTTGCAAAAGCATTACAGGTCCTGCAGGTCGGCCAGGGGGATATCATTTTCCAGATTGTCCCGGGCCAGATCGTTGTCAATGATTCCGTGGGCATCGGAAATGGGCCGTTCGTGCCACACCTTTAAGCTGTCACCAAAGGTACCCGCCACGATGGGCCGTGCCTTTCCCTGAATTTCGGGGACGGGAGGAACATCGTTTTTGGGATGGGTATGAGTCCGGTCCGGTCGGGCCATGCCTTTCTTTGCCATAAAAAATCACCTCAGAGGGAGTGTTCCTCTGAGGTGATAAAATTATACGGTCTTGCCTTCGGCGCGCAGACGGTCCAGCCGGCGGTTGCGGTAAATGAGGACGGTATCGGTGGCGACCATCAGGAAATTGATGATGTACAGAACCAGCACGATATCCATGCTGTTAAGCAGCTTGTTGGTGATGCCGCAGATATAGCCAAAGAGAATGGCCCACTGGAAAATGACGCTCTTACCGGCTGCGGTACGGCTTCTCAGGGACTTGATGATGTTCATAGGCCAGGCAAAGCCAAAGCCCAGAAGCATACCGGCTTCAAAAATCTTCATAGTGATTACCTCTCTTTTTGTATGGGATTAACCCGGAATTAACACCCCTATTATAACACAGAATTTGGAAAAAACAATACTGAAAAAGCACCCGGCAGAGCGGTCAAGCTCTGCCGGCAAATGTTATTCTTCCGTTTCTGCCTGCTTGTCAGCGTTGACAAAGGCCATCAGCTCTTCGCCGGTGATGGTTTCCTTTACCAACAGGTATTCGGAAATCTCGTCCAGCAGTGCCCGGTTGTCGGTCAGCAGCTTTTTGGCGTCCGCAAAGCACTGCTGCATGATCCGCTGCACGGCCTTATCCACCAGCGCGGCGGTCTCCTGGGAGCAATCCAGATAGGCCTGGCCGTCCAGATACTGATTCTGGACGGTGGCAGGAGCCATGAGACCCAGCTCTTCGCTCATGCCGTAAAGGGTGACCATGTGCTTGGCCAGGGAGGTTGCCCGCTGGATGTCGTTGGCGGCACCGGTGGTCTGGACACCGAATACGATCTGCTCGGCAGCACGACCGCCCAGGGTGGACCGCAGATCTACCAGCAGCTCGTCTCTGGTGGACAGGAACTTTTCTTCCTCCGGGGTGTACATGGTATAGCCCAGAGCGCCGGAGGTGTGGGGCACAATGGTGATCTTGGTTACGGGGTCGGTGCGCTTTTCAAAGGCGGCAACCAGTGCGTGTCCCACTTCGTGATAGGCAACCAGACGCTTTTCGGTGTCGGTAAGCACGGTGTTCTTTTTCTCGGTACCTGCAATGACGGTTTCGAAGGATGCCAGCAAGTCTTCCTGGGTGACCAGCTTGCGGCCCTGACGCACGGCCCGGAGGGCGGCTTCGTTGACCAGATTTGCAAGGTCGGCACCTACGGCACCGGCGGTGGCATGGGCCAGCTTTTTCAGATCCACATCTTCCGCCAGACGGATCTTGCGGGTATGCACCTTTAAGGTGTCCAGACGGCCTTGATAGTTGGGCCGGTCCACAACGATCTGCCGGTCGAAACGGCCGGGACGCAGCAGCGCCTTATCCAGTGTTTCGGGCCGGTTGGTAGCGGCGAGAATGACGATACCCTTGGAGGAATCAAAACCGTCGATCTCACCCAGCAGGGTGTTGAGTGTCTGATCGTTGTACCCCAGACGGTTGTCACGCTTATGACCTACCGCGTCGATCTCGTCGATGAAGATGATACAGGGTGCCACCTTGGCAGCCTGCTGGAACAGGTCTCTTACACGGCTGGAACCGACACCTACAAAAGTGTCATCAAAGTCAGAACCGGACAGGGCAAAGAAGGGAACATCCGCCTCACCTGCCACAGCCTTGGCAAGGAGGGTCTTGCCGGTACCGGGAGAACCCACCAGCAGCGCGCCCTTGGGCAGCTTGGCACCGATCTCGGTGTACTTCTGGGGATTGTGCAGGAAGTCGATGATCTCCTGCAAGGACTCCTTGGCTTCATCCTGACCGGCCACATCCTTGAAGGTAACACCGGTCTGCTTTTCCATATAGACCTTGGCCTTGCTCTTGCCGAAATTACCCATCATGCTGTCACCGCTCATGCGCTTAGTCAGCGAGCGCATGGACAGGAAGATGACACCGAACATCATGGCATAGAGCAAAATGGTGATGATGAAGGAATTGTCCCCTACGATGGGATGGTCTACCTTGACACCCATATCCACCAACTGGTCTGCCAAAGCCATATAGTTGCCGTAGGGCAGACCCGCATAGCAGGCTTTCTGCTGCCGGGGACTCTTCGCGGCCTCCTCTTTGGTCAGGAAAATGATCCGGTCTGACCGAATCTCCACTTCTGCTAACTGACCGGCATCCATGTATTCCCGGAATTGGCTGTAGGTGGTTTCTTCGTACATGCCTTTGGATACGGAGTTAAACAGCAGGGTGATCAACAGAACGATGGCAACGGTGGCAAACAGAGCAAAGCCTAAGCTGCGCTTTGGCTGCTTGCCGTCCTGGGGTGTGCCACTGCCAGAATTTTTGTTTTCTTTGGGGTCCATAATGTCCCTCCTTGAAATGCTCGTAAGTATTTTGCCCATCATATCACATTTTCTTCCGTGAAGCAATGAAGGAAACCATAATTAGCAATGAACTTTCTGTGAATTTACGGAAAAATATGCCACTACGGAAAAAAGCAGTTGTACCCGGAACGATTCTTTGCTATAATGAAACTATACTATGTGTAAGTATGCCCTTATGCGTGCTGTTTTGGAGTGGAAACAATATGAAAGATAACAGGCGATATGCAAAAGAAAGTCCCCGATATACAAGAGAAAATCCCCGCTTCGCAAAAGAGAACCCCCGCAGAGAGTTCTCTGCCGCGGAAGAGGAAGAAAATGAAGGCCAGATCGAAGGCCGCAACGCGCTGACCGAGGCTCTGCGCAGCGGACGCACCATCGATAAGGTGTTTATTGCCGCCGGTGAGACCGACAGAGGCCTGCAGCGCCTTGCCGCGGATGCTAAGGAAGCCGGTGCCGTGGTGGTGCCGGTGGACCGCCGGAAGCTGGATGCCATGAGCCAGAGTCATTCCCACCAGGGCGTCATCGCGCTGGTGGCTGCCCGGGAGTATTTTTCCGTGGAGGATATTCTGGAGGAGGCCGCGTCCCGGGGGGAAGCACCGCTGATCGTGATCTGCGATGAGCTGTCTGATCCTCACAATCTGGGTGCTATTTTAAGAACCGCCGAATGTGCCGGCGCTCACGGCGTGATCATTCCCAAGCGCCGCAGTGTAGGCCTTACCGCCGTGGTGGCAAAGGCCTCTGCCGGCGCGGTGGAATATATGAAGGTGGCCCGTGTCACCAATATTACCGCTACCATTGAGGAACTGAAAAAGCAGGGCGTTTGGATCTTCGGCACTGCGGCCGAAGGCTCCATCCCCATGTACCAGGCAGATCTGAAAGGCCCTGCTGCCATTGTCATTGGCTCAGAGGGTGACGGCATGAGCCGTCTGGTCCGCCAGAGCTGCGATGTGACGGTGCATATTCCCATGAAGGGGAAAATTTCCTCACTGAACGCCTCCAATGCCGCTTCGATTTTGCTTTATGAAGCAGTGCGTCAGCGTCAGTGATGGAATCCAAAGGAGGCAGCTATGAACGAAAATGAAAAATTACAGGATCAGGAACTGAACCTGGATGACATTATGAAGGAATTTGCCCCCGACCCGGAGGAAGCTTTGCCGGAGGATGTGTCCACGGAAGCCTTGATGGAGGATATCCCCGCGGAAACAGAGCCGATGGAGGAAGCGCCGGAGATCAGCGATGATACCGTCCGGGTGGAGCTGCCCCCAAAGCAGATCCACGAAGATACCATGGGCGATACGGTCCGTCTGGAGAATATTGAACAGCTGGCAAAAGAGGCACGGGAATCGGAGTCGAAGAAAAGCGAGCCTTACGGAGACCAGTGGCAGCCACAGTACGAACAGCCCATCGGGGAGTATGTACCGCCGCAGCCTATTATTTTCCATCCCCGTTCCCGTCTGCGGGAGCTGAAGCGCAAGCTGGTGGCAGGTCCGGAGCGCCGGTATTATGAGATCAATGAGATCGGTTTCGGTAAGCTGCAGGCGGCGATCTTCCTGAGCTTTCTGGTGGTGGTCATTACAGCGGGATCTACGGCCATGTATGCGCTGAATATGGTGCAGGAAAGCCGTATGAAGCTGCTGGTGTTTTTCCAGATCTTTGCCATGCTGATGTCCGCTCTGCTGGGAAGCTATCAGCTTCTGGAAGGTCTGGCGGCTCTGTGTAAAGGTAGATTTACATTGGATACCATGCTGGTATTTACATTCCTGGCTTGCTGCGCCGACGGTGTTATGTGCCTGCAGGAGCTGCGGGTACCCTGCTGCGCTGCCTTCACCCTGCAGGTGACCATGTCTTTGTGGGGTGCCTATCACCGCAGAAGCACGGAAATGGCCATGATGGACACCATGCGCAAGGCAACCAACCTCAATGGCATCAAACCGGTGGCGGAGTATTACGATAAATGCACCGGCCTGCTGCGTGGGGAGGGCGAAGTGGAAGACTTTATGGATAATTACCATAAGCCGTCCCGGCCTGAGAAGGTGTTTTCCTGGTATGCGTTTATCGCGTTGCTGATCAGCGTTGGCAACGGCGCTATGGCAATGTTGCTCCACGGTTCTGTTTCCTTTGGTCTTCAGGTGCTGTCGGTGTCTATGCTGGCAGCGGTGCCGGTTACTTCTTACATTACATTGACACGGCCTATGGCTATTTTGGAACGTAGACTCCATAAGCTGGGTACGGTGCTGTGCGGCTGGAAGGGAATCGTGGGCCTAAGCAAGCGGGCGGTATTCCCCATCAGCCATGAGGATCTGTTCCCGGTGGGAAGCTGCAAGCTCAACGGCGTGAAATTCTATGGAAGCCGTGACCCCGATCAGGTGGTTGCCTATTGCACAGCTTTGGTCAGCGCCGACGGCGGCGGGTTGGTTCCTCTGTTTGAGCATTTGCTCAGCAGCCGCAACGGCCGGCACTACGATGTGGAAAATTTCCGCGGCTATGAAGGCGGTATCGGCGGTGAGGTCTGCGGAGAACCGGTGCTGATGGGAACGCTCAACTGCCTGAAGGAAATGGGCGTGGAGATTCCCGAAGGAACCAGCGTCAGCCAGGCAGTGTATGCGGCCATCGACGGGGAATTCTGCGGTGTCTTTGCCGTGACCTATGCAAAATCCAAGTCCTCCCTGGCGGGCCTTCGAACCATGTGCTCTTACCGTGGCCTGCGGCCGATTCTGGTAACGGAAGACTTTATGCTGACGGAAAACTTTATCCGCAGCCGGTTCTCGGTGAACACCCGGCATGTCTGCTTCCCCCAAAGGGATGCCCGTGCCGCTCTGGCAGCGGTGGAACCGGAACGTGAGACCCCTGCCATGGCACTGATCACATCCAAGGGTTTGGCACCCTATGCCTTTGCCATCACCGGCGCCCGGAGTGTTCGTACCGCCAGCTGGATCGGTGTGGCGATCCACCTGCTGGGTGGTATTGTGGGTCTGGGCATGATGGTGATCCTGTCCTATCTGGGAGAGGCAGATCTGCTGACCCCTGCAAATCTGCTGATGTATGAAATGGTGTTGTTGATCCCCGGCCTGATGATCACCGAGTGGACACGGTCTATCTGATATTGCAATAAACATAAGAGTCCGCAGCAACGCATGCTGCGGACTCTTTTGCTTGTAAATGGACTGTAAGATAAATGATCGTTTAGCGTACCGACTACCAAAATTCCCTGTCATCCTGAGCGAAGCCACAAAGTGGCGAAGTCGAAGGATCCGTATCCTTAAAGAGTGGATTCTTCGACTACGCTGCACTTCGTGCAGCTCCGCTCAGAATGACATGCGTTTTAGGCAACTGCCCGCATAAACGATCATTTACAATAGCAGTAACGAACCGGGTGGGGCAGGGAAGTAACGATTCGCAAAGGTCTTGGTGCGAAATGGGAGCGGCGGCTCGCCGCTAAACGATCATTTACATGCCCAGCAGGTGATGGGCATTTTTATAGAGGATCTGGGACTTTTCTTCGTCGGTGAGGGGCAGACCGTGTATCTTTTTGATCTCGGCTGCCTGGTCTGCCCAGGGACAGTCGGTGCCGAAGAGGATCCGGTGGGCACCGAAGGCCTTGACCAGATCACAGAAGGCCTCCCGTGTTAGCAGAGGAAGCTCCTCGGGAGTATAGTGGCCGTCATCCAGGGGCGCAATGGCACCCAGAGAGATGGCGGTATCGATATAGCAGCCGGTGGGAACCAGATGCTCGGCTACCTGTTTCCAATTCTTCCAGCCGCCCATATGTGCCAGAACAATGGGAATGGGGCCAAGCTGACGCAGTGCGTCGGCGGTCATTTCCGGACTGCACCGCACCTGACCGGGATAGGCAATATCGTTGCCCGCGTGCATGACCGTGATCAGACCCAGCTCGGCCGCTTTGCCTAAGATCCGCAGATACCGGAGGTCGTTAATATCCATCTGCTGATAGAGCGGGTGAATCTTGATGCCTTTTAGTCCCGCCTGCGCAATGCGAACAAGCTCTGTCTCCCAGTTCTCGGCCATAGGGTGCACAGCACCGAAATGGATGATCCCGTCTTTACCATTGAGGGCAATGGCAGAATCGTTCATGGAGGCAAGCTTTGCGGGGTTGGTGGCTACGGGAAGCACAACACTGTATTCAATTCCGGCAGCGGCCATGGATGCGCACAGGGAAGAAACGGTGCCTTCGGAAAAGACGGCAGCGTGGCTGTTTGCCTGCATACCCGCGATGGCCCGCTGGGCAATCTTATCGGGGAAGGTGTGGCAATGGAAATCAATGATCATGAGTGGCCTCTTTCTGAATGGATTTTCCGTCATTATAGCACATGGAAAGCCAATTCACAACCCAATGTCGCAAAAGTGCATAAATGTAACCCTGTAAAGCTTTACTAAATTAGGAAAAGAAGTCCGCAGCAAAATGTAATTTTGCTGCGGACGCTTCCTTATTTCAACATGGTATCGCAAGGCTAGTTATTTTGGTTTTCTTTCCTTTTTTTCAACAGATCGATTAACTTGCACAGGCCATGAAAGCCAACCATAATCCCAAACAGAACTGTTGCGTTTGTCATTAACTCTTTGCCAAAGTAAATACCCTGGCTGGTCAAATCAAAGCATAATGTGCAAAGCACCATAACGAATCCGCTGATCCACATGGTAAGTAAAAAGATGAAAATTAACACAGGGTACAGGTGAGCATTGTTTTCCTTACGCTTGGGGCGAAACTTCAGACCGTTTATAAGTTCATCTGTGGTTATCTGGAATAGATCGGCTAATTGGATCAGCTTTTCTACATCCGGCATACACTGTCCTGCTTCCCATTTAGAAACTGCCTGACGAGTAACACCCAGAGAATCTGCTACCTGTTCTTGTGTTAAATTATTGTGATTCCGCAAATGAATCAAATTCTCTGAAAAAGACATCAAATGCACTCCTTTACGATATCATTAGGATATTCGCTGTGTTCTCAGTCCACCTCTGCCAGGATTCTGTGTTTGAAGTAAAACTGACAGTAAAACCATAAGTATAGGTTAAGCCAAGAGAAACTTCACCAGTGGCTGCTAGTGATGCACTGTTGCCAAAACTGACCGTTGCTGATCCACCTGTTGGGGTCAGTGTATTGTAACTATGGACATATTTGGAACCGAATGGCATTGTGCCACTTTTTAATGGGTCAATCCGCACAGAACCGGACGCAGTTTCTCCGTTAATGAGTTCGTCATCTTCAACATTAAACACTACGATACCGGTAGTTCTGCTATGGACAGAACTGTATTCACCATCACCGGTGGCAGTTCGGTAAGAACCGTATTGCGTATCCCATTCAATGCTCAAATGATCAATGGGACCAGGATTGTATTCTGTTCTGTAGGCAGTAAGCGACCACATGATATAGTAGGTATATCCTGTGCTGGCATTTCCGCGGCTGGTGCAATAGACATAGAAATTATAATCGGTGGGGTTATTTCGATCTGTTCCAGTGTATGCGCATGGAACAGCGTTATATTGGGGCTCGACAACTAATGTTGTATCAATATTTGCCAATTGCTGGATTGCAAATTCTGGATTATCTGCATATCCCTTCATTATTTCTGTTACTGCCGCAAGGTAATCTTCCTCGCTCATTGGAATCTCTGCTGCATAAGCGATTTGGGTACAGCACCCAAACAACATGAGTATGAATACGATAAAGGAAATTGTCCGTTTCATAAAGTACCTCCCAAAAACTGTTAATAGTGTTGTATTGAACTTTTGCTGCAGCATGGTGATATTATACAGATAAGGCGGGTTGCTTTCTACCGACGATAGTTTGCGTTTGCGCAACTCTCGGTTGCACTAGGCGTGCGGCGAAAAATAGAAGCGTATCACAGCATCGTGTCGGAATGGTTGTGCCCAATGCGGGGCTCTATACTGTTTATAAGAGTCTCGCATCAATCATGGATATCCGAAGCCCTGCCGCTGTGCCGTCGGAGAATGCGGCGTGGATGTTTGCCTGTATACCGGTGATGGCCCGTTGGGCGATTATTTGAAGGAATGTGTGGGAGTGAAAATCAATGATCATGGAAGGCCTCTTTCTGGATGGATTTTCTGCCATTATATCACATGCGCAGGCAATTCACAACCCAATGCCGCAAAAGTGCATAAATGTACCCCTACAAAATCTACGAAATTGAGCATTGCAATGTGAGATCGGTTCGTGTATAATGACTCTATGATTGTGGTTTTTGAATGGACCCAACTAAGCAGTGGGAGGCACTGCCTTCCCGAAAGGAGACGAAATAACCATGTACACAGCAAACGCCATTCGTAACATTTGCCTTCTGGGCCACAGCGGCAGCGGTAAGTCTGCTCTGGCTGAGAGCCTGCTCTACATGACCGGTGCTATCGACCGTATCGGCAGAAACGCTGACGGCAACACCGTTTGTGACTATGATCCTGAGGAGATCCGCCGTAACATTTCCATCTCTTCTTCTCTGGTTCCTCTGGAGTACAAGAGCATCAAGATCAATGTGCTGGATACCCCCGGTGCCTTCGATTTCTCCGGCGCGGTTATGGAAGCTCTGCGCGCTGCCGACGCAGCGATCATTGTCTGCTCCGCTAAGGACGGCATCACTGTAGGCTTCGAAAAGGCATGGAAGTACTGCGAAGAGCGGAATATGCCCCGCTTTATCTATATCTCCAAGGTCGACGAGGAAAACAGCGACTATAATGCTACCTTCGATGCTCTGCGTGAGAAGTACGGCAATAAGATCGCTCCCGTTGTCGTGCCCATCTGGGATAGCAACCGCAAGGTTACCGGCATCATCGATGTGCTGAACAAGCGCGCATACGAGATGCAGAAGCTGAAGCGCGTCGAGATCGAGGTTCCCGCTGACAAGGAATCCGTTATCGAAGAGTTCAACGACGCTCTGAAGGAATCCGTTGCCGAGACCAGCGAAGAGCTGATGGACAAGTTCTTCGGCGGTGAGGACTTTACTTACGCCGAAATGATCAAGGGTATGCACCAGGGTGTTCTGGACTGCAGCATGTTCCCCGTGCTGTGCGGCTCCGGCTTCACCTGCCTGGGCAGCCTGATGCTCATGGACCATATCTGCGACCTGCTGCCCAACCCCGTGGAAGGCAACTATCACAAGGCTACCACCGCTGACGGCAAGGTTGAGGAATTCGTAGTTTCTCCCGGCGGTGTTCCCTCCGCTTTCGTATTCAAGACCGTTTCCGACCAGTACGGCAAGTACTCCTACATCAAGGTTCTGTCCGGTGAGATCACCTCCGACACTACTCTGTTCAATGCCCGTACCGGCGAGACCGAGAAGCTGGGCCGTCTGTACAGCATGTGCGGCAAGAAGGCTACCGAAGTCAAGGCTCTGACCTGCGGCGATATCGGCGCCATCGGCAAGATGGACAAGGTCAAGACCGGCGATACCCTCTGCGATCCCCGTAAGGTGGTCAGCCTGAAGGGCATCCCCTATGCGCTGCCTTGCTACTCCATGGCCATTGCTCCCAAGGTCAAGGGTCAGGAAGAAAAGGTCGGTACCGGCCTGAACCGTTTGAACGAAGAAGATCCCTCCTTCACTCTGGTCAACAATGCCGAGACCAAGCAGTTGGTGCTGTCCGGTGCCGGTGACCAGCAGCTGGATGTTCTGGTTGCTAAGCTGAAGAGCCGCTTCAGTGTGGACGCTGTTCTGTCTCCCGCCAAGGTTGCTTACCGCGAGAAGATCAAGAAGACCGTCCAGGCTCACGGCCGTCATAAGAAGCAGACCGGCGGCAGCGGCCAGTTCGGTGACGTTTGGGTCCGCTTTGAGCCCCAGGAAGAGCAGGATGAGCTGATCTTCGCTGAGGAAGTCTTCGGCGGCTCCGTTCCCAGAAACTTCTACCCCGCTGTCGAAAAGGGTATTCAGGAAGCAGTTCAGAAGGGCCCCCTGGCCGGCTATCCCATGGTTGGTCTGAAGGCTGTCCTGTACGATGGCTCCTACCACCCCGTTGACTCCAACGAAATGGCATTCAAGCTGGCCGCTATTCTGGCCTTCAAGGAAGCTATGCCCAACGCTAACCCCGCTCTGCTGGAGCCCATCGGCTCTCTGGCAGTTACCGTCCCCGAGGATTACGTCGGTGACGTTATGGGCGATCTGAGCAAGCGCCGTGGCCGTCCCATGGGCATGAACCCCGACAGCGATGGCAACACCGTCATCGAAGCCGAAGTTCCCATGGCTGAAATGAGCAGCTACGCCATCGACCTGCGCGCTATGACCCAGGCCCGTGGCAGCTTCACTCTGCAGTTTGAGCGCTATGAGGAAGTTCCCAAGGCTAACCAGGCAAAGATCATTGCCGACGCCAAGAACGACGAGGAATAATCTATGATTCGGACAGGCCGCCCTTTGTGGCGGCCTGTTTTTGCGCCTTTGCGATGAACGATCAGTTACAGTGCTGTGAAAACAGCGGAGTGCCTTGCGCGGTCTGCTGTTTTATGTTACAATGAAGAAAACAGTAGGAGGGTGTGCGATGCTGCCGGAAGCGTTTTTGAATCGAATGGAGCAACAACTGGGACAGGAGTACCCCGCATTTTTGCGCAGTTTGGAGCGGCCAAGAGCGGTGGCGCTGCGCCTCAATCCTCTGAAAGGGGAAGCACCGCAGCTGCCTTTCGTGAAGGAGCCGGTTCTCTGGGAACCCCAAGGCTATTATTATGACCCGGAATCCCGGCCCGGCCTGCACCCTTATCACGAGGCCGGCGTATATTATTTGCAGGAGGCCAGTGCCATGGCACCGGTGGCACTGCTGGATCCACAGCCGGGAGAGTGGGTGTGCGACCTGTGTGCCGCTCCCGGTGGCAAGACTACCCAGATCGCGGGCAGAATGAACGGGGAAGGTCTGCTCCTTTGCAATGAGATAAACCCCAAGCGGGCAAAGATCCTCAGCAGAAATATAGAGAGAATGGGTGTTGCCAATGCTCTGGTGACCAATGAGCATCCGGAAAAACTGGCGCAGCGGCTGGCAGGCTGTTTTGACCGGGTGCTGATCGACGCGCCCTGCTCTGGCGAGGGTATGTTCCGCAAGGAGGAGGCAGCGGTTACCGATTGGAGCGAAGAGACCGTTGCCATGTGTGCCCGCCGGCAGAAAGAAATCCTGCACAGCGGCTCTATGCTGGTGCGACCCGGTGGCCGGCTGGTCTACTCCACCTGCACCTTTGCGCCCCAGGAAAATGAGCAGGCGGTAGCCGAATTTCTGGCCGATCATCCGGATTTTGAACCGGAAACGGTGGATGCGCCCTGGTTTGCCCCGGGAGAAAACGGGAGCTTCCGCATGTGGCCCCACAAGCTGTTGGGAGAGGGACATTTTGCCGCCGTTCTCAAAAGAAAAGGCGATGCCGAGCGGGAGATCCCCCAAGCGGCAAAGCAGGAAAAGCTGCCGAAGGAATGGACCGCTTTTGCCAAGGATCTGCAAATTACATTGCCAAAGGGAAACCCCATCTTGTTTGGACAGAGCCTTTACTGGTCACCGGAGGGGCTGCCGGAATTGAAGGGACTGAAGGTGGAACGGCCGGGATTGGAGCTGGGTGTTGTAAAAAAGGACCGGTTTGAGCCGTCTCATGCTCTGGCTCTCTGGCTGAAGGATTGTAAGCGTATGGAGCGTTACCCATGGGATAGCCGGGAAATGACCGCTTACCTCCATGGCGATGTGGTGCCGTCCGGGCAAAAGGGCTGGTGTCTGGTCACCGCAGACGGATATGCCATTGGCTGGGGAAAAGGCGACGGAAATGTACTGAAAAACCACTATCCAAAGGGCCTTCGCCGGTAAAAAGAATTTATACTTTACATAACGCGAAATTTATGGTATAATCCTTAAGGTCTATTATTATGCGTTCCAGACAAATCATCGCAAGGAGAGGATTTCCTTGGCCAGATATGAAATAACCGGTGGCACCCAGTTGCTGGGAGAGGTCACCATCAGCGGCGCGAAAAACGCCGCGGTTGCGATTCTGCCGGCTGCTCTGCTGGTAGAAGGCGTATGCAGAATTGAAAATGTTCCCGATATTTCCGATGTACGGATCTTGCTGGATATTCTGAAAGGAATGGGCGCAAAGATCAGTTTTGAGGATAAGAATACCGTTATCATTGACAGCAGTGAAGTCAGCAGCATTCATCCGGATCCCGAACTGGTGCGGAAAATGCGTGCCAGCTACTATTTGATGGGCGCACTGCTGGGCCGCTTCGGTAAAGCGGATGTGGCACTGCCCGGTGGCTGCAATTTCGCGTCCCGTCCCATTGACCAGCATATCAAGGGCTTTTGGGCCTTGGGTGCTGAGGTGGATGAGACCGAGGATTATGTGGCACTGGAACCCGGCCCCAACGGTCTGCACGGCGCCAGAATCAGTCTGGATATGGCCAGTGTAGGCGCAACCGCCAACATTATGCTGGCGGCCGTGCTGATTCCCGGCCAGACGGTCATTGAAAACGCGGCGAAGGAGCCGCACATCGTTGACCTTGCCAACTTCCTCAATACAGTGGGTGCCCATATCTCCGGTGCCGGTACGGACACGGTGAAGATTCGTGGTGTCAAGGCACTGAAGGGCGGCAGCTATGCCATCATCCCCGACCAGATCGAGGCGGGTACCTATATGGCGGCGGCAGCGGCTACCGGCGGTAATGTGCTGGTGCGTAACGTGATCCCTAAGCATATGGAACGGATCACCTCCAAGCTGATGGAAATGGGTGCCAAGATCACCGAATACGATGATGCTATCCGGGTGCAGGCCAATGGCCGGTTGACCCATACCACAGTCAAGACCCGACCTTATCCCGGCTTCCCCACAGATATGCAGGCCCAGTTGTGTGTATGCATGACCCTGGCCAACGGCGTCAGCCGCTTGACGGAGAGTGTGTATGAGACCCGGTTCTTCGGCTACTGCACAGAGCTTGCCAATATGGGCGCTGACATTCTGATCAACGGGAAAACCGCCATCGTCACCGGCAAGGAAAAGCTGTATGGCACCAAGGTGTATGCCCACGATTTGCGGGCAGGCGCGGCACTGATCATTGCGGGTCTGGTGGCAGAGGGTGTCACCCGGGTGGAAAATATCCACTTCGTAGAGCGTGGCTATGAGCGCATTGTCGAGAAGCTGACGGCCCTTGGCGCGAACATCAAGAGAATAGAAGACTAAACCAAAGCGCCCGGATAATCTCCGGGCGCTTTTTGTTTAAAAAGGCAGTATTGCGGTAAATGATCGTTTATCTTAAGATTTCTAACGAAAATTGCCGCAAGAACGATACCGGGCAAAGCAAGGCAAGAACGAAAAGCAGGGGTCTTGGTGCGAAAAGGGGGCGGCGCCTCGTCGCTAAAGGATCTTTTTGGGTCGAAACATGGGAGTGGACAGATACCGCTCGCCGGTGTCGGGGAGCAGGGCCACGATGGTTTTTCCGGCATTTTCCGGCAGCTTCGCCAGTTCCATGGCAGCGTGCAATGCCGCGCCGGAGGAAATACCCACCAGCAGACCTTCTGTATTGGCCAGAAGCCTTCCTGCCCCATAGGCATCTTCTTCGGCAACGGGGATGATACTGTCGATCACTTCCCGGTCCAGCACTTTGGGGATAAAATTGGCGCCGATGCCCTGCAGACCGTGGCTGCCCGCATGGCCCTGGGACAACAGGGGAGAGGAGGATGGCTCCACTGCGACAATCTGTACATTGGGATTTTTGGTTTTCAAATACTGACCCACACCGGTGATGGTGCCGCCGGTGCCCACACCGGCCACAAAAATATCCACCTTGCCGTCAGTGTCCTCCCAGATTTCCGGACCGGTGGTCTCAAAATGGGCTTTGGCATTGGCGGGATTTTCGAACTGACCGGGAATGAAGCTGCCGGGGATCTCCATTGCCAAAGCCTCCGCCTTGGCAATGGCACCTGTCATACCCTCTGCGCCGGGGGTCAGCACTACCTCTGCACCGTATGCGGTCATCAGCAGTTGCCGCTCAATGCTCATGGAATCGGGCATGACGATGATGGCCCGGTAACCACGGTTGGCAGCCACCGCTGCCAGACCGATGCCTGTATTGCCGGAGGTCGGCTCAATGATGGTGCTGCCGGGGAGCAGCTTGCCGGATTTCTCCGCGTCCAGGATCATGGAAAGGGCCACCCGATCCTTGGCGGAGCCTGCGGGATTGCGGCTTTCCAGCTTCACCATAAGGGTGCCGCAAAGCTGCTCACGACTGCAAAGCCGATCCAGCCGGACCAGCGGTGTGCTGCCGATCAATTCATCAATGGAAGTGTAAATCTTACCCATACAGATACCTCCCGAAATGTTTTATCAAATTATAGCCCCATTTGATGTCACTGTCAATGATTCCATTGACAGGCGGGCGCGTTGTATGGTATAAACCATATAGAATTGGAGGAATTGCCATGGCACAGTTTGAAAACGAAATTGAAGGGATCGTGGATCTGATCCTTGAGGACTATACCCACGGCCGGGACATTGACCGGATCGACCTGTTCAAGCAGCCGGATAAGGATATCATTATCGACATGATCGATAAGCTTCGCCGGATCGTGTTCCCGGGTTATTTTACGGAGAAAACCTACCGGATATACAATGCCAAGTACAACCTTTCCATGCTCATTGAGGATGTGATGTTCAATCTGAATCAGCAGGTAGGTCTGGTGATGCGCAATAAGCAGGAGGCAGAGCGTGTCTGCCTGGCTTTCTTCCGGGAGATCCCCAAGGTACGGGCTCTGGTGCAGACGGACCTGCAGGCTTCCTATGAAGGTGACCCGGCGGCTTCCGGCAAGGAAGAGATCATTTTCTCCTACCCCGGCCTGTTTGCCATTACGGTCTACCGGCTGGCCCATGTGCTGTATCGGTTGGGCGTGCCTATGATCCCCAGAATTATGACGGAGCATGCTCACTCAGTGACGGGTATCGATATCCATCCCGGCGCTTCTGTGGGTGAGTATTTCTTTATCGACCACGGTACCGGTATCGTTATCGGTGAAACCACCGTCATCGGAGATCATGTGAAGATCTATCAGGGTGTGACCCTGGGCGCGCTGTCTACCCGGGGCGGCCAGAATCTTCGGGGCAAGCGCCGCCATCCTACCATTGAGGACCATGTGACCATCTATGCCGGCGCGTCTATTTTGGGCGGTGACACGGTGATCGGCCGGAATTCAGTGATCGGCTCCAATGCCTTTATTACCGAGTCCGTTGGCGCAGGCACACGGGTGACCACCAAGTGTCAGGAACTGGAGATCCGGGTCAAGGGTGAATAAGATTTTGCTGTAAATGATCGTTTATGCAGGCAGTTGCCTAAAACGCATGTCATTCTGAGCGACCGAAGGGAGTCGAAGAATCCGCTCTATTAAATACGGATCCTTCGACTCGCTATGCTCGCTCAGGATGACACGGAAACTTGGTGGGTGGTGCGCTAAACGATCATTTATAGGGTTAATACCTATCAAAAAGGAAGCGCACGGGCGGAATTGCCCGTGCGCTTATGTGTTAGTCAGCGAAGTTCAGAACATCCTGGTAGCGGTCTTTGAAAATGTTGTAGACAGCGTCCAGAACAGCTTCGTCTTCCACAGCCAGATAGTTTTCGTTCTCTTCATCCACTGGCTCAATTTCCAGAATGACGATCTCGTTGGCGTCCTCTTCAGCGGGGATCATGACCAGATATTCTTTGCCCTGGTATTCAATGCAATCCAGGTACTCGAAGGTGGTCTCGTTGCCGTTGTCGTCGGTGAGGGTAATGAGGGAGGCTTCCTCTTCCTGCAGCAGTTCTTCGTTAGCCATTGTGACGCTCCTTATCTCTGGATACGGCCGCTGCCGTCGCCGCCGGCCAGCTTCTGGACTTCTGCCAGAGTGACCATGTTGTAGTCGCCTTCGATGGAGTGCTTCAGTGCGGAAGCGGCAACCGCGAACTCAACCGCGGCCTGGGTGTCATAGCCGTTCATGCAGGCATAGATCAAACCGCCGCCAAAGGAGTCGCCGCCGCCAACACGGTCGATGATGTGCAGGTTGTACTTCTTGGAGAAGCAGTACTCGTCCTTTGCTACATTGTACAGCATAGCACTCCAGCCGTTGTCGAAAGCGGAGTGGGATTCACGCAGGGTGATGGCCACCATCTCAAAGCCGAACTTGTCAGCCAGCTGCTTGGCAACGGACTTGTAGCCTTCGTGGTTCAGGCTGCCGCCGTAGATATCGGTGGCTTCGGCTTCAATGCCGAATACGTCCTTGGCATCTTCTTCGTTGGAGATGCAGACTTCAACATACTGGCACAGCTCGGTCATAGCTTCCCGGGCCTGGGCACGGGTCCACAGCTTGCCGCGGTAGTTCAGGTCGCAGGAGATCTTGATGCCACGAGACTTGGCAGCCTTGCAGGCTTCCTTGCAGATCTCAACCAGGTTGGCACCCAGAGCGGGAGTGATGCCGGTGAAGTGGAACCACTCAGCGCCTTCAAAGATGGCATCCCAATCAAAATCGGAGGGAGAAGCCAGCTGGATAGCGGAATAAGCACGGTCGTAGATGCAGACGGAGCCACGCTGAGAAGCGCCCTTCTCGTTGAAGTAGATACCAACACGCTCGCCGCCACGGACGATCTTGCTGGTGTCGACACCATAGCGGCGCAGGGAATTGACAGCGGCCTGACCGATGGAATGGGTGGGCAGCTTGGTAACGTAAGCCACGTCCATTCCATAGTTAGCCAGAGAAACAGCGACGTTGGCTTCACCGCCGCCGAAGGTGAATTCCACATGGTCGCACTGGACAAAGCGCTCGTAGTTGTAAGGCTGCAGGCGCAGCATCAGCTCACCGAAAGTAATAATTTTAGCCATTGTATGTATTCCTTTCTAATCAATTACAGATTATTCGCCTTTGGCGGCCTTCCGTGCTTCAATGCACAGATTGGTGATCTTCTCCCAGTTGCCGGCTGCAATATCAGCCTTGGGACAGACCCAGCTGCCGCCCACAGCATGGATGAAGGGAGCGTCGATGTATTCCTTGATGTTGGCAGTATTGACACCGCCGGTGGGCAGGAACTTCAGACCCACAAAGGGAGCGGACAGGTTCTTCATAGCGTTCAGACCGCCGTAAACATTGGCGGGGAAGAACTTGACCATCTTCAGACCGTGCTTCAAAGCAGCCATGATCTCGGTGGGGGTGACACAGCCGGGAGCAACGGGAATGCCGTTTTCTACACACCAGCCTACCACTTCGTCACTGAAACCGGGGGAAACGATGAATTTTGCACCCATTTCCACAGCCAGCTTGGCCTGTTCCACATTGATGATGGTGCCTGCGCCGACCAGAACCTCGGGGCAGTTTTCAGCCACAGCCTTAATGGCCTCGGGCGCGCATGCGGTACGGAAAGTGATCTCCATGGTATCGACACCGCCGGCAGCCATGGCCTTTGCGGTGGGGATGGCATCCTCGACCTTGTCCAGAACCACAACAGGGACAACGACGGAATTTGCCAATCTGCTCATAACATCCATTTGTAAATTACCTCCTTGGCTGTGATCAGCCAAAATAAATACGATTGATATACGGGACGATTGTCGCAAATGAGACATAATCCCACAAATGTAATTATACCGACAATGCAGCCAAGTGTCAATCGGAAAAACAACCGAAAGAAATGGAAAGAATCCAACGAAATAGACAACGCCGGGATTCTTGCGAATCCCGGCGTTATGTTATTCTTTTAAGAGCTTCGCATAGCCGCTGCCATACTGGACGCAGCGGGAGACACGGCTCAAGGTAGCGGAGGAAATGTCGGACAGAGCCATAACCTGATTGTAGGTGTTGCCCTCCAGCAAAAGCTTCGCGGCATACAGACGCTCTGCCATGTTTTCCAGCTCCTTGCGGGTGCAAAGGTCCTCAAAGAGCGCGTTGATATCGGCTTCGCTTTCAATGGACGCAAACAATTGGCAAAGTGAGAAAATCTTTTGTTCCTTGCTCATAGGTTCCATAAGGGTTCCTCCTGTCAGAATTTTTCCAGGCTGCTGCCCAAAAATGCCCGGGTCTTTTCGCTTTGGGGATTTTCAAATACCTGTTGGGGTGTGCCCATTTCTTCAATGACACCGTCTGCCATATATATTACCACATCTGCCACGCTTTTTGCAAACTCCATTTCATGGGTAACCACGATCATGGTGTTTTCGGTGTTTTTCAGACCGCGGATAACCCGCAGGACTTCGCCGGTCAGCTCCGGATCCAGCGCGGAGGTAGGCCCGTCAAAGCACAGCACCTGCGGGTCCATGGCCAGCGCCCGGGCGATAGCTACCCGCTGCTGCTGACCGCCGGAAAGCTGGTAGGGATAAGCGTCCAGCTTGTCGGAAAGGCCCACCTTGTTCAACAGCCGAAGGGCATTGGATTTTACTTCCTCGGGTGTGCCCTTTTTCATCAGATTGGGGGCCAGGGTCACGTTTTCCAGAACCGTGTACTGGGGGAACAGGTTGAAATTCTGAAATACCAGACCGAAATGGAGCCGGTTTTTCCGGATATCCTCTTCGTTGCTGGAAGACAAAAGCTGCTTTCCATCTACACAGATCTCACCCTCATCGGGCGTTTCCAGAAAATTCAGACACCGCAGCAGCGTGGTCTTACCGCTGCCGGAGGAGCCGATGATGGCCAGCACCTGACCCTTTTCCAGGCTGAAGCTGACACCCTTCAGTACCTCGGTTTTACCGAAACGCTTTTTGATATTATTTACCTGCAATACTGCCATAACTCAACCTCTGAAATAGTCCAATTTCTTTTCCAGCTTTGCGAAAAGTACCGTCAGCAATCCGCTGAACAGCAGATAGAAAGCGCCCGTGTAGAACAGGGGCCAGATCAGACCCTTTTTAATAAAGGATTCTCCCATGTAGGTGATTTCATAAATGGAGATGATCCGGGCCAGAGCGGTGTCCTTGACCAGGGTGATGAATTCGTTGCCCATGGGTGCGGTGATCCGTTTGATGACCTGCAGCAGAACCACTTTGAAAAAGATCTGGGTCTTGGTCATGCCCAGAACCTGCCCCGCTTCGTACTGACCCTGGGGGATGGATTCAATGCCGCCGCGGTAGATCTCGGAGAAATAGCAGGCATAATTGATGGCAAAGGCAACAATGACGGCATTGAAACGGCCGATGCTTGGCAGGCCGAACATGATGCCGGGACCGTAGAAAATAACGATCAGCTGCAGCATCAGCGGAGTACCACGGATGATCCATACAAATCCACGGGTCAGGGTCCGAATGGGTTGGAATCCCGAAAGCGCATGCAGCCCGGTGCCGGACAGAAACCGCAAGGGTGCCCATTTGCTCATAGAGCCGAAGGCTACCACAAGGCCCAGGGGCAGAGAAAAGACCAGTGTCAGTATGAAGATTTTAATGGTTTCCCAGAAGCCGGTGAGCAGCTCCATTGTTACCGGAAGGAACATAGCGGATACCTCGTTTTTATGTTGATTTGGGTGGTAAATGATCGGTTAGCGGCCTGACGGCCGAATGCAAAATGCATAATGCAAAATTGTGGTATTTGCTGACGCAAATGATTTAAATAGTCGGCGAAGCCGACACCTTAATTTTGAATTTTGCATTTTGAATTTTGAATTGCGCAACGATAGTTGCGCGTGTAAACGATC
>JAZRKL010000076.1:0-7126 GCA_045646265.1 Faecousia sp.
GTCAAAAATCTCTGATTTTTGACTGGGGGATTGTCGTGTTTTTGACAACCCCTCCGGTCAAAATCGAAGATTTTGACCACCTCCCCTTACACAGGGGAGGCTTGGGTGCGGCGGTAACTTAGACCTGTAAACGATCATTTAGTAGGCAAATCGCACCTTTGCCACAACCTGTGGGGGTGGGAGTTGACTTTGTATAAAAAATTTCGTATAATGATATCATAGTATTATGGAGAAATATGGCAGGTTGACGAATATGGCAAAAACCAGACAAGAACAATACGGAAATTCCAGTATTTCTATGCTCAAAGGTGAAGAGCGGGTACGCAAACGCCCGGCGGTTATCTTTGGCTCTGACGATTTGGAAGGCTGCAAGCATGCGGTGTTTGAGATCCTTTCCAACGCAATCGACGAGGCAAGAGAAGGTCACGGCGATACCGTTATCGTGACTCGGTATGAAGACCTCAGTGTGGAAGTGGAGGACTTTGGCCGTGGCTGCCCCGTAGATTATAACGAAAAAGAAAAACGCTATAACTGGGAACTGGTGTTCTGTGAGATGTATGCCGGCGGCAAGTATGGCGAGAACGGCGAGAACTACGAATACTCTCTGGGCCTCAACGGTCTGGGTTCCTGCGCTACCCAATACGCTTCTGAATTCTTTGACGCTACCATCCGCCGTGACGGCTTTCGCTATGATCTGCACTTTGAAAAGGGCAGAAACAAGGGCGGCCTGAAGAAAGAACCCACAGACCGTAAGAAGACCGGCTCTTTGTTCCACTGGAAACCGGATCCCCAAGTCTTTACGGATATCAACATTCCCGTGGACTACTACCGGGATGTGCTGCGGCGCCAGGCAGTGGTCAATAAGGGCATTACCTTTAAGTTCCGCAATCAGGTGGGCAAAAAATTCGAAGAGGAAGAATACTGCTATGCTGACGGCATCAAGCAGTATATCGAAGAACTGGTAGGGGACAATGCTTTTACGATGCCCGCCTACTGGGAAACCGAGCGCCGGGGCCGTGACGCGGAAAACCGTCCCGAAATGAAGCTGAAAATCACGGCTTCCTTCTGTTTCAGTAAGCAGGTCAGCCACATTGAGTATTACCACAACTCTTCCTGGCTGGAATACGGCGGCAGCCCGGACCGGGCGGTGCGTCTGGGCTTTACCGCGGCTTTTGATAAGTACCTGCGGGATAACAACAAATATACCAAGACCGAAAGCAAGGTCATTTTTCAGGACATCCAGGACAGTCTGGTGATGGTGACCAACTGCTTCTCCACCATCGGATGCTTCGAGAACCAGACCAAAAAATCGGTCAACTCCAAGTTTACCCAGGAGGCAATGACTGCGTTCTTTAAGGATCAGCTTCAGGTATGGTTCCTGGAAAATAAGCAGGAGGCAGACCGGGCAGCAGAGCAGATTCTGATCAACAAGCGGGCCAGAGAATCCGCGGAAAAGACCAAAACCAATATCAAAAAGAACCTCAGCGCTAAGGTGGATATTGCCAACCGGGTGCAGAAGTTTGTGGATTGCCGCAGTAAGGATACGGAAAAGCGGGAACTGTACATCGTGGAGGGCGACTCCGCGTTGGGCAGCGTCAAGCAGAGCCGTGACGCGGAGTTTCAGGGCATTATGCCTGTCCGTGGTAAGATCCTCAACTGTCTGAAAGCTGACTATACCAAGATTTTTGCAAGTCCCATCATTACCGATCTGGTGAAGGTTCTTGGCTGCGGTGTGGAGGTCCAGGGCAAGAAGGCGAAAGAACTTTCTACCTTTGACATCGACAACCTGCGCTGGAACAAGGTGGTCATCTGTACCGACGCGGACGTGGACGGTTTCCAGATCCGCACGCTGATTCTGACCATGCTCTACCGGCTGTGTCCCACCCTGATCCGGGACGGCTATGTGTATATCGCGGAGTCTCCGCTGTTTGAGATCACCTGCAAGGATAAGACATGGTTTGCCTACAATGAATCGGAAAAGGCAAAGATTCTGAAAGAACTGGATGGCAAAAAGGTGACCATTCAGCGCTCCAAGGGCCTTGGTGAGAATGATCCGGAAATGATGTGGATGACTACCATGAATCCGGAAACCCGCCGGCTGATCAAAGTCATGCCCGAGGATGCGGAGCGCACTGCTCACTATTTTGACGTTTTGCTGGGCGATGCGCTGAATGAACGAAAGAATTTTATCGCGGAAAACGGTGCTAAGTATTTGGAACTGGCCGATATATCGTAAGTGGGCAGTGCCCGCGGCCAACTCGCACCAAGGCTTGTATAGTCGATACACCATTGGGCACCGCCCGGTATCGTAACAGGTCTGTGATTTGACACATGAAGAAGGAGCCAATTATGGCAAAGAAGAAAAAAGAACCGGAAAAGAAAAGTAAAGTCAATACTGACGGCGTGATGGGTCTTGTAGGCTCTACCACAGAGCAGGCGATTTCCGAAACTCTGGAGCTGAACTACATGCCCTATGCCATGTCTGTCATTGTATCCCGAGCGATCCCGGAGATCGACGGATTTAAGCCTTCTCACAGAAAGCTGCTGTATACCATGTAGAAGATGAGCCTCCTGATCGGCGGCAGAACCAAATCTGCCAACATCGTAGGCCAGACTATGCAGTTAAACCCCCATGGCGATGCGGCTATCTATGAGACAATGGTGCGCCTTTCCAAGGGCAACGAGACCCTGCTGCATCCCTTTGTAGACTCCAAGGGTAACTTCGGTAAGGTCTATTCGCGGGATATGGCCTACGCTGCTTCCCGTTATACGGAAGCGAAGCTGGACGGCATCTGCAGCGAGCTGTTCAAGGATATCGACCTGGATACTGTGGATATGGTGGACAACTACGACTCCACCAAAAAAGAGCCGACTCTGCTGCCTACCACATTCCCCAATGTGCTGGTATCTGCCAATCAGGGCATCGCTGTCGGTATGGCCAGCAACATCTGCTCTTTCAATTTGAAAGAGGTCTGTGAC
Source organism: Faecousia sp. (assembly GCA_045646265.1). Lineage (GTDB taxonomy): Bacteria > Bacillota > Clostridia > Oscillospirales > Oscillospiraceae > Faecousia. The sequence continues at coordinate 2,980 of JAZRKL010000076.1, forward strand.
ACAGCCATCGCTTTGATGGACAATCCGGAGCATGACATTTTGGAAACCTTGCCCGGACCGGATTTCTCCACAGGCGCAGAGCTTCTGTATGACGATGCTGCCACACGGGAAATCTATTCCACAGGCCGTGGCAGCTTCAAGCTCCGCGCAAAGTGGAACTATGTCAAAGAGGGGAACATGATCGAAATTACCGAGATCCCCTACAGCACTGCTACAGAAGTGATCATGGATAATGTGGCGGAGTTGTTCTTGGCCGTTAAGATCAAAGAAATCGCTGATATGCGTGACGAGACCGATTTGGGCGGCCTGAAGCTGACCATCGATCTGAAGCGGGGCGTGGATCCCGAAAAGCTGATGCAAAAGCTGTTCCGCATGACCACCCTTCAGGACAGCTTCCCCTGCAACTTCAATATCCTCATTGCCGGTATGCCCCGTGTTATGGGCGTCGGTGAAATTCTGGAAGAATGGACCGCCTGGCGTATGGAATGTGTCCGTCGCCGGATTTTCTTCCAGATCCAGAAGAAGGAAGACCGTCTGCATCTGCTGAAGGGTCTGGAACGGATTTTGCTGGATATTGACAAGGCCATTGCCATCATCCGGGAAACAGAACTGGAAAACGAAGTGGTTCCCAATTTGATGATCGGCTTCGGTATTGACGAGATTCAGGCCAATTACGTTGCGGAGATCAAGCTGCGCAACATCAACAAGGAGTACATCCTTAAGCAGACCAAGGCAATTGATGATCTGGAGCGGGAGATTGAGGAACTGCAGGAAATTCTGAACAGCCACAGAAAGCTCAAGGGTGTCATCAAGAAGGAACTGAAGCAGGTCGCTGAAAAGTACGGCAAGCCCCGAAAGACCGAGATCATCTATAATATCGATGAGATCGAACCCGAAGAGGAAGCCGAGCAGGTACCGGATTATCCCGTAACGCTGTTTGTTTCTAAGGAAGGCTACCTGAAAAAGATTACCCAGGCAAGCCTTCGTATGTCCGGTGAGCAGAAATTTAAGGAAGGCGACAGTCTTGCCTTCTCTGTGGAAACCAGCAACCGCGCGGAAATTCTGGTATTTACCGACCAGTTCCAGTGCTACAAGAGCCGGCTTTCTGACTTCGAGGACGGAAAGGCATCTTTGCTGGGTGATTATCTGCCCACCAAGCTGGGCATGGATCCCGGTGAGAATGTGATCCGTGTGCTGCTGCCCGGGGATTATAAGGGCTTTGTGCTGTTCTTCTTTGAAAACGGTAAGGCTGCAAAAGTCCCTCTGAGCGCCTATGAAACAAAAACGAATCGTCGCAAGCTTACCGGCGCATACTGTGATAAGAGTCCTCTTGTGTCGGCAATGGCTATGGATGCGGATCAGCAGGTTGCCCTGTATGCCACAGACGGCCGGGCACTGATTTTCTCTACCGCCCAGCTCATGCCAAAGACCACCCGCAATACCCAGGGTGTGGCGGTTATGAGTCTAAAGAAGAAAGCTGTGCTCAGCGACGCTGTCACCGTAGAAAAGTGTGGCATTGTGAACCAGAGCCGCTACCGCACAAAGACGTTGCCTGCGGCCGGCGCGCTGCTTAAGGAAGAGGATTCTGCGGAAAAACAAATCAGTTTTGAGGTGTAAGCATGAAGAACGCGGGCAAAATTGCTGTTTGGGTGCTTCGGATCATTGTGGGTACAAGCCTGTTTGCTTTGGGATTTGACCTGTTTTTGCTGCCGAATGATATAAACGTCGGTGGATTGTCCGGCCTTGCAATGGTGCTGGTACACGTACTGGGCGTTGGCAGCGTGGGCCTTGTAACAACGCTGATCAACCTGCCACTGTTTATCATCGGCGGAAAAAAGATCGGAAAGACGTTTTTTGCCGGTTCCCTGATTGGCATGCTGTCCTTATCTGTTGCCATCGATGCATTTGCCGTTTTGCCGGTGCCGAATATAGAGCCGCTGATTGGCGCTCTGTACGGCGGTGTGCTGTGTGGTGTCGGCGCAGGTATTGTATTTATGGCTGGCGCGTCAACCGGTGGTTCCGATATTATTGTGCGTCTCTTAAAAATGCGCTATCAGCACATTCCTATTGGAACGATTACCATATGCTTTGACGCGGTGGTGGCTGTTTTGACAGGTTTGGTTTTCCGGGATGTCAGTAGCGCGCTGTACAGCGGCATTGCGATTTTTATCACCGGCACGGTGGTGGATGCGGTAGTATACCGCTTTGACTATTCCAAGGTGGCCCTGATTATCAGCAATAAACATGAGGAAATAGCACGGGCGGTGGGCGATAAACTGCAGCGCGGTGCCACATTCCTTCATGGACAGGGCGTATATAGCGGAAATGAAACAAAGGTCGTGCTTACAGCGGTGAAGCGTCAGCAAATTGCGGAACTGAAGGCACTGGTTGTGGAAATCGACCCCAATGCATTTATTATTGTACAGGAAGCACACCAGGTGCTGGGCGACGGATTTGCCCGGTATTCAAAAGAGAGTCTGTAACGAAAGGGAGGAGCATAATGAAAAGAATTGTGTTGACGGTAATTGCGCTGTGCCTGTTTCTGACAGGGTGCTCCTCCTGGATGGAAGGTCATTATGCATCCGTAGAACCCTACAAAGAACAAGCGCATAAAGGCGAGGATGGAATTCCTGTCGTATCCAACCGAGTTGGAATCCGCGCTGAATTGACCAAAATTGTGGAGAGTGCTGTGGAAAGCAGAACGATCTCTATCGAAAAGATGGATATTGACCGGGTCAAAGAAATCATGGAGTTAGAGATTCAGTATCTTTTGCAGAACAATGAAACCGCGGCTTTCGCGGTGGAAGATGTCAGCTATGAGATTGGTATTACCGGTGGCACGTCCGCAATCGTTGTAACGGTGAAGTATAACCATAACCGGTCGGAGATCCAGCGAATTCGACAGGTGGAGGACATGGAGACAGCAAAGGAATTGATCTTTGCGGCATTGGACGAGGTGGAACCGGGTATCGTCTTAAAAGTCATGAATTTTCGGAGTATCGATTTTGCCCAAATGGTTGATGACTATGCCCTTGAAAACCCCGACCGTGTGATGGAAATCCCGCAGGTAACAGCCAATTTTTACCCGGAAAGAGGCGCAGTGCGTATTATTGATCTGAAATTTACATATCAAAACAGTCGTGAATCACTGAAATCTATGAAATGGTATGTAGAACCCAGATTTACTTCTGCGGCTTTGTATGTCAGCGGTGAAGAAGAGCAAAGTGTCAAATACGCAATGCTCTATGCGTTCTTGATGGAAACGACCCAATACACGGTGGAAACTTCCATTACACCGTCCTACAGTTTGCTGCGCCACAGCGTTGGTGACAGCAAGGCATTTGCAACAGTCTATGGAGCCATGTGCCGCAGGGCGGGGTTGGATTGTCAGCTTGTAACCGGAACCAAGGCAGGCGAACCATGGTTTTGGAATATGATTTGCGAGGACGAGAATTATTACCACGTGGATCTGCTGCGGGCTTCCGCAGATGGATATTATCAGAAGTTCACGGATTCGCAGATGGAAGGATATGTGTGGGATTATACTGCCTATCCTCAGTGCGGGATGCCGGTAGAAGAGACAACCGACGGTACAGAATAAGTGCCGTCGGTTTTTGGAAAATATGAAAAATAGGTATTGACAAAACGGTTTTTTCTGCTATAATTCTTTATGTTCCGTGCGGGCGTAGCTCATCCGGTAGAGCGCCACCTTGCCAAGGTGGAGGTAGCGAGTTCGAGCCTCGTCGCCCGCTCCAAAAAATAACAGACACCATTTGGTGTCTGTTATTTTTTTGCGCAGGCGACGGCTCGAATAATCAAAAATGTAACATGCCGGTGGGGAGCGATGCGAGCGCTGCCGGGGGCAGATAAAGCGAGCTGAGCGAGTGGCAGCGGTCAAAATTTCACGAGCGAATAGCGAGTAAGAAATTTTGGGCACCGCAACAGGACAGTTGCTGCCACCAGTTCAAAAACTGGTGGCTACGCTTATTTTCATTCCTATAGGAATGAAAATGCAAACGAGCCTCGTCGCCCGCTCTGAAAGTGTCACCAGAGGAATTACTAGGACCGATGTGGTCATCGACCCCTAGGTGAATCCAATGGCAGGGAATTGGTATTTTCATTCCTATAGGAATGAAAATACAAACGA
>JAZRKL010000077.1:0-21083 GCA_045646265.1 Faecousia sp.
TGCCCGGTGGAAAATACCCCCCCCTCCGAACGGAGGGGGGTGCAATTATGAAACTCAGATGCCTGCCAGCTTCATCAGCTCGGGAACCTTGGCTTCCCAACCCAGAGCCATGATGTGCAGACCCTGGCAGTAGGGACGGCACTCCTTGATGACCTTGGCAGCCAGCTCCACACCGGTGATACCGGCCTTGGCCTTTTCCTTGTCAGCAGCCAGCTCGTCGATCATCCACTGGGGAACATGGACGCCGGCCACATTGTTGTTCATGAACTTTGCCATGCCGGCAGACTTGGGGATAATGACACCCAACTGCACAGGCTTGCCAAACTGCTTGGCCTTCTCCATGAACTGGATAAACTTCTCGGAATCGAACACGGCCTGGGTCTGGAAATATTCCGCACCGGCCATGACCTTGCGCTCCATCTTGGCAAGCTGTGCGTCTACGCTGTCAGAGCAGGGAGATACAACAGCGCCCTTAGCGAACTTGGGAGGCTCGCCAACCAGTGCCTGACCACCCAGATCTATGCCCTTTTCCAGTTGGCAGGCAGTGTGCAGCAGGGAAACGGAGTCCAGATCGAATACAGGCTTTGCGCCGGGATGGTCACCCATCTTGGTGTGGTCACCGGTAAGGCAAAGAATATTCTCGATACCCAGCATGGCAGCGCCCAGCAGCTCGGATTGCAGCGCGATGCGGTTGCGGTCACGGCAGGTCAGCTGCAGGATGGGGGTCAGACCGGCATTCTTCAGTGCTACGCAAGCAGGCAGGCTGCCCATACGCATGACGGAGGACTGATTATCGGTAACATTCACAGCGGTGATACCGCTGAGGTAAGTCTTGGCTTCTTCCACCAGATGGTCAATGTGGATGCCCTTGGGAGGGCCAACTTCCGCGGTGACAACAAACTCACCGTTATCAAACAATTCGGTAATTCTCATTGTATTTTTCTCCTCATCCATTATTTCGATACGGCTTCGTCGGTTGCGTAATTACGCAGCTGAACGGCACACTTCATAACATCCAGACGGCCCAGCTTCTCCAGCTTCCGGTAGATCCGTTCCCAACCGCAATCCATGTTGGGGTCTACCTCGCACTTGCCGTTTTTGGCACCGCCGCACTGGCCGTTAACCAGACTCTTGGAGCAGGCGGTGATGGGGCAAATGCCGCCGGTAAGGTTCAGATAGCACTGGCCGCACTGCTGGCAATCATGCTCCAGAGGGGTAATGCCCTGGAAACCGGGCAGACGGTAGGTATCACAGCCGGCAACCACCCGCTTGTCTTCAAACATCGCGGCAACGGTCTGCACACCCACACCGCAGGACAGCACCAAAATGGTGTCAGCCGCTTCGATGGGATTCAGGAAGCCACGCAGCCGCAGCTGCAGGTTTTCCTCGTTGCAGATATAGTCGGTGGTCAGGCTTCCGGTCAGCAAACCGGCGTCATGCAGCTCCTTCACCAGCGCGTCCGCCTCCTGCTCGGGAAAACGGATCTCTTTGCAGCCGTGGCAGATCAGTACGAATACCTTGCCGCGGAGCTGGGACTTGATAATATCGTTATTTTTCAGTTCGGTAATCAGCATATTACTTCAGCCCCCTTACGCCGTTCTTGCCCATCTTGATCATGGTGACCAAGGGCAGCTTGGAAGAGCAGATATATTCGCAGCAGCGGCACTCCATGCAATCCATGATGTTCTGATCCTTGCAGCCCTGCCAATCCTGAGCGCTGACCAGCTTGTAGTAGTGCAGCGGCTTCAGCTCCATGGGACATACATCCACTCAGCGGCCGCACTTGATGCAATCAACAGCTTCGGTCTCGTCGTTGTCAATGGCAATGATGCCGTTGCTGCCCTTCATAATGGGGGTGTCCAAAGTGGTCTGGGGGAAGCCCATCATGGGGCCGCCGGCCTTGATGAGAACATTCTCACCGCTGATGCCGCCGCAGGCTTCCACCAGAGCGGAAGCGGGAGTGCCCACGCGAACCACAAAGTTCTGAGGATTGGGAATGTATTTGCCGGTCACGGTGGTTACACGCTCGATCAGCGGCATACCGGTCTTGATGGCATCGGCAATGGCCTTGACGGTGGAAACGTTGCTGACGCAGGCACCAACGTCGGCGGGCAGCTTGCCGCTGGGGACGCTGCGGCCCAATGCCCGCTTGATGAGCATTTTCTCACCGCCCTGGGGGTACTGGGTAGCAACTTCCAAAACCTCAATGCCTTCAATGTCCGCGGTCTTTTCCCGCAGCAGCGCGATGGCATCGGGCTTGTTTTCTTCAATAACGATGATACCCTTGGGGGCATCGACGGTCTTCATTTCCGCCAGCAGGCCGAAGATGATATCGTCGGCATACTCCAGCAGCACACGGTGGTCAGCGGTGAGCATCGGCTCACACTCGCAGGCATTGACCAGCACCGCGTCAATAGGCTTGCCGGGGTTCAGCTTCACGTAGGTGGGGAAGCCTGCGCCGCCCATACCCACGATGCCCGCATTCTTGACGATTTCAATGATCTCAGCGGGGGTCAGTTCCTCCAGAGATTTGTTGGGCTTTACGGACTCGTCCAAAATATCCTTGCCGTCATTTTCAATGACGATGCTCAGGCAGGTGCCGCGGGTAGCGTGGTCGCGGTCCTCAATGGCAACAACAGTGCCGCTGACACTGGAATGAACGGGGGCGGAAATAAAGCCGGCAGCTTCGCCGATTTTCTGACCCATCTTTACATAGTCGCCCACATTGACACATGCGGTGGCAGGAGCGCCCAGATGCATGGACAGGGGGATCACAACGGTTTCGGGGGCGGGGAAGGAAACCAGCGCCTTATGCTCCGTGGGTTCCTTGCCCTCCACGGGATGAACACCGCCGTACCAGCCTTCCAGACGCTTTTCCCGGATGGCCTTGACATACCCGTTAATTACCTTGAAATTGACCTTGGAGTAGTCACGCAGCTGCACGGCCTGAGCGGTCAGCTCATGGATTCTGCCCTGCTGCTCCAGACGCTGCTGGATCTTTTCCCAGGCGCAGTCCTTATCGGGGCTGACTTCACATTTGCCGTTTTTGGCGCCGCCGCACTGTCCGTTGAGCAGACTCTTGGAGCAATCCACCACGGGGCAGATGCCGCCGGTCATAGACAGATAGCATTGGGCGCAGGCATCGCAGGCCTTGTTGGTCAGTGCCATGCCGTGATGGCCGGTGTAGTTCAGGGAATCACAGGCTGCGTAAACAGGCTTGTCAAGCTGAGCGGACACGGTCTGAACGCCCAGACCGCAGGACAGAACGATTACATTTTCCGTACCTTCCGGCAATGTCAGTGCCTTAGTGGTGTGATTCCGGTTGCACAGAAAATCCATCTTCATGACACCGGTAACGGTCTTATCCAAACCGGATGCCAAGGACACCACCTTGTCACATTCCGGTTCATCCAAAGTTTCAAAAGCCTTAAAGCACTTGTTGCAGGCGACGACAAACAAATTGTCTTTGTTTTCCAGCAGATCCGCCAGCTCTTCCCAAGACTTCAGGGCATATTTGGTATAATTTTTCAAAGGATCACCTTCCTTGCGAATATCAAGCAAATTGTTACAAGCATATCATATAATTCGCGATAATTCTACTATTTCTTTGATAAAATGATAAAATTCTCACATCGTTTATATGTATGGCATTCTGATGGGTCAAGTTTTGTTCTCTTTGCCGAACTTGCCAAGCAATACGCACAGCAACAGGATCACCGGAAAGGCCGCCGCGGCGAGAATACCGGCTTTCAGATCGTCATCAAAGAAACCGGAAACAAAGCCTACCAGGGTAGGGCCGGCGGAGCAACCCACATCTCCGGCCAGGGCAAGAAGCGCGAACATGGCGGTGCCGCCCCGGGGCAGGGCTTTGGCGGCCATGCTCAAGGTGCCGGGCCACAGGATGGCGATGGCAAAACCGCAGACCGCGCAACCGATCAGATTGACTACGGGATTGGATACCAGACAGATCAAAGCGTAGGACACCAGACACAGCACGGAGCTGAAAATGATGAATTTGCGCAGATCCCACTGCTTGCCCTTGGTTACATGCAACACACGGCCAAGGCCCATCAAGGCTGCAAAGGCAAGAGGACCTGCCAGATCTCCGACCGTTTTGGAAACACCCAGTCCTTTTTCGGCGAAAGCAGACACCCACTGGCTGACAGAAAGCTCGCTGGAACCGGCGCACAGCATCATCAGCGCCATGATCCAGAAGAGCTTGCTTTTGCCCAATTCCTTCCAGCTCATGCTTTGCTCGCCTTCTGCGATCAGATGATTCACCGGCGCGAACAAAAACAGAGTGCCGACGGTGACCGGCAGCAAAGCCCAGAGCAATGCCAGAAGCCGCCAGTTTTCAATGCCGAAGAGACGGAAAAAGGCCACGGACACCAAAACCACCAATACATGTCCCCAGCAATAAAAGGAGTGGAGCAGGCTCATGGCGGCTGCTTTGTTGTCAGAGGGGGTGCTCTCCATAATGGGGCTGGTCAAGGCTTCCAGAAGTCCCGCGCCCATGGAATACACCACTACGCAGATCATGAGACCGGCAAAGGGTGTCGGCATACAATCCGGCAGAACTGCCAGCAGTGCCATGCCGGAAGCACAGAGTGTATGGGCGATCACCACACCGGCTTTATAGCCAAGACGGTCCACCCAGAACGCGGCCAAAAGGTCCATGGTCAGCTGCACCAGAAAATTCACGGTAATAAACAGGGCAATCTGCTGCAGGGGAATGCCAAAGGTCTCGTGGAACATGACAAACAGCAGCGGCAGAAAATTTACTACTACAGAAAGGGTAAGGGAACTGCCGAAGCAGCAGGTGATGGTCAGTTTGTAATTCTTCTTCATACTGTGGCCTCTCTTTTTCTGAATGTATCCAATGTATCACAAAAGCATCGAATTTGCAATCAGCAGCAACGCTTAAAAAACCCTGCACAGATAAAAAACTGTGCAGGGTTTCAGACTGTCAAAAACCGGAAAATCTGCGACTATACTGTAGGGGCGATTCATGAATCGCCCGCTCACAATTGCACCGTAATTGTGGGATTTCCGCAGGAAATAAGAGAATGATCGCCGCTGGCGATGTGATTTTGTTCGCAAAATCACCGGGCGCATCGTGATGCGCCCCTACGATATGGACCGACCGATATGCGTCAAATGATACTTTTTTGACGCGCTCAAACCCCGCACAGATAAAAATCTGTGCGGGGTTTTCCGCTTCTGTATCATACAATCAATCCAAATGGAAAACATTCTGCAGATCAACGGCCACAGGGCTGTTGTCGGGGTTGGTCTCCATAATATCCGCCATATAATCCCACCACTTGCGGTTAATGGCAGTATCGGCACTCTTGCTCCACAGTTCGGGATCTTCCAGCTCAATATAGCCAAAGAGCGTCAGTGTCTCACGATCCAGAAAAATGGTGTAGTTTTTGCCCCCGTGTTCGTGGATCATATCTTTCATTTCCGGCCACAGCAGATTATGGCGGCGTTCATATTCTTCCTCCATACCCGGATACAGTTTCATTTTAAAGCCTTTAATCATCATGGTTGCTCCTTTCGGTGGTGTTTTCATTTTCCTCTGCACAAAGCAGCCTGCTCTCTGCACAAGAAAAAGAGAAGAGGTAGGGCAGGCATGCCTGCCCTACCCCGGTCTGTCAAAGAACTTACCCAGCCGAAGGCTTCGGAGGGAAAGATAGTGTGAAAGAAAACCGTCAGGGTTGTCTTTCGCGTTCAATCAAACCGTTTTTCAAACTTTCAAAAAGTTTGAAAAATGCAGGCAGCTTGTCAAAAAACTTTTTGACAAGCTGAGGTAGGGCAGGCATGCCTGCCCTACCTTTGTGTTTTAGGGACGAATATAAGCTGTTTTGCTAATTAGTAAACGTTTGCCCAATCAGCAATGTTCTCGCCGGTGAATGCGAAGGGAGGTCCGACGATGATCTGAGTCTCGGCGGTGTCACCAGCCATGACTTCGTAGGTGGCCTTGTTGTCAGCGGTGAAGGTGGTGCCGACAGTGCCGACCTTGCCGTCAGCGATGGCCTTGATCATGTAAGCAGCGCAGTTGCCCACGTCAATGGGGTTCCACAGATACATGTAGGGGCAGACCTTGTCGTCGCCGACGTAGTCCTTCATTTCGGAGGGCAGGCCCAGACCGGCAACCTTGATGTTGCAGTCCTTGGTCTCGGAAACTACCTTAGCAGCAGCCAGAATGCCAACGGTGGTGGGGCAGCAGACGACTTCCAGGTTGGGGTACTTGGTCATCAGGTTCTGCATTTCGTCGGTGGACTTCTGGGACTCGTCGTCGCCGTAAACGGTCTCGACCAGCTTCAGGTTAGCATACTTCTCATTCTTCAGGATTTCTTCCATAGCTGCGATCCAGGCGTTCTGGTTGGTAGCAGTGGAGGAAGCGGACAGGATAGCGAACTCGCCGCCGTCTTCGCCGCACATGTCAGCAACGGAGTCGACCAGAACCTGAGCAACCTCAGTTACACCGGCCTGGTTAACGAACATCTGGGAGCCTTCGGTGTCGGAGTCCAGAGTGACAACAACAACGCCCTTCTTCTTAGCCTGCTCGATAGCGCCCTTCAGAGCAGCAGCGTCGTTAGCAGCAATGGCGATGCCCTTAACACCCTGAGCAACCAGCTCGTTGATGATGGTGATCTGGTCATCAGCGGAGGTGGTTTCGGGAGACTTTTCGATAGCAGTGATACCCAGAGCGGCACATGCATCCTTAAAGCCGGAGACCATACGGGCCATGTAGGGGTTGGAGGCGTCCTTACATACGATTGCGTAGGTGGTGGTCTTGGGGGCGGCAGGTGCGCAGGCAGCCATGGACAGGACCATAGCCAGAGCCAGCAGCAATGCAAACAGTTTCTTCATTTTTTTCTTCCTTTCTTGATTTCAGATTTTATATGAACGCGTTACGCGTACATACCGGTAAAAATTACTTTTCCATTCTTTTTCTGTTCTTAATGGATTCCTGAATGGTGGGATAAAGAACCACCGCGATCAAAAGCGCGCCAAGGATGATGCGGATGGTCTGACCGCTGAGGTTGATGAGGCCAAGGCCGTAGCGAAGCAAGCCGATAATGAAAATCGCGATCACAGCACCGACCATGGTACCCTTGCCGCCGGCAGTGGAAATGCCGCCCAGAACGCACATGGAGATGGCTTCCAGCTCAAAGCCTTCGGCCACATTGCTCTTAACGGAACCCAGGTTGGCGCAGTAGAACACAGAGGCAAAGCCACAGACCAGACCGGTCAGGGTGAAGACGATCATGCGGATCTTCTGGACTTTGACACCGGCATACTGAGCAGCCTTTTTGTTGGCACCGACGGCGAACATCTGACGGCCGAACACAGTCCGGTGCATGACTAGACCGAAGATCAAAGCCAGAACGCAGAAGATGATGAACATGTAGGGAACATCACCGATACGGCCATAGTAAAGGTTGGAGAACCAATCCACCTTGGACATGCCTGCGGTGGCACCGTCACCCAGAATTCTTTCAGACAATCCGCGGTAAATGATGTTGGTAGCCAGTGTGACAATCATGGGAGCCAGCTCTGTGAACTTGGTCATGATCAGACCGTTCAGCGCGCCGCAGACGGTGCCGGTGACCAGCGCGGCCAGAATGCCCAGCCAAATGGAGCCGGTCGCGTTGTAGACGATACCCAGCAAGGTAGCGGACAGGCAGATGTTTCCGCCAACAGACAGGTCGATATCACCCAACAGCAGTACATACGCCATAGGAAGGGCGATATATGCCTTAACCAGAAAGTTATTGATGTTGGTGAACAGGTTGTAGGCATTGAGGTAATTGGGAGACAAGCAGACGTTCATCACATTGACGCCCAGGAAGATCAGGATCAGCAGGAACTCCCAGCGAACCAGCAATGACTTAATGGAACGATCTTTGATACTGGAAATCGTTCTTCCGGATTTCGTTGCCATTAGATCTCCCTCCCTTCCAGTGCCTTGCGGGCGCTGTTGCGCTGGACGATCACATTGATCAGAACCGCCAGCAGGATAATGGCGCCCTTCAGTGCCTGCTGCCAGAAGGCGTCAATACCAACCAGACTCAGGGACTTACTGATGATACCGATGGTAATGGCACCCAGCAGCACGCCAAATGCGTTGCCCTGACCGCCGTTGAGGCTGACACCGCCGATGACACAGGCAGCGATAACATCCATTTCCGCGCCGTTGGCCATGTTGCCCTGTGCGGTTGCGTACATACTGGTATACATCGCACCGGCCAGACCGCAAATGGCGCCGTTAATGGAATAAACAACAATTTTCACACGGTCGATATTGATACCGGAAATCTTGGCGGCATCGGGGTTGGAACCCACCGCGTAGATCTGCCGGCCGAAGTTCGTCCATTTCAGGAAAACGATCATCAGACCGAACAGGACCAGAACGATCCAGAACAGATTGTTCAGGCCTAAGAAGGTGCCCTGGGCGAAGGCTTTGTAGCCTGCCAGCATCTTGTCGGAGGGAACCCACTGGGTTTTGGAAACGAAGTAGGTCAGACCGCGGTAAATGTACTGCATACCGAGGGTGGCGATAATGGGGATCACTTTGCCCTTTGCCACAATGCCGCCGATGACCAGACCGCAGGCCAAACCCACCAGAATGCTGAAACCGAAGGCAACCAGAGGACTTGTAATGATTCCGTCACGCATCAGCAAAGAGGTGGACATGCCGGACAGCGCCAGCGTTGCGCCGATGGAGATGTCAATACCGCCGATCAGCAGCACCAGCAGCATACCGAAGGACAGCACCATGGTGTACGCGTAGTTCTGGGTCAGCTGGGAAAGAACCGTGGAGGATAAAAACTTGCCGCCGCTGCGCCACTGAATCACGGCGATCAAAAGCACCATGACCAGCATCAAACTGACTTCACGGTTGCGAAGCAGCTCGCTGAGCTTGCTGTTTTTGCGAAGTGTCTTATTTGCCATGATTATACACTCCCTTCCGCAGCATGCTGCTTGGCCATCGCCAGCTCCAAAATTTTCTCCTGTGTGGCCTCCTGACGGCTCAGCTCACCGGTGACACGGCCTTCGCACATAACCACGATCCGGTCGGACATGCCCAGGATCTCGGGCATTTCGGAAGAGATCATAACAATGGCATAGCCGGCCAATGCCAGCTCACCCATGATCTCATAGATGGCGGCTTTGGCACCAACATCCACGCCCTTGGTAGGCTCATCCAGAATCAGCAGTTTAAAGTCGGAACCCAGAGCCTTGGCAACGACCACCTTCTGCTGGTTGCCGCCGGACAGGGAGCTTGCCTTGTCAAAGACGGAAACCGCCTTGGTATCTACCCGCTCAGCCAGCTCCTTGGAAGTTTCGTTTTCCTTCTTCTCCGCCAGGAAGATCTTGTTAACAAAGGATTTCAGCTCGGTCAATGTAATGTTCCGGCCAATGCCCCAATCCAGGATCAGACCTTCGATCTGACGGTTTTCGGGCAGCAGTCCGATGCCCATTTTCATAGCTTCGCTGGGAGAGTGAATGTTGACTTCCTTGCCCTCCCAGAAGATCTTGCCGGAGGACAGCTTTTCAACACCGAAAATGGTCTGCACAACCTCCGTACGGCGGGCACCCACCAGACCGGTCAGGCCCATGATCTCACCTTTCTTAACGGAGAAGGATACATCCTTGAAATAGCCGGTACGGGAAAGGTTTTCCACTCGAAGGATCTCCTCGCCCGGGGTGACTTCAGGCTTGGGGAACAGATCCTTGATCTCACGGCCGACCATGGCGGTGATCAGATCCGCGTTGGTGATGCCGTCCACATCATATGTACCGATATACTGGGCATCCCGGAATACGGTGACACGGCTGGCCAATGCGTACATATCCTCAAAGCGGTGGGAAATAAAGATGATCGAAACACCTTCGTCCCGAAGCTTGCGGGTAATGCGGTACAGCTCTTCGGATTCCCGCTTGGTCAGTGCCGCTGTCGGCTCATCCATGATAATGATGCGGGCATTCAGCGACAGCGCCTTGGCGATCTCGACCATCTGCTGCTGGGCAACGGAAAGGTTACCCATCAGTTCCCGGGAATTGAAATCAGCGTTCAGCTCCTGCAGCAGACGGTCAGCCTCGGCATACATTTCCTTCCACTGCACAAAGCCGTACTTTTTCTTCAGGTGGCCTACAAAGATATTTTCCGCTACAGACAGGTGCGGATAAGCGGTAACATGCTGATAAATCGCGGCGATACCTGCTTTCTGGGCATCCTTGGTGCTCTTGAAATTCACTTTCTCGCCATTGAGATACATCTCGCCTTCTTCCGCTTGATGCACACCCATAATGACTTTGATAAATGTGGATTTGCCGGCACCGTTTTCGCCCATCAGCGCATGGATCTCACCCGCACGCAGGTCGAACTGCACCTTGTTCAGCGCCTTTACGCCGGGAAAGATTTTAGTGATACCGCGCAACTCCAGAACCGTGTTGCTCATTATCAACGCTCCTTTCTTGCGTGTAAATAAAACTAAAAACAGCCAATTTTCACAATCCAAACACTTTGTGATTTTACACAAAAAACTGCAGAGATTTTGTAGAAACTAAACATTTTTATTTGAAATGCATAAAAAGCCTATACTTTGCATGTTGTTTTGTGTATCATATCACTATATCAAAGGTTTTGCATTATCTTTTGTTGATTGATTTTTGCACTTTCTTGCACTTTGTAGGGGAGCAGAGGCTATGCCAACATACTTAGACTATAATCTTGATTTAGCGCCGGAATCCCAGTGGAATACGGTATCTGCCACTGCCATGGCGAAAAATTCACTGATATATGCCCAGGAGATCGGAGACTTTTTTGCCGGCCCTCACTATTACACCACCCGGGAAGGATACGCTTCCTATCTGATCACCGTAACGGTAGACGGCTGCGGTCAGCTTTGTTATGACGGCGATACCCATCTGCTGCCTCCCGGGCATTTCTTTTTCATTGATTGCAAAAAACATCAGCACTACTGCACGGCGCCGGGATCGGAATCCTGGCATTCGGTTTGGGTTCATTTTTACGGTGCTAACGCAAAAACCTATTACGACGCTTTTTTAACCCATAACAACGGTTCCAACACAGGCATCTTCCCGAACCCCTCTAAGGCACTGGGTATTTTCCCGTTGCTGTTCGATTTGGACAAAGCAGAGCATAATCAGATCATGTCGGATTTTCAAACGGCAAGCCTGCTGACGCAGCTCCTGTCGGAATGCGTGCTTTCCACAATGCTGGCGGAAAAGACAAACAGTATTCCGCAGATCGTCCAGCATGTGCGCATGTATCTGCTGAACCACTATCGCGATAAGAACACACTGGAAGATCTGGGCGTACAGTTCAATACGAACCCATACTACTTACAAAAACAATTCAAACGGTATATTGGAATGTCGCCGTCAGAATATCAAATATTTCTGCGGATGAACAAAGCAAAGGAACTGATCCGAAACACAAAAATGTCCGTAAGCGACATTGCCTTCGCTGTGGGCATTGAAAATCTGGGATACTTTACCCGGCAATTCAAGCAGCAGGAAGGCTTGACCCCGCAAGCCTATCGAAAGCTGTGGCCCGTTCCGGTGCAATCGTCAGAGGGGATCGTGTTTCCGGAAAAAGAGAATATCAATATAGAATAGGAGTCTGTCAAAAAACATACCTCGCCGAAGGCTTCGGAGGGAAAGATAGTGTGAAAGAAAACCGTCAGGGTTGTCTTTCACGTTCAATCAAACCGTTTTTCAAACTTACTAAAAGTTTGAAAAACGCGGGCAGCTTGTCAAAAATACTTTTTTGACAAGCTGATAGATCAGCTTCGGCCTTCCCCATGACTTGTAAAACCTTTCCGCTTAAGATTTAGCGCAAGCCTGCATAAAACAACCGCTTGCAAATACACCGTTCTGTTTATATAATGGATTGGTAAGCATCCGGGTTATGCCGGTGATTTGATGAACCTGAGCAAATTTTAAATATGTATTATTTTTATAATGGAGGTTATTCCATGAGCGAACAGAAAATTTTTGAGTATGCCAAATCCGCCTATGCAGCCTACGGTGTGGATGTGGAGGCTGCCATTGCCAAGGTTGCCTCTGTACCCGTTGCCATGCACTGCTGGCAGGGTGACGATGTCCGTGGCTTTGACACCGATCCCAACAAGCCTCTGACCGGCGGTATTCAGACCACCGGCAACTACCCCGGCCGTGCCCGTACTCCCGAAGAGCTGATGGCCGATCTGGACTTCGTGCTGAAGCTCATTCCCGGCACCAAGAAAATGAACCTCCATGCCTGCTATGCCATTTTCGATGAAGAGAATGGCGGCTGGGCAGACCGGGACAAGCTGGAACCCAAGCATTTCAAGAAGTGGGTGGACTTCTGCAAGGAGCGGGGCCTGGGCTGTGACTTCAACCCCACCTTCTTCTCCCACCCCAAGTGCGATCCGCTGACGCTGGCCAGCCCCAACGAGCAGACCCGCAAGTTCTGGATCGACCATGGCAAGGCCTGCATCCGCATTTCTCAGTATCTGGCAGAGGAACTGGGTCAGCCCTGCGTTATGAACATCTGGACCGGCGACGGCTTTAAGGATATTCCCGCTGACCGTATGGGCCCCCGTATCCGTTATAAGGAGTCCATTGATGAGATCCTCTCCGAGCCCTTTGATTTTACCAAGGTCAAGCCCTGTGTGGAATCCAAGGTCTTCGGTATCGGCGTGGAAGCCTACACCGTCGGTTCCGCTGAATTTGCTCTAAACTATGCGGCGCTGAATATGGATAAGTGCATCCCCCTGATGGATAACGGCCACTATCATCCCACCGAAGTGGTCTCCGACAAGATCCCCGCGCTGCTGGCCTTCTTCCCGGAGATCGCCCTGCACGTCACCCGTCCCATCCGCTGGGACTCCGACCATGTGGTCCTGCTGGACGACGAGACCAGGGAGATCTGCAAGGAGATCGTTCGCTGCGGCGGTCTGGATGGCCGTGTGGATATCGCGCTGGACTACTTCGATGCTTCCATCAACCGCATTTCCGCCTGGGCCGTGGGTATGCGCAACGTGCAGAAGGCATTGCTGTCCGCACTGATGACCCCCGATCTGACCAAGCTGCAGAACGAGGACAACTGGACAGAGCTGATGGTGGTGCAGGAAGAAGTGAAGACTCTGCCCTTCGGCATCGTCTGGAACGAGTACTGCCGCCGCTGCGGTGTACCTGTGGACGGTGAGTGGTTCGCTTCCGTAAAGGAATACGAAAACGAAGTGCAGCTGAAGCGTGTTTGAGCCTACATATAGGAGGAATGACCATGTTCTTTGAAGAAAATGCAAAACTCCTGCAGGAGTTTTCCCGTGTTTCCAAAACAGCCGGTGCCCGGGCAGACTATGTCCAGGGAGGCGGCGGCAACACTTCCGTAAAGCTGGCTGACGGTCTGATGGCCATTAAGGCATCCGGCTTCTGCCTGTCTGACATTGAACCGGATAAGGCCTATGCCGTTTTGGACGGTGATGCGGTTCGGAATTTCTATTTGACCAGTGAGCCGGAGCAGTTTGAAAATGTGGAAACAGCCGGTTCTGCCAAGGCAAAAGAATCTGTCAAGACCATTGAAGGTCTGGCCCAGCTGCGTCCTTCCGTGGAAGCAGGCTTCCACTCTATTCTGAAGACCTTTGTGGTACATACACACAGTGTTTATGCCAATCTGGCTGCCTGTGCGGTCAACTGCCGTGAGATCTGCCAGACCGCCTTCGCGGATGCCGGTTACTCCTGGGGTATGGTCCCTTATGTGGATCCCGGCGCGAATCTGACCTTTGCCATCCGTAACGAGCTGCGCCGTGTGGAAGCGGAAACCGGCAAGGTTCCCTCCATCATTATCATGCAGAATCACGGCATCATTGCCCATGACGATGATCCCGATACCTGTCTTGCGTTGCATGCCGATGCCAACGAGCGTCTGGCGGGGCAGTTCGGCATCACCGGCGATTGCTTCCCCAAGGTGGAGATCCAAGAAGTAGAGACGGGCCTTTTCGAGGCTGCCACACCTTATCTGACCGAAGCGCTGGCAAAGGGCGGCTACACGGAGCAGTTCCTGCTGGAGCAGCCCCTGTACCCCGACCAGATGGTTTTCCTTATCGGTACCTTCTCCATGGACAAGGATACGGTGGAAGAGGGCGAGTGTGTTGCCGATAGCGGCACCGGCCGTGTGCTGATGCGCATGGATGCCAAGAAGGCACAGGTTCTGGCGGAAACCCTGACGGCGGTTGTGTTTGTTATTTCCAATATCAAGGCCGCCGGCCATCCCCTGTCTACCATGGGCGAAGCCGCAAAGAACTTCATTGCCAACTGGGAGAGCGAAAAGTACCGCAAATCCCTGGCAGGAAAGAAGGGTTGAGCTATGAGAAATCTGTTGGCCTTTGACCTGGGTGCCAGTAACGGCCGTGCCATTCTGGGACGGTTCGACGGCGAAAAGATCACCATGCAGGAGCTGCACCGGTTTGAAAATAACTATGTTGAGATGAACGGTGTATTCTACTGGGATCTTCCTTATCTTTACAATCAGCTGAAGCAGGGCCTGCTGGCATTCAAACAACTGAATATTGGCGATCTGGATTGCTTCGGTATCGATACCTGGGGTGTTGACTACGGTCTGCTGGATAAAAACGGCCACCTGCTGGGCAATCCCAGAGCTTACCGCATGTCGGTGGATGCCGATATGGACCGGGTAGCGGAAACGGTGGATTTCCCCACCTTGTTTGCCCGTACCGGTATCGCCAACTTAAACTTCAATACGGTCTACCAGCTGGCCAGAAGAAAAGCGGAGAACGACGTTGTTCTGGCCAACGCAAACACTATGCTGATGATGCCGGACCTTCTGGGATATTTTCTCACCGGCGAAGCCAAGTCCGAGTATACCAATGTGACCACCAGCATGCTCTTCAATCCCACAACGAAGGATTGGGATTGGGAGACCATTGAAGCATTGGAGTTGCCGAAGCACATTTTCACGGAAGTAGACCGGGCAGGTCAGCTCCGTGGCTGCCTGAAGCCGGAGCTTGCCGCGGAATTGGGTCTGAATCAGGCCCCCTTTGCCGCGGTTGGCACCCACGATACCGCATCCGCTGTGGCTGCCATTCCCGGTACCGGTTCCTTCGCTTTCTGCTCTTCCGGCACCTGGTCGCTGTTCGGCGTGGAAACCGACGCGCCCTTGCTTTCCGATGAAGTCCGTAATGCCAACTTCTCCAACGAAGGCACCATTCAGGGCGGCTTCCGTCCCTTGAAGAATATCATGGGTCTGTGGCTCATTCAGGAATGCCGCCGGGATTGGATCAAGAAGACCGGCAAGGATATCTCCTGGAACGACATTGTGAAGGAAGCCGAGCAGGCAGAGCCTTTGCGCACCATCATCGATCCCGATTACGGCGAATTCTTCAGCGGCGGCGATATGGTCCGGAAGGTGCAGGAATACTGCCGCAAGACCAATCAGCCGGTTCCCGAAACCGTCGGTCAGGTGGCCCGTGCCATTTATGAATCTCTGGCACTGAAGTACCGCTGGGCGTTGGAGCATCTGGAGCATATCAAGGGCGTGCGGCTGGATCAGCTGAACATTGTGGGCGGCGGCATCCAGAACAAACTGCTGAACCAGATGGTGGCGGATTCTCTGGACCGGCCCGTTGTCACCGGCCCCATTGAAGGTGCCGCTATGGGTAACCTGCTGGCACAGGCCATGGCTCTGGGCGATGTGAAGGATCTGGAGCAGCTGCGGCAGATCGTCCGAAACTCTGAAAACGTAAACACCTGGCAGCCCCATCATACCCAGGCCTGGGAAGACGCATATCAGAGACTTCTGAAGCTTTTATAAACCGATAAAACAAGACCCCCTCATGTAGCGCTTGTAGCGCCTACATGAGGGGGTAATTGCATACCGATAGGAACGGAAGCTTTCGTATAATGACGGACTAGCGGTTGACAGAACCGGCCATGCGGCGATAGGTGTGGCGGATACCGCGAATGGCGATGGAATAGGCCTGAATATTTTCCGGCAGGGACATACCGCCGTAACCGGCATCTCCCAAATGGTGAATATCGGTGCCGGTCATTTTGCACATCAGCGCGATCTGACGGATCGTGGATACGTCGGCACCCTCCTGAGAGGTACCGATGGCGGTGATGGTCAGACAGCCTAAGCTGTGGGCGTAGGTGACCAGACTCCGGACATATTCCATGGTGATCCCGGGCACGGTGCCGGGGGCGGGCAGTAAGATAATGTCAGCGCCGGCCGCGGCAAAGGCGGCGATATCTGCCTTTGTGATGATGTTTTCTGCACCCTCGGTCAAAATGCCCGAGGCATGCATCTTGCCGGCAGCCAGAATCAGCCGGTCTCCCAGGGCATCCTTATACAGGTGCAGTGTCTGCTCAATGGCCTGGTTGGTCACACCGATACCGGGGTTGCCGGTGAGCAGAATAAAGTTGACACCCATATCCGCGGCCTTTTTCGCGTTCTCAAGGGTTGCTTTTCTGCCGCCGGTCATGGCCCACATATTCTCTTCCGGGTTTTCGGAGGACAGCACCTGCTCCACCGGCTCCAGATTGATGCCGATGGGGCGGCCGGTCAATTCTTGGAGCTTGCGGATCACATTTTCCGGTTCTGTTTTGGGCAGACCCTGAATATGAGGCTTCTGTACATCAAACATGTTCAGCAGCAGAATATCCGCGCCCATAGCGGCTGCAAATTCCGCGTTTGTAATATCTCCCAGCATGGGCATAATGGCACCGATGGTCTCGCAGGCAATGGTGCGGCCTTCGCTTCCGGCAATGGCTTGCAGCAGTTCCTGCCGGGACATGCCGCGAAAATCCGAGCTTTGACAATCCAGTATTCGTTTCATGGAAAAACCTCCTTTTTTAAGAATATACCACATAAAGACACTTGTGTCACATGGAAAAATGAATTGTGTCAGAATACACAAAAAGCAATTTCAAATGCTGTTGGGTATGCTGAAAATTTACTGCGTCTAAAGGCCTTAATTGACTTAAGTGCGGGAGTTTGGTATGCTATATGCATATAAAAGCCGGGTTGCGGCTCTTTTGAATCGGAAAGGAAGTTGTTTCAAATGGGATTCTTTAAAAAGCTGTTTGGTAAGAAGGCTGACAGTGTCTGCGCACCTATGGCAGGTAAGGCTGTGCCCATCACAGAAGTGCCCGATCCTACCTTTGCCGAGGGTATGCTGGGCAACGGCATTGCCATCGAACCTGCGGAGGGTAAGGTCTATGCTCCCTGTGACGCAACGGTGGATATGATGTTCACCACTGGCCATGCTGTGAGCCTGGTTGCCGATTTCGGCGCTGAAATTCTGATCCACGTGGGTCTGGAAACGGTTGGTCTGGAGGGTAAGCCCTTTACCGTTCATGTGGCCAACGGCGGCAATTTCAAGAAGGGTCAGCTCCTGATCGAGGTGGATCTGGAGGCTGTTAAGGCCGCGGGTCTGAACACCATTACCCCCATGCTGATCTGCAATACCGATGAGTATCCTACTTTCAATACCTTCGTTGGTAAGAATGTGACCAATGAGGATGTTGTGATCGAACTGGCAAAGTAAGGAGCGACATATGAAAAAAGGTGTTGGTTTGCCGGTGTTCCCCGGTGTAGCTATTGGAAGCGCTGTGGTGTACCGCAAGGCACAGCGTGTGCTGCCGGTTTCCTCCGGTGACCCCGCTGTGGAAAAGGCGAAGTTTGAAGCCGCTGTGGAAACCGCCCGGCAGCAGCTCACCGCTTTGTATGAAAAGGCAAAGGTGGAGATCGGTGAAGAGCAGGCTGCCATTGTGGAAGTGCAGCTTCTGATGCTGGACGATCTGGATTATCTGGACGGCGTCAATATGGCCATTGAAGGTGGCGCTGCCGCTGCCATCGCTGCTTTGGATACCGGCGAGGAATTCGCCCAGGTATTCGCGGCTATGGACGATGAGTATATGAATGCCAGAAGCGCCGATATCCGGGATATGTCCCACCGCATTTATGATATTCTCTGCGGCAATACCGGCTTCCAGCTGCCCGAGGGTTCTTTCCTGCTGGTGGCGGAAGATCTGGCACCCAGTGAGACCATCCAGCTGCCCAGAGAGCGGATTCTGGCATTTGTGACCCGGCAGGGTTCTTCTTCCAGCCATACCGCCATTCTGGCACGGACGCTGAATATTCCCTCTCTGGTACAATCCGATATTACCTTTGAAGCTGCGGAAGGCTGCAAGGTTCTGGCCGTGGACGGCTTTACCGGTACCTGGTATGCCGATCCCGACGAGGAGACCCTGGCGGTTCTGCAGGCAAAGCAGAAGGAAGCTGCCGCTGCCCGGAACGCTCTGGAAGCTTACCGCGGCAAGGAAAGCATTACCCGCTCCGGCAAGAAGGTGCTGCTGGTTGCCAATATCGGCTGCCCCGAGGATGCCATCGATGCCATCAAGGCGGATGCCGAAGGTGTTGGCCTGATGCGAAGTGAGTTTTTGTATCTGGGCCGGGATACCCTTCCCAGCGAGGATGAGCTGTTTGAAGCCTATAAGAAGGTGGCTGAGATCATGGGTCACCGGCCTGTGGTGATCCGCACTTTGGACATCGGTGCTGACAAGCAGGTCAGCTATCTGGGCCTTGAGAAGGAAGAAAATCCCGCTCTGGGTCTGCGGGGTCTGCGCATCTGCCTGACCAGGGAAGAAATCTTCCGTCCTCAGCTGCGGGCTATTTACCGTGCTTCCGCTTACGGCAATCTGCATGTAATGTTCCCCATGGTCGCTTCCGTTTGGGAGCTGAAGGCTGCCAAGGCTTTGTGCGCCAAGATCCGCAAGGAGCTGGAAGAAGAGGGCATCCCCACCAAGGAAGTGCCCATCGGCGTCATGGTGGAAACCCCCGCTGCCGCTGTTCTGGCTCATGAGCTGGCCAAGGAAGCTGCGTTCTTCTCCGTAGGCACCAATGACCTGACCCAGTATACCCTGGCGGTAGACCGTCAGAACGCAAAGCTGGGCGAGTTCTACGATCCCTACCATCCCGCGCTGCTGGCACTGATGGCTCATATCGCCAAGGCTGCCAACGATAACGGCATTTGGGCCGGTATCTGCGGTGAGCTGGGCGCCGACCCCAAGCTGCAGGAGAAATTCATCGAGATGGGTTATACGGAGCTGAGTATGGCCGCCGGCCGTATTCTGGAATCCCGTAAGCTTGTCTGTGAATCCGAAGTCTAAGTAATTACCACGAAAGTGAGGAGATAACCCATGAAAGAAATTAAGTATGTGATCACGGATCCTTTGGGCATGCATGCCCGTCCCGCAGGTATGCTGGTAAAGGCTGTTGCCCCCTACGCATCCAAGATCACCGTCACCGCTCCCACCGGCACCGCTGACGCAAAGCGTCTGATGGCACTGATGCGCCTGGCTGCCAAGCAGGGCATGGAGCTGACCGTTACCATCGAAGGCGCTGACGAAGAGAAGGCTGCCGTCGAACTGCAGGCTTTCTTCGAAGCCAACCTGTAATTTATTGGCCATAAGACTGCCGTGGGCCGGTGGTCTGAAATATAGGCGAAAAGAGATTTAAGGAGGAAATTTTTCTTATGATGAAAAAGCTGCAAAAGCTGGGCTCTGCTCTGATGCTGCCCGTAGCAGTTCTGCCCATCTGTGGTATCCTGATGGGTCTGGGCTACGCTCTGGCTCCTGCATTCATGGGCGCTGCCGGCGCTACTGAGGGTTTCGCATATGTCCTCGGTGCATTCCTGATCAAGGCAGGCGCTGCCCTGATCGATAACATGTGCTGGCTGTTTGCCATCGGTGTCGCTGTCGGTCTGGCTAAGGACAACAACGGCACTGCCGGTCTGGCCGGCCTGGTTTCTTTCCTGATGGTCAAGACTCTGGTTGCTACTGACGTTGTCGACCTGATCCTGCCCTTCATGACTGAAAATGCTAACAACGTTGCCGCTTATGGCAAGGTTGCAAGCAACACCTTTATCGGCATCCTGTGCGGCATCGTTGGCGGTGCTTGCTACAACAAGTTCAAGGATACCAAGCTGCCCGATGCACTGGCATTCTTCTCCGGCAAGCGCTTCGTCGCTATCGGCACCGCTCTGGTTTCCCTGGTTCTGTCCTTTGTTCTGATCTTCGTATGGCCCGTCCTGTTCAGCGCACTGGTTGCTCTGGGTCAGGGCATCGCAAGCCTGGGTGCTGTCGGTGCTGGTCTGTACGCTTTCCTGAACCGTCTGCTGATCCCCATCGGCCTGCACCACGCTCTGAACAACGTGTTCTGGTTTGAGGGCCTGGGCCTGGGCGACCTGCACGCTTACTGGCAGGGTGTTGTCCAGGGTGGCGCTACCACCGCTGGCACCAATGTTACCTGGTCCGTCGGTATGTACATGGCAGGCTTCTTCCCCTGCATGATGTTCGGTATCCCCGGCGCTGCTCTGGCTATGATCCAGACCGCTAAGACCAAGAACCGCAAGATCGCTGCCGGTATCGTTGGCGCTGCTGCTCTGTGTGCCTTCATCTGCGGCGTTACCGAGCCCTTCGAGTTCGCATTCATGTTCCTGGCATTCCCCCTGTACATTGTCTATGCTGCTCTGTACGGCATCTTCACCGTTATCACCGTTCTGCTGGGCTTCCGCGCTGGCTTCTGCTTCTCCGCCGGTGCAACTGACCTGATCTTCTCCGCATCCCTGCCCGCAGCAGCCAACACCTGGCTGATCATCCCCCTGGGCATCGCTGCATTCGTTGTCTTCTACCTGGTGTTCAAGTTCGCTATCACCAAGTGGAATCTGAAGACCCCCGGCCGTGAAGACGACCAGGACGGCGAGCTGAAGATCGAGCTGGCTAACGACGACTACACCGCTATGGCTCAGATCATTCTGGAAGGCCTGGGCGGCAAGGAGAACGTTACCTCCATCGACCACTGCATCACCCGTCTGAGACTGGAAGTTAAGGACCGCCTGCTGGTTGACGAGAAGAAGATCAAGTCCTCCGGCGCTTCCGGCGTTATCCGTCCCGGTAAGACCTCCGTGCAGGTCGTTATCGGCCCCAAGGTCCAGTTCGTCTACGACGAGTTCAAGAAGATCGCTGAGTAAGATCTT
>JAZRKL010000078.1:0-4754 GCA_045646265.1 Faecousia sp.
CAGTTTTGAATAGAAGATTTTTGCTCACAGGAATATTCAGAGGACGCAGAAATACTGGATGTATTTCAAGGACGATGGATTTTCTGTGGGGAAAAAGATTCATTCAAAACCGTACAAATCCCTATGTGAGTCCGCCCAAAGCTGCGCTCTTTTCGTATGTACTTATTTTCGTTTCCGCTCCCGGCGAAGCTTAATCCATGCCATAATCGCGAAAGCCAGTATGGAGCCTGCCATAAACTGAACCCCAATCACATGAAACAGCCGTTCGAATACCACATTGTTAAAAAAGTTATACAGCATGATCACTGCGCCGCATATAAATATCGCCATTAAGAATACCGTGCTCATAATAAACACAATATCGGACTTTCCGGCATGATCCGCGGAAGGTTCTTTTTCTTCTCCCAGAAAAAGCTGGTTGGGTGTTTTTCCCAACACCTCACACAGTTTTAATGCGGCATCCACGTCCGGCACTGCCTGTCCCGATTCCCATTTAGACACCGCCTGACGGGTAATATTGAGTTGCTCAGCCAACTGCTCCTGCGTCATTCCGGACTTTTTTCTGTATGCGGCCAAATTCTCAGCAAAGTTCATATCAGCACCTCCGTATTGGTTTTCTTGCACTTAAAATATACCAATTTGTGCAGTTGCAATCCACCGCTTGGATGCAGCAACTGCGCAACCGGGGGTTGCATTTGCGCAAAACCTGTTAATTAGCGGTTTTTAAACTGGCAGCAAATTTCCGGGTGATCTCCGCACAGCGGTGGGCGGCGATCCGCTCAAAGGTGGGGTAGTCCATCTCGGCGCTGTCGTCAGCCTTATCGGAAATAGCACGGATGATCACAAAAGGAACGCCGTTGCGGTAAGCTGCCTGTGCAATGGCTGTGCCTTCCATCTCTGTACACAGCGCCCCTGTAACCTCAATAATTCTCTCTTTCAATGCCTTTTCCGCAACAAACTGGTCGCCGCTGGCCACTCTGCCCTTGCGGCTATGGCCCGGATTGACACTTTCTGCTGCATTGAAAGCCAGCTCGATCAATTTCGCATCCGCCTCATAGGCAACCGGCATCCCGGGCACCTTCCCCACAGGATACCCAAAGGCATGGCAATCGAAATCATGATACATGGCGTCCAGGCTGATAACCAGATCCCCGATGTCCAATTCAGCACACAGCGAACCGGCGATGCCGGTATTGACCACATGGGTCACGCCGTAGCAATCGCACAGCACCTGCACGCACAGCGCCGCATTGACCTTACCGATGCCGCACTGAACGACCACTACATCCAATCCGTCCAGCGTTCCTTCATAATAGGTGCTACCTGTACGGACAGCTTCTTTTTTGTTTTCCAGCAAACCCAGCAGGGTCTCCACTTCCTGCTCCATTGCACCGATGATTCCAAGCTTCATATTCTTTCTCCTTACTCCGGGTAGACCAGACGGTCTTCCGTAATATTCTCCAGCAGGGCCGCGTAGCGCTTGCCCCAGTAATTTGCCATGGGCAGGTTCATATCCAGGTAATTGCCGCAATCCTTTGCGCTGGCACCGGGAACCTCACCTTGGAAATTCCCCACAAACCGGAAGCAATCCGCCGCCAGCGCCACCACGTCCCGGGATTCATAGTTTCCTGCCAGAAGCAAATAAAATCCGGTACGACACCCCATGGGGCCAAAGTATAAGACCTTTTCCTTCCACTGGGGTTCGTTTCGCAGATAGGTTGCCGCCAGATGCTCAATGGTATGCATTTCCGCGGTATTCATAACCGGCTCTTCGTTGGGGCTGGTCAGCCGCAGGTCGAAGGTAGTCACGGTTTCCGCGCCAACCTTGTCCTTTCGGGAAACGTACAGACCCGGCTGCAGTTTGATATGGTCAATGGTAAAGCTGGTGATCTTTTCCATAGCATTTCCTCCAAAACAAATCTGTAGAAATTATACTCCAACTGCTTCCATATTGCAAGAAAAACCCTGTTCAACCGCCCGTTGAGAGGCATTCAACAGGTGGTTGAGTAGGAAAACTCGGAAAATTAACGAATAATTGATAGCTTTTCGGCGGCATTTATGGCATGATATAGGCAAACAGAGCAAGGAGGCACCATTATGGACCAAACATTAGGCAAGCGGATCGTTTTTCACCGGAAGCGGCTGGGATTGACCCAGGATCAGTTGGCAGAGCAGCTGGGTGTCACCGCCCAGGCCGTCAGCAAATGGGAGAACGATCAATCCTGCCCAGATATTTCCATATTACCCAAGCTGGCTGACATTTTCGGCATTACCACCGATGCGCTGTTAGGCAGCGCATCCGGTAATCAGGTACATGAGGCAGAGATTGTGGATATGGAAGCGGAAAATCAGAGCGGCAACAGCTTTGAATTTACCTGGAATGCCGGACGCAAGGGATCGCTGTGCTTCGCCCTGCTGGTACTGGCGGTGGGTATTCAGTTGTTTCTGGGCAAGGTCATGTCCTGCGATATCACATTCTGGAATGCTCTGTGGCCTTCCGCACTGTTGATCTTCGGTATCTACGGCCTATCCTCCAAGTTTTCCTTTGTCAGCATGGGCTGCATCCTGTTCGGCGGTTATTTTATTCTTGACCGCTGGCAGTTACTCCCCTTCTCCCTGGGCGGCGAACTGGTATTTCCTATTATTCTGGTAGTTTTCGGTTTGAGTCTGCTGGTGGACGCTTTCAAAAGACCCCGCAAGCCCCATTTCAATCTAACACATAATGGCACGCACAGCAGTAAGCACAAGGACGAGTATCATGTGCAGGGAGAAAGCTTTGACATGAATGCCTGCTTTGGCGAAGCTACAAAGTTTGTGTCCCTCCCTCTGCTTCACCGTGGCGATATCAGCACCAGCTTTGGTGATTACGATATCGATTTTTCCGGAGTAGAAGCCGTTTCGGATTCCTGTACAATAGAAGCAAACTGCAGCTTTGGTGATTTGACGCTCCTGATTCCCAGACGGTTTGACGTAAAGCTGACGACATCCACCACATTTGGCGATGTGGACATTGACGGTCATCCTGAACAGGAAACCACCGGCACCATTCATATCGAAGCCAATGTCAGCTTCGGCGAGATCTCTATCCGCTACATTTAAGGAAGTTTTAAGAAACTTTTTTGCAGGACAGCCTACGCTGTCCTGCTTTTTACTTGCATTTTCGAAAAAATATCTATATAATAGATGTACCAAAATGTAGAAAGGTAGGAACCGTTATGGAAAATATGAATGATGTGAATAACGGCGCTCCCCGCCGGCCCAATCCCCGGCGCAAAAAACGCAACCCGGTAAAGCACCTTATCAGAACCTATCTTCCCCTGATCGCAGTGGTTGTTTTGATTATTCTCTTTATTATCTTTGCCGTCGGCTCGGTCAAGCGTGCCGATGAAAAGAGAGAGCAGGAACGGCAGGAAAGTCTGGCTGTCGAATCCTCTATCGCTCAGCAGCAGATGGAATGGGAACTGGAAGCCGCTGCTTTGATCGCGGAATCCGAAAAATACGCAGCCTCCTGTCAATATGACAAAGCCATTGAAGTGCTGGACACTTTCTCCGGAAACCTGTCCGACTTTTCCAATCTGCTGACCGCCCGGCAGGGTTATGAAGGTGCGGAAAGCGCCCTCGTCGCCTGGGAAGACCCCAGACAGATCCCCTTCCTGTCCTTCAGCAAGCTGATTGTAGACCCTGTCGCCGCTTTTTCCGGCAGTGACGGTAATGACAACCGCTACCTGTACATATCCTGCGCAGAATTTACCGCGATTCTGCAGCAGTTGTTTGACAACGGATATATGCTGGTGGATATGGATGATATCTTCACCACTACCAGAGCCGAAGACGGTTCTGTTCTGATCGTCAAGAACGATCTCCGTCTGCCTTCCGGCAAGAAGCCCATCGTTCTGATCCAGGCCCAGCCTTCCGGATATGACAATCCCCTGATCGTCAATGAAGATGGCAGCATCAGCGCAAAGGTCGCGCAGGAAAACGGCGAGAGCTACATCGGTTCTTACGACTTTGTTCCCCTGCTGGAAGACTTCATTGAGGCAAACCCAGGCTTCTCTTTCCGTGGTGCCCGAGCCGTTCTGGCTATGACAGGTTACAAGGGCTTGTTCGGCTATCCTCTGGAAGACACCGCAAATATCACTGCTGTTGCCAATGCCCTCAAAGAAAAGGGATATACCTTTGCCAGCAACACCTTCGGCAATGTGTCTTACAAGAAGGCAGATCTGATGGATATGCAGGATGACGCGGCCAGTTGGGAAGCCGCTGTCGCGCCCCTGCTGGGCGAAACCGAGATTCTGGCTTACGCAAGAAGCGGTGACATTAATGACGGCAAGGAATCCTACGGCAGCAGCAAGAAGTATGAGAAGCTTTACGGTGCCGGATATAAGTACTATATGGGTACTTGCTACAACAGCAATCCTTGGATGAGCATTACCGATAACACCATCCGTATGGGCCGTATCATGGTCACCGGAGGCAATCTGAAAGACAGCGCCTCCCTGTATACCAACCTCTTTGATGCTTCCAAGGTCTACGGCACTAAGTAAACCAACGTAACAAAGAACCAGTATAGCAAAGCGCGCCGGAATTTCCGGCGCGCTGTTTTTGTGCCTGTGCGATAAATGATCGTTTAGCGGCGAGCCGCCGCTCCCATTTCGCACCAAAACTTCTACTTGTCGTTTGTGCCTTTCCTTGCCCGGTATCGTTTGTGCGGCGATGATCGTTAGTATCTGTAGGGGCGATTCACGAATCGCCCG
>JAZRKL010000079.1:0-7360 GCA_045646265.1 Faecousia sp.
AGAAGAAGAGCAAGAAGGGCGAGCCCGAAAAGAAGACCAACCTGAAGATCACCGAAGCCGGCGTTATCGCTGTTCAGGAGTTCAACCTGGACATCGCCGACAAGGAGTTCATCGTTCTGGTCGGTCCCTCCGGCTGTGGTAAGTCCACCACCCTGCGTATGGTCGCTGGCCTGGAAGATATCTCCGGCGGCGAGCTGTACATCGGCGACCGTCTGGTCAATGACGTGGCCCCCAAGGACCGCGACATCGCCATGGTCTTCCAGAACTACGCTCTGTACCCCCACATGACCGTGTACGAAAACATGGCTTTCGCTCTGAAGCTGCGTCACACCCCCAAGGATGAGATCGACCGCAAGGTTAAGGAAGCTGCTGAGATCCTGGACATCACCCAGTACCTGGGCCGTAAGCCCAAGGCTCTGTCCGGCGGTCAGCGTCAGCGTGTTGCCATCGGCCGTGCTATCGTCCGTGAGCCCAAGGTTCTGCTGATGGACGAGCCTCTGTCCAACCTGGACGCCAAGCTGCGTAACCAGATGCGCGCTGAGATCATCAAGCTGCGTCAGCGCATCAACACCACCTTTATCTATGTTACCCATGACCAGACCGAGGCTATGACTCTGGGCGACCGTATCGGCATCATGGGCGACGGCTTCATCCAGCAGATCGGTACTCCTCAGCAGGTCTTCAACCATCCCTACAACCTGTTCGTTGCTGGCTTCATCGGCGCTCCCCAGATGAACTTCTTCGATGCCATGCTGAACAAGGTAGATGGCAAGTACTCCGTCTCTCTGGGCAACTACACCGTCGAGCTGTCTGATGAGAAGCAGGCTAAGCTGGCTGCCAACAATGTCGAGGCTCAGGAAATCACTCTGGGTGTCCGTCCCGAGCATATCGGCCTGGCTGACAGCGGTATCGCCGCTAAGATCGACGTCAACGAAATGATGGGTTCCTCCATCCACCTGCACGTCAACGCCAGCGGCAAGGACGTTGTTATCGTGGTTTCCACCATGAACATGTCCGCTGCTGAAGTTTCCGCTCTGTCCATGGGCACTGCCGTGAACTTCGCTTTCGGCGGCAATGTCTGCCATGTCTTCAGCAAGGAGAGCGGCATCAACCTGGAAGCTTAATTCTTACAAGCTACATAAAGGGCCTGCCCATCCGGGCAGGCTCTTTTTTGCGCGCTATCTAATGCCAGCGCGGGGCAACGCGGCCGCTCGGTATCGTTTTTGCAACGATTATCGATAGAATTTGTAGGGGCGGCGATTCACCGCCCGCGGGCGACCATTAGTCGCCCCTACAATCGCTATCGTAAGATAAATAATCATTTACCGCCGTAGTTGCCTAAAACGCATGTCATTGTGAGCGACGGGCGAAGCCCGGAGTAGAAGAATCCGTTCTCTTTTGGGGTTGCGGATTCTTCGTCGCGTTACTCCTCAGAATGACACGGAAACTTGACAGCAGCAGCAGAATTAACCGGAAGGCGTCATTGTACCATTGCAAAATAGTTTCGTAAGTTTCGTAAATAATTTTTCTGGGATTCCATTAGAATACTGGTAAAAATACTTGACAAAAAACAGAAATTATTGTAATCTAAGGTCTACAATGACCAAAATAGATTGCATTTTACAACTGTGGTTTCGAAACAAAACGAAACACGAATGTAACAAAATCGAACCATCATCCATAAACTGATGATGTTCCCCCCCTCAAAGGAGCTTGTTGTGATGCGCCAATCCGGTGTGCTGATGCACATTACATCCCTGCCCGGGCCATACGGTGTAGGTACCATGGGCAAACATGCCTATGCTTTTATAGATTTTCTCAAAGCCGCGGGCCAGAGCCAATGGCAGCTTTTGCCTTTGACGCCTACAGGCTTCGGTAACTCTCCCTATCAATCCTGCTCCACCTTTGCGGGCAACCCCTATCTCATTGATCTGGAACTGCTGGTGGAAGAAAACCTGCTGACCCGGCAGGAGCTGGACGCTGTGAACTGGGGCAGCGACGAAACCCATGTGGACTTCGGCGCTCTGTATGAAAATAAACTGAATATCCTGCGCAAGGCATTTCAGCGCCACGGTCACACCGAAGATTTTGCCCGCTTCAAAGGGGAAAACCATTGGTGGCTTCCGGGATATGGGGCCTTTATGGTTTTAAAGGAGCATTTCCACGGAGCGCCCTGGTATCAGTGGCCGGAGGAGCTGAAGCAGCGCAAGGTTCCCGTCATCGACGCGGCGGTGAAAGTCGCCGGCTATGAAGGCTACCAGTTCCACTGCTTTGTGCAGTACCTGTTTTATCGGCAGTGGGAAGCGTTGCGGGCCTATGCCCACCAAAACGGCATTTCCATCATCGGTGATGTGCCAATCTACGTTCCCTACGACTCTGTGGAGGTATGGTCTGATCCGGAACTGTTCCAGCTTGACGCGCAGTTAGCACCCACGGATGTTGCCGGTGTTCCTCCCGACAGCTTCACCGCCGACGGCCAGCTTTGGGGCAACCCTCTGTACCGCTGGGATGCCCATAAAAAGGACGGCTACAGCTGGTGGCTGCGACGGATGGAAGCCGCCGGAAAGCTCTATGACACCGTCCGCTTTGATCACTTCCGTGGTTTGGAAAGCTACTGGGCCGTACCCTACGGCGATGCCACTGCCCGTTACGGCCGGTGGGTCAAGGGGCCGGGCAGTGAGCTGATCGAAGCTATCCAAAAGAAGCTGCCGCAGCTGCGGCTCATCGCCGAGGACCTGGGATATCTGACAGAGGAAGTGCTGACCATGCGTGACAGCGCCGGCCTTCCCGGCATGAAGATTCTGGAATTTGCCTTTGACTCCCGGGAGCCTTCCGATTATCTGCCCCACACCTACACCCGCAATGCGGTGTGCTACACCGGCACCCATGACAATATGACCATGCAGCAGTGGTTCGACACCTGTTCTCCCGATGCCAGGGCCTATGCCATGGAGTACATGAACCTCAGTGAGCGGGAAGGTCTGGTCTGGGGCGCTGTTCGTACCTGCATGAGCTGCGTCTGCGACACCTGCATTCTTCCTATGCAGGACCTGCTGGCTTTGGGCGGCGAAGCGAGAATGAATTTTCCAGGAACATTGTCCGATAATAACTGGACATGGCGGATAAAAGATGATATAATCACGAAAGAATTGGCCCAAAAGCTCTATAAGCTCACCGCTTTGTACGGCAGATTGGGAAATCAAAAAGAAGCTGACAGTTTTTGACTGTTTGAATAGAAGATTGGAGAAATTGAAATGACTTATAATTGTCTGAATATCGTGAAGTGGACCGAAGCACAGCTGAAGTACACCTACGACGTATCCCTGCGTGAAGCTTCTCCTCAGGAGCTTCATGAGGCACTGGGCCAGGCCGTGATGATGGCCATCAGTGACACATGGAGCAAGTGCAAGAAGACCCGTGAGCATCAGCGCAAGGCTTACTATATTTCTGCCGAATACCTGGTTGGCCGTCTGGTCTATTCCAACCTGTACAATCTGGGCATTCTGGACGAGATGAAGCAGCTCTTTGCCGAGCGTGGTGTGGATCTGGCTGTGCTGGAAGACATCGAGGACGATGCACTGGGCAACGGCGGTCTGGGCCGTCTGGCAGCCTGCTTCCTGGACTCTGCCGCTTCCATCAATGTGCCTCTCAGCGGCTATGGCCTGCGCTACAAGTTCGGCCTGTTCAAGCAGAGCTTCGATAGCAATGGCAGCCAGAAGGAAAATGCCGATGATTGGTCCAAGTTCGGTGACCCCTGGTCCTACCGCCGTTACAACCACACCGTGAAGGTTTCCTTCCCTGACCATACCGTTCTGGCCGTTCCTTACGACGTTCCTGTTATCGGCTACGGCACCGACAATGTGGGTACCCTGCGTCTGTGGCAGTGCGAGGCTGAGGAAGAGCTGGACTTCAACGCTTTCAATGACCAGGACTACCTGCGGGCATTGACCCAGAAGAACAAGGCTGAGGACATCACCCGTGTTCTGTATCCCAACGACTCCACCTGGGAAGGCAAGCGCCTGCGCATCAAGCAGCAGTACGTGCTGTCCTCCGCATCCTTGCAGGATATGATGCGTGTCTATAAGAATGTCCATGGCAAGGATCTGAGCCACTTCGCTGAGTACTATGCCGTGCAGCTTAACGATACCCACCCCGCCATGTCTATCCCCGAGCTGATCCGTCTGCTGATGAAGGAAGGCATGGACTTTGAGCAGAGCTTTGCCATCGCTCAGAGAACCTTCTCCTACACCAACCATACCGTTATGGGTGAGGCTCTGGAAAAGTGGCCTCTGGACCTGCTGGGCAGCGTCGTTCCCGAGATCGTGGAGATCATCTGCCGCATTGATGCCAAGCTGAAGTCTGAGCACCCCAACCTGTTCATCGTCAAGGATAATACCGCTCACATGGCCAACCTCAGTGTCTACGTTGGCACCTATGTCAACGGTGTCGCCGAGATCCACTCCCAGATTCTGAAGGACGATTGCTTCGAGGAATGGTATCATGCCTTCCCCGAGCGCTTCCAGAACAAGACCAACGGCGTGACTCCCCGCCGCTGGATGGGACTGTGCAACCCCGAGCTGACCCAGATGATCAAGTACCGTGTAGGCGGCGACTTCCTGAAGGATCTGGATCGCCTGTCCAAGTTGAAGCCCATGATCGACGATGATATGGTCCGCCAGTTCAATGCCATCAAGCGCCAGAAGAAGGAGCAGCTTTGCAAGGTCGTTGCCGAGAAGGAAGGCATCCAGCTGAACCCCGACTTTATGTTCGATGTACAGGTCAAGCGCCTGCACGAGTACAAGCGCCAGCTGTTGAACGCTCTGAGCATTGTGGATATCTACTTCCGTCTGAAGGACGGCAGTCTCACCGACTTTACCCCCACCGTTTATCTGTTCGGTGCTAAGTCCGCTCCCGGCTATGCCCGCGCCAAGGCTATCATCCGCTATATTAACCGCATTGCCAAGATGATCAACAACGACCCCGCTGTGAGCGACAAGCTGAAGGTTGTCTTCGTTCAGAACTATAACTGCTCCTATGCCGAGCATATCATCCCCGCAGCCGATGTTTCCGAGCAGATCTCTCCTGCCGGTACCGAGGCTTCCGGCACCGGTAACATGAAGCTGATGCTCAACGGCGCTGTGACTCTGGGTACTCTGGACGGTGCCAATGTGGAGATCGTCAAGGAAGCCGGTATGGAAAACAACTATATCTTCGGCCACACCGTCGAGCAGATCAATGCCGCCAAGGACAGCTATCGCGCCCGTGGCATCTACGAGATCAACGACCGTCTGCGCCGTGCCATCGACACCTTGGTTGACGGCACCGTGCCCACCGATGATGACCAGAGAGACCTGTACCACGCCCTGCTGGATGGCACCCACTGGCACAAGGCTGACCACTACTTCCTGTTGCTGGACTACGCATCTTACATGGATGCCAAGCTCCAGGTCAACCGGGATTATGCTGACCGCCTGGGCTTCGGCCGTAAGTGCTTGATGAATATCGCCAGCGGCGGTAAGTTCTCCTCTGACCGCACCATCCGCCAGTACGCGGAAGAGATCTGGCACATCGAGCCTGTTCAGTATTAATGACAAAAAAAGCACCCTGCGTCAGCAGGGTGCTTTTTGTATAAAGAAGCCGGCGCTTCAGCGCCGGCTTTGGTTTATCTCTGGTATTCGAAAACAAAATCGTAAATATCCACGGTGTCGCCGTCTTCGATGCCCATTTCCTCCAGCCGCTTGAACAGGCCGCACTTGTGAAGCAGGGTATCGAAATAGTTCCGGGATTCATAATCGTCGAAATTGATATTGACGATGAGCCGCTCCAGCCATGTGCCGGTGATCAGCCAGGTGTTGCCCAGATGCTCGATGACCAGCTCGGTGGGATCGCCGGCTTCCACGGTGGGTGCCACATACTCCGGCTCGTAGATGGTAACGGGGGGCAGGGTCCGCAGCTTTTCAGCTACCACACGCATCAGATTCCGGGTACCCTGGGTGGTACCGGCGCTGATCTCGTATACCTCAATGCCCAGCTCCTCGCAGTGGGCCTTCAGCCGCTGTAGATTGTCGGAGTCCGGCATCATCAGATCCGTCTTGTTGGCAGCTACGATCATGGGGCGGTTGCTCAGATCCACACTGTAGTCGTGGAGCTCAGCGCAGATGGCATCGAAATCCACCACGGGATCCCGGTCTTCACTGCCGGAAACATCCACCACATGCACAAGCAAACGGCAGCGGTCGATGTGGCGCAGGAAGTCGTGACCAAGACCGGCGCCTTCGGCAGCGCCTTCGATAATGCCGGGAATATCCGCCATGACGAAGGACACACCTTCCTCCACATAGATGACACCAAGATTGGGGAACAGGGTAGTGAAGTGGTAGTTGGCGATCTTGGGACGGGCATTGGAGGTAACGCTCAACAGGGTGGACTTGCCCACATTGGGGAAGCCGACCAGACCCACATCGGCCAGTAACTTCAGCTCCAGGATCACGTCCCGCTCTTCACCCTTCAGACCCGCTTTGGCAAACCGGGGTGCCTGCCGGGTGGGGGTAGCGAAGTGAGAGTTGCCCCAGCCGCCTCTGCCGCCCTTGGCAATGACAAAATCCTCACCGGTGGACATGTCCACGATGATCTGGTTGCTTTCGGCATCTCTTACAACAGTCCCTCTGGGTACTTCGATGATCAGATTCTCGCCCCGCTTGCCGCTCATCCGCTTGCCGGCACCGTTGGCGCCGCACTGGGCGGAGTACTTGCGCTTGTAGCGGAAGTCCAGCAGGGTAGAGAGGTTGTCGTTGACGTGCAGGATAACACTGCCGCCATGACCGCCGTCGCCGCCGTCGGGACCGCCGGAGGCCACATATTTTTCCCGGTGGAAGGCAACGGCACCGTCGCCGCCCCGGCCACCGATGACCGTGATTCGAACTTTATCGACAAACATAAAAATCCTCCTTTGTGAGGTCGGTTGTGGTATCATAAATGATCGTTTATGCGGGCAGTGCCCGCAGCCAATTCGTGCATGGTGCGGTACTTTTCGTTACTTCCCGTGTCCGTTTGCGGTACCCGGCAGAAGCATCGCCTGTCAAAGCAGGCTCGCTTCTCGCCGACCGCTGCACACGCTTATGCCCCGCTTCATCCGCCCCCCGGCGGCGCGGGCCAACGCGGCCCGCTCGGTATCGTTCTTGCACCAATATTCGATAGAATTCGTAGGGGCGGCGATATACCGCCCGCGGGCGATTCGTGAATCGCCCCTACAGATACTAACGATCATCGCCGCACAAACGATACCGGGCAAGGAAAGGCACAAACGACAAGTAGAAGTTTTGGTGCGAAATGGGAGCGGCGGCTCGCCGCTAAACGATCA
>JAZRKL010000080.1:0-54251 GCA_045646265.1 Faecousia sp.
TATAAATGTCCATAGTGAAGCCTCCTGGTTTCAAGTTGACATTATAGTAGCATATAAAACCCACTATTGCAATCGTAGCTGAATATGGAGCGTGAACCTGGGAGGTCCAGGGACCGCCTGCTAAGCGGATCGTACTGAATCCTCGGTATCAGATTCGAGTTCTGCGCGCTCCGCCAATTAGCGGACATAGCTCAGATGGTAGAGCAGCGCCCTTTTAAGGCGTGGGTCGGGGGTTCGAACCCCTCTGTCCGCACCAAAACATGGTGGATGTAGCCAAGTGGTAAGGCGACGGATTGTGGCTCCGCCCATCACGGGTTCGATTCCCGTCATCCACACCATAATCTATACTGGTCGATTTCGACCAGTTTAACATATGGAACCGTAGCTCAGTTGGTAGAGCGCCAGACTGAAAATCTGGGCGTCGCTGGTTCAATCCCAGCCGGTTCCACCACTATGTGGACGTAGCGCAACCGGATAGAGCACCTGCCTACGAAGCAGGGGGTTGGGAGTTCGAATCTCTCCATCCACGCCATATGGGTCAGTACAGTGTAATTGGTATCACCCCGGACTGTAAATCCGGTGCTTAATGCGGTTGTAGGTTCAAGTCCTACCTGGCCCACCACACTTACTTTTGAAAAGGAGTCTCTCATGGAGAAATTTGTTCCGTACGAAAAGCTGTCCAAGAAAGAACAGCAGAAGATCAACAAGGCTAGGCGTAGCACGTGGGGTAACCTTAATCCAGTTACTAGAAAGCCCGTGACCAGCAAGGCCTATAACAGAAAACGAGCACAGGATTGGAAGAAAGACCTTCCAGATCTGCGCTCATAAATTTTTGTTGTATTTTCAGGTTCAGCATGATAAAATATTCATAGACCAGTTGGTCAAATTTTTAAGCACCTGCGTTAAGCGGTGCGTGCCTATTAGGGCACAGGTGATTTTTTGGAACTGAATAAAAGAGATTGTAACATTCGTATTAGACTGACTCCCTGTGGTGCTTGGTATCAGAAGGTTCAATTGTACATTGGTGGTGATCACCATGTCTTTTGGCCTTATGCTGGCGCAGGTGGTCAGTTTTCTTCGTTTTTGCATGCGGTGTATCGGCTGTATGACGATAAAACCGTAAAGCATGACCACGGAAGAATTATACCTCCAAACCGAGGGCGACAACCAGAACCGTGCTATCGTTCAATTACGTATTTTTCATGGAATGAACGGGCTAGAGAGGAGCACTTTCGGTTGATCCGACGATATCAAGATCCAAATCGATGCATTCCAAATGGCCCGGACCCTGTGGAACTTGAGATATTTCTGCCAGATAAAACTTTCCGCTATGCGATAGATGGTCGAGAACTTTGCTACGCACTTGCAAAAGCTTTTACGGACAGCATTAAGAAATACGGAATAGGAGGCTTTTGCTTGGGTAGTGGAGAAAACTATAAGTTTCAAGAACAACTTGCGTTAAACCAACTACTATTTATCAAAGCCTACGCATTAAATGTGCCTGAAGTTAGGAATGTTGAAAAGTTGTGGACAGAACCATCCGGTTGGAAATACGGCTTAGCTACTTCTTTGGAAGCGGAGATCAAGCTTCTCCTTATGGATATGTGAGTATCCTTGTCTGCCAATTTAAGGTAGAGATTATTAAGCACTTCTTCTGGTGCGTGCCTGTTAGGGCACAGGTGATTTTTTGAAACTTGTTAAAAGAAAATGTGACATTCGCATTCGGTTAACACCTTTGGGATGTGATTTCCAAAAAGTCCAAATATATATTGGCGGTGATCGTCATATTCTTTGGCCGAGCTCTGTAATGGGTCTGCAGTTTTCCGAGTTAGTATATGCGCTATACTCCCTTTACACTGAGGATAACCTTAGGCATTACCATAAAGAAAAAAGTATACCACCTGATACCGGCCCCTATCCTGCCCCTTATTACCGTACAACAAGTAAGATTTCCTGGGACGAGGAAGGCCGTGTTGATGATATAACCTTTACTAGAAGGCACATGAACCTGGGAAGACATTTACCAGACACTTTGGACCAGATCGAAATTGATCTGGATCTCCCTCATGGTAGATACAACTATACGGTTGATGGAAAAGATTTTTGTTATGCGGTTGCAAAAGCCTGCACAGAAGCAATTAAAAAATATGGTTTTTTGGGATATGCGCACAGCAGTGATCCCAACCAGTATGCTGCAGAACAAATGAATATCAATCAGCTTTTGTTCATAAAAGCTTATGCGTTGGATGCTCTTGAAATTAGGACAGTCACGAAAGTATGGGAAAATCCGGATATGGATTGTGCATCAGCATCTTCTTTTGAGGAAGAATTGGAACTGTTGCTTTTTGATATGTAGCGGTAAAAAGGCCGGCTGAAAATCAGCCGGCCTTTTGCGTGATTATATTTCTGTCAGTATTTTTTGAAGCCTGCAATCATATAGCCAATAATCGTAATCATCGACACGTTTTGCACGATAACCGTCCCGAGTAGCATCTGAGCCTGTATATCGGCGACAATGCAGCGCGCCAATCTGTTTGATAGTTAGATCCTCGTTCAGTAAAACTACTGCGTCATATTCATATTGCTCGCCAGACCAATCTGCAAAATATGAGAATTCCCAATCTAGAGCCATTTTACTTTGATCAAATGTGCATTCATATTCCGGCAACATAGAAAGATTAATGTGCATTCCTTTATATTTTTTGCGGAGGACAGAAATGGTTAGTTTTGGCTCAGCTGCACGATCAGCCTCAATCTCTGCTAACAAATCAGATAGGTTTTTCAAGTCTTTCTCCTACTTTCACTTATGTGATGTTGTTTGCGCTGAGAATGTTAATCGTCATCTTCTACGATATCATCGTCATCATAGTCTTCTCGGCAATATTCGCAAATTAATCTATCGTCCTTGGTGAGGAAAAATTCAACGTATCCATCTGCCCAATATTCTCCGCAATCAGCGCATTGAGTATATTCGGAGTCCAGACATTCGTCACAAACACTGGTGACATCATCAATAATAGTAAGATTGCAATTTTCTTTCCCACAAGAAGTACATATACCTGGTGTTGTACGCATTAATAACAATCCCTTCCTTCACTGCGTTATGGAACATATTTCTCGAACACTTTTGAAAAGATGAGCTGTGTAAAGAGCCGTTCGACTTGGATTGCAATTTCTTTTGAAACTATATTGGTTCCCAATTCAATGTTCGCTTCTTGCCCGTGATAAGATAAATTGGCGGATGTAATTAAAGTTTCCTTTTGGTCAATAGAAATTACCTTTGCATGAAGCGCGGACATAGAGTCTTGTTGTTTAGGGTAATTGTATATTTCCAAAAAACGTCCCTGATATTTGATGAGCCGGTCAAAACATCTTTGGCTTTCAATGTTATTTACAAAAAACTTTACAAAAACGCCATGCTGACTTTTTTGAATGATTCGTTCAATCATATCACTGAAATATTCAGATAATGAATAACCGGTTATCAAAATGCTTTTCTCAGCTCGGTCCAACATATCGTCTACAACGACTTTGGTTACTTTGTTGCGAATTGCAAATGATGGGGGTGCGGTGACGACAAGCGAGGCTTGATCGTGGGACTCTTGATAAACCGATACTATCATCCGGTGGATATCCTGCGCTTCCTTATATGAAAGCGCAGGATATTTTTTTAAAATGCTTTTTACTGCATCATCTGTTTTTGCGATTGCGTCAACTTTTATTTGATGCAACAGAATGTCTAGGTTTATGTTTCCAGTTGACATAGGTCATTAACCAGCTCTCTAAAATATGCTTGGTTTTCACGTCCGCTTATGGGAACAACCAATCCTCGATCGAGCATTCTGTTTCCGTTTTCGCAAGCCGTCTCAGATACCATGCAGCATGAATGGCACGCTGCACCATTGGAATTATTTCCTGCGGGAACGTTGTTTAGGCATTCAGGATCATTTGTGCATAGCAAGGCCTCTTGGAATGCATCTCGCATCAAAATAATTAATTGGTCAATATTGCCTAATTCGACAAGACCACCCAAGGAACCTTCTTTGTCGGCACTACCTGTGTAAAGTAATATTCCACTCATATCATCGCCAAAGTATATTCTTTCCCGAATAGCGGATGATGAATAGCCAGAGGACATTGACATTTGCTTGATGAGTAGATGCGCAAATGTATGCATAAGTACATAACGTGCGTCACGCAATACTGTAATGGTCCAGCCTTTAGATTCGCAGAATTCTTTATAGCACTGAGCATATTTTTCCGACAAAAGATTTAGACCTGCCTGGCTTAGCCAATTGCTCAAAGTCTCCTTGTTGAACTCAATAAAGATACCTTCACCATGAACTTCAGCGGCAGGAAGCCAGCGTTCTGTTTTTCCTTTATTCAGGTATACAATATTGGCTTGCTTGTCTGCATCCGGATCAGGAGCATCGACTCTAGTAAAACCAAGCAAAACACGAACTTCACGCAATCTTGTAACACGAATAATGCGGGAAATATAAGGCCGAAGGTAGTCTGGGACAGGATCTTCTTCTGCCTTGAAATGCTTTTTATTAGACGCATAGACAGGGTCAGAATGATGAGTAATTGCACTGTACTCCATTTGCTTGATTTCGGTGAATTCTTTGATGTTTTGGCGTCTCCGAGATAAAGCGGAAGTGAATTCATCCCAAGAAAAAGATGAGAAGAACTTTTTGTAGGCTGCTTGAAGACCGAGCTCTCCAAAATCCTCTTCATAGTTATCTATCAATCGGATATGCTCATCAATTAGGTTAAAGAGAGGATTGATCCAAGGAGGAATGGAAATAGCACTTCTAGTGACGGCAAAATAAACATTAGATGCGCCTCTTTGGGAAGGAATCATGGGTTTTTGACAATTATCATTTCTATGTGCTGGCCTAAATGGATGATGACCACTACAAGTCATACCCTCAAAGTTCTCGCGTTGTGTTGCGCCGCTCATGCTGCGCTTGGCACCACAGGAACATTCAACCCACATATCTGCCAATGTAGACGTATTGCCGGTTGAGTACATTCTGAGGGGGCCATTACAACTAGTGTTGCCGTTATGAGCCCACCACCGCCAAGGAAAGTCGTTCATATGTCCATCTTCACAAATCGTGATAAAACGCGAAGGATATGCTTGCTTATGACAGGACGGGCACGTAACACCGAATCGTAGATATCGATCTAAGTCAAAATTATCCCTAACATCAAAAATTCTGCCACATTTTACACTGGAGCAAACATGCATGTACGGAAAGGATATTACAGGAACGTCTCCACGAAAAGATGTTCGAGGCATATAAAAGCAGTCTACGCCAAGGTAAGATGCAAGTCGACCATCAATGATTTTCTTTCCTTTTTCCTTCCAGTAGTTTAGATCCAGAGTGACAACAGAATCCTTAACTGCATCCATGATTGCGCCAGGACCAAACGTTGTTATAAGCTGGTTTGGTCTTAATTCGCCTAATTTATTATTATCAAACATTGGCATTACTCCTCCGTGTAATAATACATACTAGCAGCGCTTTCTACTTCTCGCATGGAACGTAGGGTTGCTTTTTCAGAATCCTCACAGGCTTCTCCGTAAGTGTTCATCAGACGGTTATAGGTATCGGTTTTAAGCACGTAGTATCGTAAATCTTTAGCCTGGGACGCAAGCAGTTTCCAATTATTAAGGAATACATCCATCTCGTGTTCTGCATCAATCTTGGCGGCAGGCTTCACAATGTTTAAGCGATCCAATACCAGCTTTTTGATTTCATTCAATTGGTCTGCGCTAAGATCTCCGATAGCTGCAGCACCCTCGTTGGCGGCCATCTCGGGATAACGCAAGCGGATAGCTGAAATGATAAGTGCGTGCATAACACGATCTCTTGCTCTAGCAGAAAAAGGCGTGGCCGTTGTGCCTTCGACAAACCGATATAATTGCGAATGATAACCCGTAAAATTTTCATAATGAGACAAGTCCCGGGGACGATACGGATTGTATAGCGTGACTACCAAACCGGGGAAAGAACGGCCGATTCGGCTAGTTGCTTGGATATACTCCGAATTTTGCTTTGGCTGTCCTGTCACAACCATCAAACCCAATCTGTCGACGTCCATACCAACAGCAATCATGTTAGTTGCGATAGCAGTATCTAAGCAATCTTTTGAAGTAAACGGAACTTCCAACTGTCCAAGGTTTTTAGGAATGTCATAGGAAGACATGCGAGAAGTAATCTCTATTTTGCGATTTAAGAATCTCTGCTTGCTCATTCCGTATTTTTTCTTGATTCGTTGGATCCTGTCCGGAATATCGTCTTGCAAAAGACGAACTGCGCCGCCAAGTTCGCGAATACTGTTGTAGTATCCGACTAGGCTATAATAAGGATCGATACAATCTTGGTTTTCTTCGTCAAGGGAAAGATCGTACGTGCTTTGCAAAATGATTGCATATGCACGCAGTAACGCTGTTTTTACAGATTGTCCAGGTGCACATATACCGACGTATTTTCTGAACGGATTGGTGCTTATAGGAATTTCCCGAATAAAGAAACTATCACCAATCTCAAAACCATTGGGCGGAAATTGTGCAGTCTCCTTTCTGCCGTATAGACATCTTGTTTGTTCAGAAGCGTTCTTGATGGTAGCTGTAGATACAACATATTTAGGCTTGATTTTTTTGCCATTATGCATATAAGAACAAAGATCCTCAATGACAGTTTCGTATGCACCATAGACCGTGCCTAGAGGTCCAGTAATCAGATGTAGCTCGTCTTGTATGATTAATTCGGGCGGCAAGAAAGCTTTAATTGGAGACAATTTTGATGCCGGTAATTCTTCTGTCTTGTTGTGCTTAGAATGTTTTGTACCAATTGCTACATAACCGTCTCGGCTACACAAGCGGTCGACCCGGCCAAAAAGTGCATTTGTCTCAGCTGCCCAAGGTAAACGAGCAAATTTATCTACTGTTGACAGAATAATGGTAGGACATTTTGCGTAGATTTCTTCATCGACCAAGTATACAGGGATTTTCATTTTCTTA
This sequence comes from Faecousia sp., assembly GCA_045646265.1. Classification (GTDB taxonomy): domain Bacteria; phylum Bacillota; class Clostridia; order Oscillospirales; family Oscillospiraceae; genus Faecousia. The sequence continues at coordinate 7,034 of JAZRKL010000080.1, forward strand.
CCCATTTTATATCGATAAAACATGCAATGCTCATCAGAACAATAGATGCTTACAGATTTAGTGGGAATGTCAATATAGAAATTTTCTTCTGCAAGAGGTTTTCCGCAAAACGGACAGGTTAGAAGCTGTTTATATATCAGATTCTTCTTGGCTCGAGCATTTCTAGTTTTTTGCACATCCTCTGGGTCTTCTTTAAGCTCCTCAAAATTATTTGGTGTAACGCCTCCACCAACCCAAAAGCCAATGCTAATAGGTTCGCTGCCGTATTTTGGAGCTTCTTGTTCTCTGAGGATTTCTGCGGCAATGACCATTTTGGTAATTCTGTCGCGTTGCTGCGTTGTAAGCAGACGCAGTGTGTAGCGAAGAATTGCAGTAACGCCGCCGTCTCTGTTATAAGTATCGTTTTCATCAATTCGGAGGCGTCTGTTTGCAATAACAAAGGCCATTAAGCCGAGGTATGCTTCCGTTTTACCGCCGCCGGTAGGGAAGTATAATAGATCTACAATCTCTCGATCTTCATGATTGGAATCGACTATTGCGTTCAGATTCATCAAAATAAACGCAATCTGGAAAGGTCTCCAGCCAAAATTGTTTTCAGGTTTTCTGGGGTCTAGAAAGTCCTTTAGGTTGCATTCGATGCCTGTACCATATTTTCTAGAGAAATTCATGATATTTCTCTGCAAAATCATTGCGCGGTTCATAAAACAAAATGCATCAAACGCGATGCTGTCATTAATTAACAGCTGAATACCGGCACGGATCCTGCGTAATGCTTCCTGACATTTGAATACGATACCGTTTCCAATTTGGTTTTTAAAGTTGGTATCGGACATCTTCTTGTCATTGATCAGCGTATTATTAATCCATGTTTCATAGGAATCGGCCAAGACATTTAGACGATTGATAATGTCGTCCTTTTTCTTTGTGATGCCTAGGCTGCGCATTGAAAAATAGAACTGATCAAATCCCTCTAGCGCAGCACTAACACCGGCAAATTCATATTCTGGAATAAAAGAAGACTCAATCAGAGAAGCGCGTCCGTTGGCATCGGCATTCCAGGATGCAGCGCAACCACGTCCGCGTCCCAATATGGGACGCTGAGCAAAGTAAAACTCGTCCTCAGCGAGGACCTCTCTGCAGATGTGCTCAGCCACAAAAACGGGATTATTATCTTTGTCATGCACCTTCAACTCAACCTGGAACATCATCCCAGCTACATCACTTTCGGCATTTTTGCGGCGGTTAACAATGTATGCAGTGACAAGAGTATATCCTTGCTTTAGGGAAATCTTTGAAATGTGAAGGACAATATTTGAGTCAATAGTAAGCGGAAATTCCTTGCTTTTCGAAAATGTGGTTAGATCTATACTTACCGTTTCTGCTTGAGGATGGCGTGTATAGATGTTGACCGGTCGTTCTTTGCCTTCTTTCCCAGGAACCTTGTCCGAAGACTTAACATAGTCTCCCCAGGAAACATCTACACATAAATTAGGCGTAGTTGCCTCGATATAGAAGCTAATACCAATAGACGAGGGCGTCTTAAAACGGTTAGCGGAGATGGGCTCGTTGTCATCTTCTTCTCCGGCAGTATAATCTGCATCGCCTTCAAATGCGGCATCTCCATCGATTTCTTGTTCCGTTGCAGCATCTGCGTGTAATTGAGGTGCTAACATACCAACAAGATATTCAAAACGAGGATTTTGCTGAAGAACCTCGTTTTCGTCCATTGGGCCAAGAAGGTCAGTTTTTATCATTTCTATGACCTTCTGTCGTACACCTGCAAACTTGAATCTATCTGCCATAGGTGGCCCCTCCTGTTAGAATTTAAGTACGATATTAATAAGCAGTATCGGTCTAATAGCTTGGGTTTTGTTGAACTGATTGATCTCGTTTTGAGCATCAGTTTGAATCTCTTTAACTCGCTTGGGATGATTTTTCTGTAATGCTTCCATACGTTTTTTTGCTTCGGCAAGTTTCTTGCGAATATCCTTCTTTTGAAGAGAATCAGGTGCCATCATTTCTTCAAAAAGATAGTTTTCTACTTCTTTTCTTGCCTCGGCTATTTGAACTTGGAGCTGCTCCAATTGAACAGCTACCCAGTTCTGAATCTTTCTTTCGTTATAGGCAATAATGGGAGCAATAGATTCATTATGCTGATTACATACTTCTTCAGTGAGGCGAGTGTAAATCTGCTCAAAGTTGGCTAATTCTTCTGCAGTTGGTTTGAAATATTTAACATCAGAATCGTCCGCACTTTCTAAAGCTGCTACAATATCGTCCTCTGTAAAATCAATATACTCACCATGCTCGTCGCATAGCAAAAGAACTGGGAATAGAAGTTTGGAATTGTCCAAGAATGCACCGAGGAAAAGTGTACCGTGAGATCCGAATACTTTTTCGCCCCAGTTGTCAATTTGCCAATAATATAGCTTATGATCCATCTGGGGTTCATCAATTTGGCTCCAGTATTCAACGTCTCGTAGATATTTTTCGATATCCGCTTTCGTCTTCTCCAAAGCCTCTCCTTTTGCCTCTCTACTCTCTGTTAGCAATAAAGAGCGAAGTTCAGCAGCTTGAGCATTTATCCGGCTGTCCAGTTGTCGGTTCAATTCAGCGAATGCTTTCTTGATTTCACGCACGGTTCCACATTTTTGGTAAATAGCAAGAATTCTTTTCTCAAAGCTTGTACCAGATTCTAATGCACCCAAAGCAACGTCCGAGGCACCAAAAACACCTTCAAAGAGCTCGAACTTTTTAGAGAGGATATCATATACCCGCTTATCAGCTTCGTTATCTGTGTTCAGCAAGTTTATTGCAACTACATCGTGCGTTTGTCCATAACGATGGCAACGACCAATCCGCTGTTCAATTTTCTGAGGGTTCCAAGGCAAATCGTAGTTTATGATAGTATTACAAAACTGCAAGTTTAAACCTTCGGATCCAGCATCGGTAACGATCAAGATTTTAGCATGATTCTTGAAATAATCGACGATTGCATGTTTATACTCAACGCTTCTGCCGTAGTTGGTTTTTCCATAATTTTTTATCTGCCAAGCACGGTATATTTCTTTGGTCATGGCATCATCAAAGTCGCCATTAAACAAGAGTATATCGTCGTCACTGTAGCCAGATTTTCTAAGTTCTGCAGCAATATACTTCTGCGTGCGCTTGGATTCTGTAAAAACAACAGCTTTTTGTGCGATTCCTTCAGATGTCTGATGATCAAAAGCAAAAGATAAGGCATCTTTAAGCGCAGAAATTTTAGCGTTTGTAGTGATCTTTCTCGCAACGTCAAGAATGCTGCGAACAACTTCCAATTCAGCAGATATAGCTTGTTTCCGTGCAGCTGTCTCCTCGTCATCATAGTCATCAAACGCAGACTCGTCGATTTCATCTTCGACAAATGCCCAGAATAAGTCAAAGCCTTCCTGTGCCATTGCGGATTTTGTTCCCTCGTACAGCTTCACAAGCCGCTTTTCTAGCACTTCAAATGTTTCAATTAAAGCAAAACTTGAGGAAGCTAGGAGCTTACGAATGACAAGAATAATTAATCCCTTATTTGCGGTAGGAATAGAGTACAGTGTTTCGCGCTTGAGGAATGCATTTGCTAATTCGTAAAGTGCTGCCTCTTCCGGGCTTAGGTGGAAGTCTACAGTAAGACACGTTCGCTTACTAAATGCCATGTACTTGCCAACGTCACGACGCAGCGTTCGATATAATACGGGAAGAAGCTCTTGCTTAAGTTCGTCATAATCTCCGCCTTCAACAAAACGTCTGTTAAAGATTTTTTCTGAACCAAATATACGAGGATCAATAAATGACACTAATCCATGAAGGTCGGAAAGCGCGTTTTGGAGCGGAGTTGCAGTAAGCAAGATTTTAGGAATCCCTCTGGTTAGATCGTAGAGATTCTTTGCCCGTTTGGTTCCGTGGAAGACGTTTCTTAAATTATGTGCTTCATCAATGATCAGGAAATCCCATTTAACATCAGGGAATCGCTTTATTAGTTTGGACGAATAATCATAAGAAGCTAATACAACTTTGATCTTGCTGCGATCTTCTAGTTGGCTTTTTATAGAAAGAGCATCTCGTTCAACCGTGTACCTATCGAGAATAATGGACTCTATTCCAAATTTTTCAAGCAATTCAATTTCCCATTGCTTACGCAACGTTGCAGGTAGAGAAATTAATACTTTCTTTGCACCAGATTTTAAGACGTAGTTTAATACTAAACCGGCTTCAATAGTTTTACCTAAACCAACTTCGTCTGCTAAGATGATGCCGCCAGTCTTTAAAGCTTGAATAGCGGCGCAGAAAGCATTGATCTGATGAGGATTGAGCGCAATATTGGCATTTAACAAGCACTTGAACGGCGATGCATCTAAATGTTGTTTTTTATACCAGCTATATTGTTCAAGTAGGAGATTGCTTTCCATTATTTTCCTCCTGCCTTAATTCCTGCATGATCCCTTCCGCAATACCTTTGGCCATCAGCGGAGGAACAGCGTTGCCGATCTGTGTAAACTGCGCTGTCCGTGGGCCTTCGAAGAAATAACTGTCCGGGAAAGACTGAATACGGGCGGCTTCGCGAACAGTAATCGAACGATGTTGGGCCAAATCCGGATGAATAAAATAATGACCATCCTTAGAAATATGAGCTAGCATGGTATGGCAACAAGATTCATCGCCCTCCACAACTTTGAAACGGTCCAAAAAAGACGATCTGTTTTTATGCGTCTTAAGCTCATCAGGGAGGTCGTTATAGTTTAGTCTTTGGTGGCCGTCATTCCAGAGTTCTATGGCTTTCTTGTAAATTGCAATATCACGAGGCTTGTTAGTGCGGGCGCAATGGTGTGTAAGTATGTCATCTTTAGTGCGAATACCTGTTTCTGCAAGGTAACGGCTGGTCTTAGTGGTGCGATACTGAGTAGAACTTTCGCCAGGATGAAGTGACGGAAGGTCGGTAAGAATGTCGTTTACAGTTGCATTTATGCTTTTCTTTGCAAATTTCGGATAAGAAAGACCACTGTTTTTCAACCAGCCTACTATAATCATTCGTCTTCGGCTTTGCAGAACCCCAAAATCTTTGGAATTCTGCTCATGGAAATCAATTTCATATCCTACTGCCCGCAAGGCTTCCTGAACTTTCTGCCACGTCGCGCCGCCGTTTGCAGACTTTATACCCATGACATTTTCAAAAACAAACATCTTGGGCTGATATTTCTGCAAAAATTTTGCATAAAGCTTATAAAGATCATTTCTGGGATCGCTGGCCATAGGTGTTTCCATATGACTACTTTGCGCTCTGCCTACAAGGGAATATGCTTGGCAAGGGGGGCCACCAATGATAACATCCACATTGGTGGTTCCCGTTGCTGTAAGGATTTCATCAATCTTGTCGAAAAGGCCAGGAAGCGATTCATCAGACATAGTTTCACAGAATACGGACTTCAACTGATCATCAGGGATATGCTGAAGGAACTCGTCTCTTGGAATGTTTCCCTCGATGTAGTCGTAATAAATATCTAGCTGATTCTGTGCTTTAAGATAGAAATAAGCAGTTCTCGTTTCTAGGGTTTGTGCAGCATAAGCGTTCATTTCCACATGTGCTACAGGCGTAAAGCCAGCCTGCATAAAGCCTTCGGATAATCCGCCAGCTCCTGCAAATAAATCTATGAAATTGTAAGATTTTGTAGCACTATTGTGTATCATGGCTTATACCTACCTACCTATCTTTTTTAGTCTTCAAATTCACCGTCAGTTTCGAAAATGTGATCTAACTCGTCCGTGTTAATTGCTGCCAGTACTTTGTTGCGAACGCTGCCTTTGGCCAAATTCAGACGCTTAAAACGATTGTTGCCAGCAGCGTCCTTGCCAACACGGATAAGCTGGATTCTGTCCATTTTGGGTTCGTTTGCAGCGTATGCGGCAAGTCCTTTTGCCTTACCTAAGTTGTCTTTGAAATCTGGGCTATGAGGTTCGAGAATATCAATGATATAACCAAGCACCGGATCTTTGCGCACTATGACAAAATCGGGATACAGCTTGCGGCAGTTTCCGTCCATTTCATAAGGAACGCAGAGAGACCAAGACTGACTAGGGGGATTACGTAACCAGCAAACATAGTCGGAACGTTTTTGTTCCTCTGCGAGCACAGCCAGCTCCCAATTGTTTAACTTAATTCGTGCGGTACCAGCCGGGTTAGCAAACAGATGGTCATAAAATTCTGTGCCATTGACTTCAACTCTTGCACTGATGGTTTCAGGTAGAGCGAAGTTGTGCTTACTGATCTCGTCGCCATCAGCCACAATATCGCTGTACTGTTTTTTGCACTTTTCGGGTTTCGCAGTAATGTACTTTCTATATTTGTCGTTCAGCTCATGGAATTTCTTTTCAGCGTACTCATTCAGTTGAACAATACACTCGCTGTCGAATGCGAAAAGGATACAGTCTATCTTAAAGGCATTAAGGTTATCCAAATCAAAGTACTTTCTGCCGTATGCCAAATGGAAACCGCAGCCACCCATTTTTGCATCAGCAGCTCTCAACTGGCGGTCGATATCCGATTCGGCGGTAGTAAACAGATCCGTTATACTATCGGAGCGAATAGCTTCACCAAAAACATCAAAGATCTGCATAGAAAGTTTCATTTCCATAACCTGTCTTGCAAGATCATCGTATTTGCCGGAGATGTGTAGCTGAGTCACATATTTACGAATGAGTTCAGCAACGTCATTCTTAACATCATCTGTCGCAGTAATGCAGATATTAAACTGGGTCAGAAGTCCGGCAAGACTCATCAATGATTTTAAATAGCTATTGATCTTGACAGAACGAACCATGTAGGTCAAGTAGCCTTGCTCATTGATAAATTTTGTTATGCCTTCGCGATCAATTGTCGGCAGGACGGAAAGCTGCGGGACATCTGGCGATAGCGTGGAGTTTGGTGTAACGGGTACAGGCTTAGCGGTTGGTTGCTGAGTATTATCTGTCGGCGTGGGTTGCACGGCTATGCTGGGTGTTTTGTTCTCAGCTACATTGTTGGTGGGTGCAACGTTTTGCGGAGCGCCAGCAACTTGGGGCATATCATTTGCGGGTTTAATAACAGAAGGAGTTTCTTCCGCTACGGGAAGGACGACAGGGTCAGATTCCAAACCGCTCATGAGATCCTCGAGGCTTGTCTGGCCTTCTACTTGTTTCTGTTGCTTTTTCTTCGAGGTGTGAACTGTCCAAGTATCGAAGACTTGGTGATCGAGAGACTCTCCTTCCACCACGGTCGGAATTTCGCCGCCTTCAGATGCTTGCAACTCATCAATAACTTTCTTCACATTCTCACGGTTGAAGTAAGGCAAATACAACCGAACCTCATTCAGAGAATCGTCGACCAGCACGTGGCACTGGAGTGGCGTACGAACCATTCGTCCGAGTAGCTGGGCAATATATGTGGCATCTTCAGCTCTGCGGAAGGACATCATGGTTTCTGCGCGAGGGCAGTCCCAGCCGGTGGACAGGTTTTCTTTGAAAAGGACAACACGGATACGACGATCCTCTGCAATCTCGGAAGGTTCGATGTGATGGACGTTGAGGCCGTGGATTGATATAGTGCCAGTAGATCCAAAAGTATGAACGACTTCGTACTCTTTGAATGTTTCGCCTATGCGTTCCTCAATTTTGGCTATCACATCATCAAGGTTTGTGTCGGAGATGCTTTTTCCAGAACCGGCACAAACTTGGATAACAAAGACAGGATTCACATTGGTATAATGTTGCTCGTAGGTATACTGATACCAGTGCTTGCACTTATCCTGCCATTCATCCGTTGCTGCTTGGAGAACCGCCATATCGCTATGCTTGGTGGGATCTTCTGGGTAAGTAATAACAATGCGATCCTTCAACAGACCGGACTGACGCACTTGTGCCGGGGAGACGATTATCTTATGGAGAGAAGATGTTGTGTCCTTGCCGATTAGAGCATCAAAACGCTCAGAAGTGGCACTCATGCCGATAACAACGGGAATCGGTGAGAGGTTATGCTCGGGGCTGCCCTTGATGAATCTCTGCATGATGGTAGTTGCTGTGCCTGCCTGACGCCCTTGCATACCGCGGTGTGCTTCATCAATGATAAAGTACAAGCGGTCAGCTTTGGTTCGCGCAGTGTTTTCAATAGTTTCCCAAATGGTATACTGTCGGGCGTCAGATCGGCGGCTTAGATTGCCAGCCTTGCCCAGCTTCTGGGTGTTCAAGAAATAGATATGACCATCCTCTAAGACTTCCATATCAAAAGAATCATCTGCGATGACCACACACTGATCCAACCGAATCCGGTCTGCTTTCAGTTCAATTTTCTGCTTGGACTGCTCATTCAACTGGGGAGAGTCAGAAAGCCAAACAAAGATTGCGTCCTGCTGTTCGGTAAACTGCTCGGACCCAAAAAGTATGTCTTCAATCAAAGCAGACATGATAATCGTTTTACCGGAACCGGTGGGCGCCTGCAGAGATACCACCTGAGGCACCTTCAGCATACGATAGTTATTAAGTGACAATGCGATGCGGAAACGCAGATCATTGACAGCCTGTTTTTGAAAAGGGAATAATTCACAAATCATTTAGTTTCTCCCCCTGTGCAATCTGAAATGGTCCAAATAATCCCGATAGAGTTGGTAGGTATTTCGTACATTCAGATTTTTTGCCATGGCACGGTAGGTGATATCATAATCCGTTGCCAAGAACACCGTTTGGATTTCGGGATACCTTGCAAGCTCTTCCTCAAAAGATGCGAAAGTATTTTCGTTAATCAGAACGGCAAACCTATTATCTGGCAATACTAGCATATTAGGAATAGACGATCCTTCTACGGTTGGGCATTTTCCTGTAGCTCCAGCCTTCATCCAAAGCATAGGCAGCATTTCATTAAATGCCAGTCCAAGGGCCACTGCTGTTTTATCAACGAAACTTAACTGGAAGAATGCAGCATTGGCCTTGAATCCGGTTGCCATAGGGATATCACTGCCAAAGTAAGTGCCTTTTAATGGCTTACCATTAACATCATAACCAGTGATGCTGCAAACAGTACGAGGCCATGTCACATACCGCGCAATTCCACGATTTAGCCATTTCTCATCCCCGTGTTTAATGCCTCGGTCTTCAAATTCCTTGCGCTCCTCTGCACTAACTTCGTTATTGGTTACAATGATGCAACGACGCCGTCCGCCGTCCTCTGCATTAAGAAGGTTAACCGCATGAAGCGTAGTTCCAGAACCTGCAAAGAAGTCAACGATCAAAGCGTTAGGTTTATTGGAAACATAGAACATAATAGCGTCATGCGTAGAGTACAGTGATTTCGGATACGAAAACCTATTCCCAATAAAGTCTTGTAAGAGTTTGGTTCCGTGTTCAGTGGCATCGTGTGTTTTGATTCGCCATTGCGTTCCGGGGATAAACTCCGGCTGATAACTCTCAACGTCGAAGATAATTGATCCATCTTTGTTATGCCCCACGACTGGGATCGATCCATCCTCAATCTTTTTTTGCATACCAGAGGAAAGATAGGAAATGCTCATTCCTTTGTCTGTGAAAGAACCAAGGCGCACAAAACCTTTATTGTAAGATTCCATTAGGGACTGTTGTGACAGATGCCAAATTGATTCTTCACCTTTGGTATTTATAGGGAAGACTGCTCTTTCTCCAGGGGACACCTGGACCGTAGCTCGGTCAACTCCTACTGGCAAGGATTCTCCAACTCGGGTGATTTTTGTTCCGTCCTCGTTAACAAAAATGGGATAAAACATACTGGGTGTTTTCTTGCGAAGGAAATTTGCCCGTACAAAGGGTTGCCATCTATACCGGTTGTGCTTGGTGTTTTCTGCATTTCCGATTAGCCAGTCATTATTTAGTCTTTGTTCGACAGGTGCTGCTTCACCAATCCAAACATAAAAAATATATTCGTCGGTACGTGGGAAAATCTGACGTTGCATTGTGCCTTTGGGATTGATTACGTCGCTAATCATCTGTATCCGCGCATACGGGAACATTTCTTCAAGCAAGCACCCAAGGTGGAGATATTCTTTATCATCGATTGTGACAATTAGAACTGAGTCAGTGGGATTCAGCAAACGCTTTGCTATTTCTAAGCGTTTCTGGATAAACGATAACCATTTGCTGTGACGGTAGGCATCGCTTCCGTCGACATAATCATTATTATACTTCCAGTCTCGAGCGCCCGTGTTATATGGAGGATCTATGTAGATACAATCCACCTTACCTGCGTAAAGGTACTCAAGCAGCTGAAGCGCGTGATAATTGTCTGCTTCGATCAATGTATGCCACAGATCACTGTCAGGAGCGTTACATACGGAGTCGATAGGCTTTAGATACGGATAGATGGACTCGCCAAACTCTGCAACAGCCACAAGCTCTGCAGCATCGATGGTACAAGTTTCCTGGGATTCCTTGTGTAGGCAAGTTGTCATACCATCTTTGATGCGAAGAACCTTATAAATGTCATTAACTGAACCGGCCCTCTTGGCTACAGTGGTGCCTACCTTAATGGGCATATCATAGAGAGGTGTGCATTCCGGCATATGCTCCTCAAATACCAAGCCGAACTTTTTTTGCTTTGCCAGCTTGTTAACTTCTTTTTGAATGCGCTCTCGCAGCGCGGGATCTTGAATCTGATTAATTAAATCGTTTATAGCAGCCATAATCCTCGTCCTTTACAGTTTGCTGTTTTCAGCCACAATTTCCATGATGTCATCCACGCCACAATCTAACGCAGTACAGATCTTAAGCAATACCTCGGTTGTAACATGACCATTTTTTCCCATTTTCGTTATGGTTGCAGGACTGATGCCAGCCTTAGCACTGAGGTCTTTTTTCTTAATATCCATGTCAATTAGGAGCTTCCAGAGTTTCTTATAACTTACTGCCATAATCATTCTCCTCCGATGAAAAAATAAAAGCTCTGCACACGGCAGAGCTTTTGGGGTAATCGTTTTTGCTGCCGCTACTATAACAGCGCCGCAGGCAGCGTTGTAATTGATTATAGCAGCTGATGCGAAGAAAAGCAAGAAAATTTATATTTTCGCACGAATTATGCTGTTTAGGCGAATTGGGTGTTAATCCAAACCCAGCACAGCAGTTTGCAACATTTCCGCATAGCGCGCTTTAACGGGCTCGGGGCTGTTGATTTTTACCTTTCCGCCAAAGCCGAAAATCCAGCTATAGAAGACATTGCTGACTGCAATATTGACTACAGCTTTAAAAGACTTTTGATCAAAGGTATATGTAACTACGTCCTCGCCAAAGCGATCAATTATGGAGTCCATGACATCATTATCGCAAATTAATTCAACTTCTTCGTGATGGCTATTAAACATACGGAAGGTTGTGTTGATGTGCTTATTAATATCAAACCCTTCGGGTGCCGGGGTTCCTTCGGTATCTAAGATTTCGGGCCGCTTGGCAATGCGATCTACGCGGAAACTACCGAGTCTCTGCTTATAATCATATACGCCAATCATATAATAGTAATCACCATTCCAGACAAGATGAAGCGGAGTTATTTCGTAAGACTTGCCGTCTAACTTTAGCTGTTGCTTTTTGTTTGCATCATAGCGGAAATACTGGAAGGAGATCTTTTTGTTTGTATTGATTGCTTCATTGATTGCATCGATGATCAAGTAGATCTTCTCATTACCAGGCTTTACACGATTCTCGCAACAAACATTTCTTTTCAGTCCGGTAGAGGCATGTTCTCCTGCAAGTCTGCTCAGTTTCTCTACGAGTTCCTGGCTCTTATTTGCTGTGATGAACTTGGAGGATTCAACAGCGTCAATTAGCAGCTTGAGTTCGGGAATATCAAACTGTCGACCGTATAGGTTATAGCGATTTTGGACAGATTTGACCTCTTCGATTTCTAAGCCAAATTGCTTTAACAACTCAATATCAGCCTTGATTGTTTGCCGATGAGAGGTAATGCCATACTGCTCTTCAAGAATTTGCGCAAGTTGTGCAGTTGTAAGGTAGTGCTCTTCATCGGTTTTTTCATACAGGATCTTGGCCAAGTATAGAGGGCGGAGCTTAGCTGAATTATCCATACAATCACCTTCATTGTTCGTCTTACAGAGGTATAGTACGATTTTTTGAGTCCTAGACTTTAACAATAGTATATCACATGATTAGAAAAATTCAACTATACTACTACAAGAGGTGATGGCCACAAGCATCACCTAAAACAAAAAAGAGCCATGGCCGTTGCTCCGCAAGGAGCAACAGCCATGGCATTAAAATTAATATGCCGGGATTCCGTATCCCAATATTTCATAGTATCCGAGAGGATAGCTTCGTCTTGCGCAACTGTCACTGGTATTGCCTTCAATGGTGTAGACTCGCCCATTCTCGACCTTTTCTACGATACCAACGTGGTCAGACAAGCCGTCCTGAGGTCCGGACTCACCATCAGGGGAATCCCAGTCGAAGAAGATAATCATACCGGGCGCGGGCTCAAAGCTTCCGTCAGCCCATTGACCACGCTGCTTGAACCAATTGACGCCATTGACACAACCGGCGAATTTTGGGATAACACCGATGTCAATATAGCCACACTCGTTGGCACACCAGCTTACGAAGCAAGCACACCAGGCAACACGAGATCCAAAGCCATACCAACTCCAGTACGGCATGCCGCCGACGTTACCGATCTGCGAGATGGCAACAGCAACAATCTGATCGTCTTCACCATAGACGCCATACAGAACGGAGGCCCACATGCTTGCAGTTCCTTCTTCCAGCAAAGCATCCAGGTGTTCCTGTTGATCTGCAGTGAAGCTATATTGAGACGCCATCTCATCTGCCGTCTTATGGGTAACGACGATGTGAAGCGTGGTCTTCGTGACGACAATCTCCTCTTCGATGATATTTCCTTCGCCATCATCTGTTTCAACAATCTCGGTTACCTCTTCGGTTGATGTGGTATAGGATATCTCGTTCATCTCCCAGAAGATATCTCGGAGGATCTGTTCCTTTTCATCCGTAATAGTGGCAACCTCCTGTGGATTGTTAGGATCTGACGTGACCTTCACCGAATAGACAGAAAGAACTTCCGGCCATACAGCCATCGAGCCGGACATTTCCAGAGTATCATAAGTCACGGACGCCTTGATGCTATCAAGCTTATCCTGGTATTCCTGGTTCACTTCCTGAACAACCATTTGCATTGTTTTCGCACTGCCCGTGTCTTCACTGGAGAAGAAGATACCGAAGCACGCAATCAAAGCGCCGATTAGACAAATAACAACGATGATAACAACAGCAACCCAACCACCGGCAGCAATGGCAGCAACAAGGCCCTTGATAGCTGCGGCAACAGCTTTAGCAGCGGCGGCGATTGCTTTTGCCGCAACTTTTGCCGCTGCGACAATTGCCTTGGCTGCGACCTTCGCTGCGTGGGCAGCGGCCTTAGCAGCCTTGGCTGTGGCTTCTGCGGCAGCCTTCGTAGCCTTTGCCGTTGCTTCTGCAGTTTTGACAGCAGCCTTTGATGTCTGCTGTGCCGTTTTGACGCCTTTTTCTGCAGTCTTGATTGTACCCTTGGCCGTCTTTGCCGTAGCCTGTCCGGTGGACTTAGCCGTTTGCTTTATGGTCTTGGTAGACTGCTTTGTGGTCTTGATCGTTCGGTTCTGAGCTCGCCTCACACGGGTAGACCCGCGTTCCACCTGCTTGACCTGCTCGGTTGTACTCTTTACCTGATTGGTAGTTTGCTTAACAGTGTCTGTGGTTTGCTTTGCAGTTTCCTGAGTGGTTTCTTTTGCCTTTTCCGCAGTACGCTTAGCCTCTTTCTGTTGCCGGCGAGCCTCTTTGGCCTTGTCCACGGCTTTCTTAGTGCCTCGCTTAACCTCGTGTCCCACATCGTGAACAACATCTTCTGCTGCATATCGGATCTGATCCTCAGCATATTCATGCGGAGACGCCTGACCATCATCCATCAGGTTCTTAGTCTGGTCCTTGGTGCGAACAAACGCGGTCCGCATGCGTTCGCCAGCGACAGCAGCCTTATCAATGACCTTGACGTTCTTCACGTGTTCTCGTGTTTTAATGTCAGGCATAATGCACCTCCTTTAGGCTAGCATATTCGAAGTTCCTCTGCAGGCTTGAAGCGGTTGCGCTCGTTGAGGTGTCTTTTATAGAGGACAGCCCCAATGACGCACGCAGCAAGCGTTACTGCAGAGAGTGTAATAGTAATTCCTTTCTTCATTTTCATCCCTCCTGGAGGACAGGCCTTAAGAGGCCTGTCCAGAGAATTTGCCCTCACCGGGGCGGGTGGTCATCAGGCTGTACAGCTTAGTATCCTTGGGGAAACGATTGATGAAGGGCACCAATGCAGAGCCGTACTTAATCAAACCACAGCCTGCGTCAGCGTTGGTGATATAGCTAAGCTGCTCGTTGGAAATGTTCAAGAGCTTCGCCAGTTTCTCACGGTCGGAAGCTGCTTGGTTCAGCATGACAACAAATTCGGAGTTGGAAAGCATAGTGCTTGCCTGCACAGAGTCAAGCAGATACTCCACGTTCTGCGTGATCGCAGTGGGATAAGCATTACGCTTACGGAACTGACGCCAGGCAGAGTTGAAGAAGGATGCGGAGAACTCGTTCTCGAAGACCACGTGGAACTCGTCGATGAAGACGTGAGTTCGCTTGCCACGCTTCCAGTTCAAGGTGACTCGGTTCAGAATCGTATCCGTGATAACCAGGAGGCCGGTGGGCTTCAGCTGTGCACCCAGACCATGGATATCAAAGACAACAACTCGCTTATCCAGATCCACAGTGCTGTGCTGACCAAAGATGTCCAGAGAACCGGTGGTGAAGAGTTCCATGGAAAGTGCGATCTGCTTTGCTTCGGGCTCAGGCTGCTGCATCAGTTTGTCTCTCAAGGTGCTGAGGGTAGGCACAATGCCGCTCTGCTCTGCATCCCGGTAGACCGCTCTGGTGCAGCGGTCGATGATGGACTTCTGCTGAGGACCAACACCCTTACTGTCAATCTGTTCAATCAGGGACATGATGAACTGAGACTTGACGATAATGGGGTCGTTCTCACCGTAACCCTCAACCATATACATGGCATTCAAACGATCTTTGCCACCGGCAGCGACACGGATGACTGCACACTCATCACCCATAAGAGCTTCCACCATGGGTGCGTATTCGCCTTCAGGGTCGCAGATCAGAATCTCGTCATCGCTGTTGAGGATAGTGGGAACCATGATACCCTTCGCACAGAAGGACTTACCGGAACCAGGGACACCAAGCAACCATGCGGACTGGTTCAGCAGGTTTGCCTTGTTGCAGAGGATCAGGTTGTTGGAGATTGCGTTCTGGCCATAATAAACGCCTCCCTTATCCATGATCTCCTGGACCTTAAACGGCATGAATACCGCAAGGCTTTCGGTGGTCAGGGTTCGGAAGGCATTGATCTTACGGACACCGATGGGAAGAACAGTGTTCAGGCCATCGAACTGTTGGTACTTCAGCGTTGCCATCTGGCACATGTGCTTTCGTGCAGTGGAAAGCAATGCCTCAGTGTCGCTATCCAGTTGTTCCTTGGTGTCAGCGGTGTGAACCATAGTAATGACGGCAAACATCATTCTCTGGTCACGGGTGGTCAGATCATCCAGGAACTCCTTGGATTCCTTACGCTGCTGTTCCATATCATAAGGAACAACCGCAGAGAAGTTGTTGTTACTGTTCTGACGACGCTGCCAGTTGGTGATGTTGGTTTCCACACCGAGCAAACGGTTTTCAACCTCTCGCACAGCTTCATCCGTGGGGATGGGAATCACATCGATGGAGAGCATCATGTTTCTGTTCAGCTCCGTCAGCTCGGAAACCATGCTGTCTTTGATATAGGAAGCATAATCCTTCAGGTAGATTACACGAGCATAGCGTTCGCCGATCTTCAGATAGTCGGAATACTTCTCGATGCTGTCGGGACAGATATAGTCACGGAAGTCGTGACCCTTCTTCATCATGTCACGGGCATTGAAAGTGAAGAAGTTCTCTTCTCCGGAACGGTAGAAGTCATGGAGTACCCGCAGGCGATCGCTTGCAGATAATTCGACACATTTCGACCCCAGTGCGGCGAAGTGTGCCTGCAGATCCGCACTGATACGAGCAAAGTAGGCTCTGGCCTCTTCCACAGTTTTCTTGGCGATGGAGATGGTAATAAACTTCTCCTGCATAACACCTTCTGCGTTCATGGCCTTATCCAGAAGCATATGGTTGTACTCTTCACGGTACTCATCTCGCCAGTCGCCCTGCATAGGCATCAGGCTGGTACCTTCGAAGTCTGCTTCGTTCATGCGATGGTTGTAGATGGTAATCTTGGTAGTCGCACCACTGTCCAGACTGTTGAGCAGTTCGGAGTAGGTCAGGAACATATTTTCCTTGTCTTCGCGAGAAGCAACCATATAGTTGATGTCCGTGAACTTGAAAGACTTTGCAAACTTATTTCCTACCCTGAAGATGCCATCGTTCCAGATACAGCTAATCGGGATGACATCCTGGACTCTGCGAGGAACCTTATATCGTTCCTTGTCCTGAGTCATAATGGTCTTAATCGTTTTCATCATGCGCTTTATGGCCCTCCTTTTCGTGGAATTCTACGATGCCCTTCATAGCCTCGTAGTAGATGTTGTTGACCGGCTCGGATCGCAAGAAGCGAGGTTCGATGAATTCAGACCTCAACCACGCCCACAGAAACTGTTCGGCAGTCATACCGTGATAAGTGATGAAACCCATTGCGGCAAAGGGTGCCGCGCCCAGGATACACACCCAGCTCACAGTTTCGGTACCCAGATAAGGCTTCAGAACAAAGTACAGAAGTACTGCTACGCCCAACGCCAGGACAGAAAAAATGAACTGTCTCAGCGACAGTCCAAAGAACATAGATTCCGTATAGTTACGGATTTCTCGGTTTATCTTTACTTCCATTGTTCATCCTTTCTCGACGGGCCGCAGCCTCTATTTCTTCTTTGCAGACGCAATCATCTGCAAGACACTTCACCTTGCCGTGGCGCTTGCCGCCGTAAAATAAGCAGTATTTGCAATCGCAATCCGCAAGGCTCCAACCTTGCCAGCGATTTAAGATTCGGGCATTCTTCGTTTTCATTACAACCCCATCATCTCTCTGACGATCCGGTCAGCCATTTTCACAGCTCCAACCAGGATCAGCATATTGAAGATTAGCTCGCCTATATAACTCCAGACCATCGATGCAGCAGCGGCACCCGCATTTACATCAGGTGGCGTGTTCGCAAACACAGAGAAGATGATACAGGCAAGGACGATGATGGCACCCTCCAGGCAGACACCGGCATAGCTCTTCAAGAAGCTCTTGCCAATGTTTTGTGTGGGTTCGCCTGCGAAGCAGGACAAGGGAATCGGAGAGATTGCCGTGTACATATAGAGCTTAAAGAAGCGTCCATACACACTTAAGATCATAATGAACGACAGTACCCAAACGAACAGTCCACCGATCAGCGTGACAGCCCAAAGCGGGATCGATTCAAAGAAGCCGCAATCCTCTATGGCTGTTATGATCTCTGTTGGCAAAACGGTTGTTGCAGATTGCCCCAATCCCGCAGAGTTCATGATGGTACTGATGACGCCTTGTATGATGCTTAGGAATGCTAGCATTAGTTCAAGACCGTAAGTGACAACAGCCTTTGCCAATACAAAGCGAATGAATATTTTGATGGCATGTTCTGGCTTTTTAAGCTCTGCGAAAGATCCGCAGGTTTTCATGACGCCGACAACAAAGAATAAAACCAAAAGGGCATAACCGATTGCCTGTATTGCGCCATGAATGTTGGTGATGACTGACCAAATTTGGCCGCCTCTAAATGTCTCGGGCGACTGTGTGATGATCGTCCATATCTCAGCGAGTTTTTCGTTCCAAACTTCCAGTGCATTCTCTAGGTTTTGCACGACCCAGTTATCCGACATTCATGCACCTCCTTTCGGGAGGGCTCGTTTGGATGAGCCCTCCCTGAATGTCTGTGGATAATCAACCGGTGATGAGAGTCAGAATTTCCTTTGCAAAGGTGATGACGATACCACCGGCAAGGGTCAGGAAGCCGTTAGATCGCTGAGAGGGGTCGTGGGACTGCAGAGACAGACCAACCTGGACGATACCCCAGCCCAGAAGGATCAGACCAACCGCTCGGATCAGGCCGAAGATAAAGTCGGACAGGTTGTTAACGACAGTGAGGGGATCTCCACCGGCAGCAAAAGCAGTTACGCTCATGCCGGTCACCATGGTCAGTGCCAGCACCGTCAGTACGTAGAAACGGAAGCCCTTTTTTACTTTGCCGGGCATAGGCAGCTTATTGTTCTTCTTGTTTTCGCTCATTGCGCATTACCTCCAATTTTTGTTTAATGAGTTCTTCGAGTTCCTCCTCGCAGAAGAAGAGGTACTCATCTTCATCGACAGGCTCCGCTGTGGCCTTCTTCAGAAGGTCCTCATCAAGAGACAACGAAGCGACACTTATCAGATCCTCACCATGTCGATACGGCTCAGCTCCGCCATCCGTGGTCAGCTTCACATTGGGATGTTTCAAAATGTCGTATTTGAAGTCTTCAATGGGGCGTTCGCCACGGATGAATAAAAGGGCGTACTGGTTGTCCAGCATACGCACCTCAGCAGAATCCAGAAGCTCACGCCCGCTGATCTGCCAGTTGGTAGAGTAGTTTCCATGTGGGCCTCGTGAACGGCCATAGGTGTTCGTGTCGATAGTCTCCTTACCCAGGAGCTTCGACACATATTCATGAGTTGATTGCTCATTGCCGCCGAGGTACAGGAATTCATCACAGTTACCAATAATGGACTCCCACTGCTTTTCAAACAGTGCTTTCAACTGGGCCAAGTTCTGGATGATGATAGAGACGGAAATTTCGCGACTTCGCATGGTTGCAAGCAGCTTGTCAAATTCATCCGGCAGCGCAACGTTGGCAAATTCGTCCATGACGAAGTGAACGTGCACCGGAAGTCTTCCGTCGTGTATGATGTCCGCCTGGTAGTAAAGTTGTTGAAACATCTGGGTATAGAGCATACCAACGATAAAATTAAAGGAGCTGTCGTTGTCAGGAATAACCGCGAAGATTGCCATCTTCCGTTCTCCCAACTGACTCAGCTCCAACTCATCGTTTTGAGTAATGCTTGCCAGGGATTCCAGATTAAACTTCTCAAGGCGGGAAATCAGGGTGATCTGAATCGACTTTAGGGTCTTACCAGAGCCGGAGTGATAGCTTCGATAGTACTTCAAAGCGATATGCTCCGGATTGCGGGACTCAAGCCGTTCAAACAGGATATCAAGGGTAGACCGATAATTCTCGTTGTCTTCCTTGACTTCACCGGCACGAATCATCTCCATTACCATGGGGAAGTTCTGTTCCTCAGGGGGAGCCTCATAGTGCAGGTAAAACACAAGAGCAAGAAGCAGCATCGTCGCTGCCTGGTCCCAGAACGGGTCCTGGCTTTGTGCTCCCTTGGGGGTTGTGTTCTTAAAGAGGTTGGTCACAAGTCGCTGAATGTCGTTGTCGTCTCGCAGATATACGAAGGGGTTGTAGCAGTGGCTCTTGGACATGTTGATAAGATCTACCACACGGATGTCATATCCTTTCTCTTTCAGCAGGTTACCCGTATCACGAAGAAGTTCGCCTTTAGGATCAAGGCACACGAAAGACGTGTTAGCGTTCATGATGTTGGGCTTTGCAAAGAAGCGTGTCTTACCGGAACCGGAACCACCGCAAGTTAAGATGTTCAGATTTCTGCGGTGCTTTCGACCATCTAGTCCGATGGCAACGTTTTGGGTCAGCAGCTTGTTTTCAGTAGGGCGTTTGTCAGCATACTTCTTGTTGACTTGACTCGGGGAGCCCCATTTCGCCGAGCCATGCTCTTCGCGTCTTCTGTAATTGCGTGCTGTGGATAGATAGATTCCAATACCAAGGCCATAGGCACCAACTAAAATGAGGACAGTTTTTAAGCTGTCCTCACATAGTTGGATTCGAAAGGGGTTATTCATTACCGTTCCGAAGTTTTCAATTAAGCCGATCAGGCCGTTACCCATACAGGGTGCAATTAGAAGGGCAAGCCACGCAACAATGAATGCGCCGCAAACGTACAGAATGATATTCTGCTTTGAGAGCTTATCTTGCCTCACGGTCTGCCCTTCGTTTTTCCTTTTTGGTTGGGGCATCAATGACCTTTAAGATGAGATCATCCACATCTTCTGTAGGCTTCTCATCTCGGATCATGTCGTTACGAAAGTCAGCAAGACCGCTGACCATAAGGCGCTGCTCGAAGTCATCCAGCTCTACAACAACTTTCCCGTTCCCCATTAGCGGCCCTCCTTTACAGGCTTACGCTTAGGGGCTTGCGGAGCTTTATGCTGCGTCTGCCCGAAACGAGTTTGGTTACCTCTTCCGGGGTCCGGCTTTCTCCTCTGCTCGGCACGAATTTCTTCAAGTTCACGTCTTACAGAAGGACGGACTCTCTGAGGTGCTCGATCAGGGGCGCCCTCGCCGGGGCCGTCTCTGCGCACGGATGAAGGCTCGGACCGATGGGACTTCGTCGTCCGGGCCGTGGTGGGGTTTTCCGTGTGGTTCCTTTCTGCGGTAGGATTGGGGGGCGGCTGGACTACGCCGTCAAGGAAGGTTTGTACCTTATCTCCCACAGGCCCGGTACGCTCAGGTACCGAGATTTCGCTGCCAGTCTGCTCTGTAGCACGACCACGTTCGATCTCTGTTTTGACAGAACCCATATCGATGGTAGCCAGGCCAAACCGCTCGAAAATCCGGTTGATCTTACTGGCGTCTTCTGCGCGAACCATGATATCCGTTAAACCATCCTCCGCATTGCGGTCTTTAAGTACACAGTAAAGGACGCCATACTTTTTGGCTTCCTCGCAGAACTTCTGCAATTCCGAATCCTTAACGGCAAAAACCTTCAGTTCTTTACCGCTTCGCAGCATGTTTGTAAGTCGGGTTTTGCCTCTGGTTTTCTTCTGATCCCGGAGGACTGCATAGAGCAAGACAGCCAATCGTTCAGCTGCTTTGCCGCTGATTTTAGCGGCGACTTCAACGCCGTTTAGGGACATCCTTACGACTTGTTCCGCCGCGTCTCCTGAATAGTTCATCAGAATTCTCCTTTCTTTCGGGTTGTTCATTGTACAGCATTTCAAGCTGCTCGTGTATTTTGGAAGCACGTTCTTCTATGCTGTCGCAAATTTTGAATGAAGCTTTGAGCTTTTTGATTCGATCCGATACTGCCGAAATCTGTTTCTTAACATCAAGAATTGCGGCCTCATCTCCGGAACGAATCACTCGCTTTAGCTTGTTTCTTAGGATCTCCCGCTCTGCTTTGAGTGCAGGTATTGCTTCTGCAGCATCATTACGATACCTGTCTAGATCCTCCCGGTTCTCAATATTGTGTTCCGCAAGGAATCTAGTCTGCTCATCCAGACGATCTAGCTTCCGCATATCCTCTCGTAGTGCAGAAGAAATCTTTTTGACAGAAGCAGGAAACCGGACGATGATGTGGAGTTCATAGCAGTAGTAGTAATACAACGCTGCAAGCCCTTTTGCTTTTGTCCGGGGAGGATGCTCCTGGCGATACTGGTAATACCGGCGCTCCTCATCCTCTGGGAAGGGGTCCTTTTCAAGGATGTTTTCCAGAATGCGATTGCAGATCTCATCTACAGAGTAATCTTCGCCGAGGCGATCGAATCGCCGGAACCGCTCCGCGCCTTTGAGCCTGAGAGAGGGTCGCTCCAAAGGCCGACCACTCTCACCATAGAACTTGAATTCATAACCCCAAGATTCCAGAAGGTCATAGAAATCTCGCTCAGTAACTGATGCTGCAATCGCGCGGTCAATGTCAGCACGGATCATGCTGACTTTGGTTGGCTTTCCGTTTTTCTCTGCAGACCACTCGCTGTAATTCTTGCGTTTTCCTTCAGGGTGGCGAATAATGGACAAACCGTGTTCTCTACAGAGGCGATCTGACTCTATCTGCATTTGCCGGTAGTCACCCTTGGTTCGATGAAACTTGATACCGTCCACAAAGGAAACCGTGTTGATGACAAAGTGATTATGGATGTGAGAATTCTTGTCCAGGTGGGTTGCCACTAACACCTGGTAACGATCGCCCCACAGTTTAGTGGCCAGATCAATTCCAATCTGGTGCGCTTGATCTGGTGTGACTTCGCCCTCCCTAAAAGATTGATAACCGTGGTAAGCAATCGTTCCATCTTCTTTTCCAAACTGTCTTTTCACGTCCATCATCTCTTTTCGAGCATTCTCTGCGGTGCAGTTGATGCCTCGAACGAGCTGCCTTTGGTTGGTCGCCTCCTCACGACCTGCGTATGAAATAACATCTTCCAACGTATCCCTGTTGAGCGCATCCCCAACAGGGATCGTCTCTGGGTTGGTGGTCTTGTCTGGATTCTCGGCATAGAGGAGAACCTTGCCGATATATCCCTTGACACGCCACAATGATGTGACTGCCATTAACCGTACATCACCTCCAAAAGTTTTCCTTTGAGTTCTTCCAAACTCTCGATATTTTCCCAGTAAGCTGCCGTGTCCACAAAGTTCAGTGAGTTTGCTTTCATTGCTATCTGGTTCATATTATTGTTGATTTGCTGGAGCTGCTTCAGCACAGAAACAAGATCCATTGAAGGCCGTTCTTGTATTGGCCGATTAGCAATGAGGGCACGCAAATACCTTTCTCTTGACCAACCAGACTTCTCCACGTCATGGTTGAGCTGTGCCAGCTCTGCATCATTTAGCCGCAGGTCGATTTTATTTCTGCGCCTCACCGATTTCCTCCTTTCAGCTGGCATAAGGGTTTGGGGCTACCCCAACAAGCGATAGTTGCCGTCAAAAGGCGATGCTTGCTAAGAAAATGCCATGGGCATTTCCTTGGAGGTAGCCCCGCGCCTCAGCGCTCCTGATTTTTCTCCGGAGGGTAAGGCACAGCCTTAATTTCCCCGTCCACTCGGAAGAAGTGTTCGGGATATTTGAATTGCTCTGCGTACCTTTGGAGTTGTTCGTCCGTAAGACTGCCGAAGTTTTCACCACTGCAGTCGCAAATAAAACAAGGACCGGCGATGATGTCAATCATCTGCCGGGCATCAGATTTCATATAGCAGCGTTCGATTTTCCAACCGTCAGCACCACCGTGCTCGACGGCCATATAACGGTCCAAGCGAACGCAAGGGTCTGTTCCATCAAGGCAATAGCCGTAGATGGAATAGCCACCCATGCCTCCCTGGAAGGCCTTGTTGTCACTGGAGATAACATAGGTTCGGGAGGTTTCGGAGTAGGGGGCGTTGAAGCTATCTTGGCTGAAAACCACGTAACCAGAGATGTGCTTGCCTTCTTCTTCGGCTTTGTAGAACTGAGATCTCAGTTCGGAATAAGACATGTCTATCTCTTCAGGTTCTACATAAACAGCACGATTAAGGGGCATACTGTTCAGTTTGCCTTCTTCGTTGCAGACGATGCAAACAGATTCTTCGAAGGGATAGAAGGCCTCGATCCAACCGCCCACAAATTCTTGCATACCTGCCAAAGAGCCATCAATGGTACCAACACGAGCCATCTTGCCGGGCTCCAGTATCACCACAGTGATATCCTGGCTTAATGCTTTGGCGGCATCCATATCGAAGTCAACGTGGGCAAAGCCGATGCTATCACAGAAATATGCGGCAAGCTTGCCGTCTTCGAGTTCTGTGACAAGAACATCCGATACCGACATCGAACGACCCTTGAAGCCGTCCGGGTGATCGAAATTGAAGGTAACAAAAGCGTCTTCCAAAGTGGTTCCATCAATCTCTCCGTCAAAAACACAGTCATAAATGGAACTGTCGATTTTTGTCGGATCGTCTACCTTTTTTGAAAGCCAATCCTGGCCCATGAAAGCTCTGCCTTCTTCATCTCGATCCAAATTGATTTGGTATAGTTTCACTTCCATTATCTGTCGCGATCCTCCTTCTTCTTAGTGAGTCCAACCTTCAATTGCAGCTGCTCATTGACATCCTTGCCGCATGCGGGCGGCTCATTGATGACCGTATAATCGCTAAGGCCTTCCATGATTCCGGTTGCGGCTGCACGGCCAACCTCGTCGTTATCCAGGTGAAGGCGTAGCGTTTTGATATTAGGATTCTCATTCAAGAATCTGCTCAGCGCTACGGGGACAACGCCCTGGCGTTTTGGAGCGAAGACGCCTGCAAGAGAAAGCATGGATGCATTTTTCCAATCGCCCCCTTCATAAAGCTGCAGTGTTGCATAACTCAGCAGATCAATTGCGGACTCAAAAACATGCACGGTATCCGCCGTAGGGTTAGTTGCAATTGAAAAGGAGTAACGCTTATCGCTGCCGGTAGCCTCAGACTTATATGCACTGAAGGTGCTTCTGAGCGCACCATAGCGAGGTTTTCCTTCACTGTCGTAGCCAACGAACAGAGCGTTCTTATAGTTGGCGGTTTGGAAAAGAAGCTTGTTGGCAATGCAGTAGTCAATGATAGTGGGATGGATTCCGCGACCTTGAAGGTACTTCCTAACTTCCTCACAGTCTTCAGTTACTTCCGGGAGGAGCAGGTGTCTCTCTTTAGGCGCAGGTGGTTGTTTAGGTGGGGTGTAGTTCTTGAATACCCCGCCGGTCAATTGACGCACCGCATCAGGGAAGGACACTCCCTTAACCTTGACCAGATAGTCCAGTGCCGTCCGGCCACCAATGCCTCGAGAAAACCAGTGCCATTTGCCATTACTGATTTTCAGACTGTCGTGTTCTCTAGTGCAGTAATTGCCACCATCCAACTTGACGAGTTCATTGGGTTCATACTGTTGCAGGTATGTGAGAAGATCGATCTGCCTTGCGGCCATGATTTCATCTGCTTCAATATAGGGCATTTATCGGCCTCCTTTCTCAGCTTCACGGATAATACTTTTACCCCGGTCTTCGATCATGTCCCGAATCGTTTGCATATGGTTGGTCTCGAGATCTTCAAATTGATGGAATAGATCCTCAAGGGTGACGTCTTTGTCATAGAGCGCTTTTGCGTGTTCAGGTTCCAGTTCCTCATTTTCAAAGATCATGAGAATATCCTCGCGCATCGCAAATTCATAGCTTTGGTGCATAATCTCAATCCGGGGCTGGGACAACAGCCAATCCACATGCTTCTCTTGCTCCGCATACAACCGGTCATATAATTTTGCGTAAATGTCGTCTGCCATAGGTCTCCTTTCTAGGCTTTCTGAATGACACGCTTGAACTTCAAAGGACTCTCATCGATGTACTGACTGATGAGTCGATGCTGCTCTTTGGTGTCTGCATAGGCCGTTATGGTGATGGTTTTGGTCTCCCAATCCAGCGTATAGCTATCAGTTGTTACATTGGTAATGTGACGTTCTGCCAAGAAATCTCTGAACTCCTGCATAGCCTCACGGTTATCCGACATGATGACGTTCACGTAGGTTCTTTCTTTGGAGAACTTGTTGCTGACCGCAACAGCCAAGCAGCATCCCACGCCACTGGCAATTGCTACTACGATCATCGCAAGATTACTGTCCGAGGAGACAACGTCCTTAGTGATCAGCAGATAGATATAGTTTGAGACAGCCAGACAAATACCTGCAAGCAAACATCTGTTGCGCTGGATCAGGATTGTTTTGGCGGTACTTAGGGCATTGTCTAGCATCTTTGCAAGGAACAGGAACGTCATATACAGAACGCTACCCATACATATCAACTCCTCCTTTCTAGAAATAGAAATAGCCGTGAAGTATTACACTCCACAGCTATAACAACTTGGTTTATTTACTTTGTTACCTTGATAAGCAGCCCTTCGATGTCCTCGGTTGGCTTGCCGAAATTAAGGCATTTATTCCGGAACTGCATGAGGGCATGTCTTAACAATCTTACTTCTTCACGGTTCAGCTCCACAATTCGCCTCGGTGCTTTCTTAAATCTCATAGTGTTACCCCGTTTTTCTTTTATTATACGGAAGCTTTGAGAAAAAGAAAAATGTACAAATTATCTGGCATCTCGATCTCGGCTACGGGTTGCAATTTCCATGGTGGAATTTAGCGTCTGGGAATACTCCTTGTCCGTGATGAGGCCGGCCTTCCAATCCATGAACGCTGCTGCAGACTGAGCGTCTTTGATAGCACGAATCAACGTTTCGGGCTTATCCCGAATAGCCTTGATCCAGGACCGAACATAGGCTTTATGGTTATTGATGTGGTCCGGGGAAGCAGTCTGATCCAGATTCACACCCATGAAGCAGGAGCACATTTCGGCTACAAGCTCTTCATACGCATACTGCGAAGAACCAAAAAAGCCACCCATATCTCGATCCAATCGAGACTGGTGGCCGGTGGCATGAGATAGCTCATGAAGGGCAGTTGCATTAAAGGCGTACTCAATGGTGAACGAACCAGGAGACGGCAGATGGATTTTGTCCTGAGACGGAGAGTAGTAAGCTCGATCTCCACCGTCAGTCAGGATCTCTACCTCCATACCTTCACTGAGTTTGGCGATCAGTTCGTCCTGTGTGATATCACTTTCCTCAAAGGTAGGAAGCTCGGGCATGCCCTCAATATCGTGAGCATTGAAGACGGCTGTATATTTGGTAGAGAGCCTGAACTCGGAGGTGTTTCTGCCATTGGCTATTTCATGCTTATACTGCTCCCAGGTAAGTGCCTTTTTGTTTTCGATATCGTAGGGATACCAGTATTCCACGTAGGTGGCCGTGGAACCGGCTTTCAGGTGCCACTTTTCCTTGGGGTGGTACTTGCTGTCTTTGTCCATGATCTGCACCATGGTTACCCAACGGGGGTCAGTGTACCCCTTTAGCATCGAAATCAGGGATAACCAGAAGGCATTGCAACCGCGATAATTTGCTTTCGTGATGCCGTTATGAGGTGCATCACCGCCGGTACCGCGCCATTCTTTGCGCCATTGCAAGCCATGTTCCTCCAGAACATGAGCAAAGGTTTCCGCAAGCTCAGCGCGATATTCATCCTTATTCTTCGGTTTCGCCATCGTCGATCACCTCTAATTCCTCTGGGGTGAGTGTCTCTTCATCGATAAAGACTATTTCACGCTTCATCTTGCATCGCCCCTTTCGGAACGGGCAACATGCAAGGGAGCCATCGGCGCATCACTAACAGAAACGCGCTTAGGCAAGGTATCTAGGTCATTCAAAAAATCTCTGGAAATAGTTTTGCCGTCCCCATCTCGGTAGAGCACGACGCCCACAGGTACACCGCAATTCAGTTCTTCCTTCAGTATGCCCAAAAGGTCAGCTTCAGTTTGGTATTCGAAAGCTTCCACTGGGAACCCCTTGTTGTCAAGAAACTCGATTCTACCCACAGGAGGGGTTCGAAGGCGGCCATCCAGTTGGACACCATTGTGTGCTGCTAGATCAACAAAATCTGTGTAGTCCACAAAAATAGCGTCACGGAATTGACGGCAATCTTCTGCAGTTAACTTACCTGCTAAGTAGGTGTAGATTTCTTCGTTGTGAAGGGTGAGACTGCCTCTGGACAGGCAAATACCCTCATCATCAAAAGAGATCTCATATCCAACAAGACTATCGAGATTGAGGGTTTCCAACGCCCTTTGAAGGACATCCGCCTCACGATCAAACACAGGAACATACATCTGCTCAGCGTACATATGATAGAGGTCCGTCATAAGGTCGTAAAGCTCTGCCTTCTTGGCGGCAGGAAGGTTTCTGGTTTGGATAACATCTTCAATTTCCTCGATTGTGGGAGGGATGAGATCTAGGTCGCCAAATTCCGCTTTCATCTTCCGGACCATGTCCATATCGGTTTCGCCGGGTTCCAGAATTTCAGGATAAACGGGATCGTATTCCTTCATGAAGAGGACAAGGCGGGTTGCAAGACTGTTCTCTCGCTCGACTCGTTCGTGATCTGCGACAACCCAATCGGGAACAGAGTAAATATCTTCGAATTCCAGATCGGGGAGGCCGCACTGTACCATCTCGGCCAGAGATGCGAATTGGTCATGCATTGCAAGGTTGTCGTTGAGGTATACTTCGATACGATGATCGATCAGGTTGGCATAGCCCTGTACATGATGTTCTGCATCGGTAATGGTTGTATAGCCGATAGCGATTTTGCGCAGATCATCATACTCTGCATCCATCTTAAACTCATGCTGGCAGTAGCGATTGAGCAGATCTCTGGCTTGAAATGCCAACTGCAGATTACCCAAAGTGGTGTGACTACAGCCGATTGCAAAGGGCTCCCTTGCAGACATGCGCTGCCAAGCTTCTCCGAAAAGTGCAGTACCTTTATCCGCTAAGTACTGGTCGCAGCTGCTGCCGATATAGTCGAATGCATCGTCCGCATCCATTGTGCCCAACAGGGCATCTGTGATGTCATCAACACCAAAGATGTTGATGACGAACTGGCCTCCGGAAACAGAGTCCGGATTGTAATACATCCATTCAACAATTCCGTTATCAAGATCCAAAAAGAATCGATCCTGATTCAAAAAATCCAATTCAGCCATTAGTATCGCCTCCATTCATGATTACTGTGATTTCGATAGTGACCGGAGTGGGCTGGATCGAAGCATGCAGGAGACCGGTTCTCGCGTTCGAGACCTTGGTAAGCATGCCGTTCAGCCGGTACACAGTTTGGTTGATTTCTTGCTGATTGTCTGCGCAGTAGTAACCAGACTCATCGCTACAAATAGGATAGCCATCCTGACGCAGAGAGCTGATTTTGCGTCGCAGATTTCTCCCATCAATAGAAAAGAGCCGCTGCAGATCCCGACTGAGGATTGCGCAGCTCTTGCCAGTATGGTGTTCTTTCAGATAGGCACAAATAGTAGCCTTCTTATCTATTCCATGTGTAGCACAGGTGGGGCAAACGCAAATATCTGTCATCGTGCATCATTCCTTTCTTTCATTGCTCTTGCTTGGTCGGGTAGAGTGAATCCGTAGATCTTAGCGATATCGTCGCCGAGTCTGACAGTTACTCTGTCGATATCTTCTTCTGTCAGCGTGTGATCCAGGATCTTGCCGTGGAATTCCTCGATGGCTTCCGGTGTAGCATCATCCCGATAACATCGGTAGAGGTAATAGTTATGGCCGTCATGGTGGTATCCGTCCATCCGGAAGTCACCACGGTCATCTACATACCAAGTCACCCCATCCAGTTCTGTGTAGAGGCAATCTTTCAGGCAACCGCTTTCGAATTCTCGATATCCAGTATGGCGTCCATCCCATCTGCCAATATCAGCAATCACGATAATGGGGGATCCGACCTGGACATCCATCTCTCTACGTTCGTCTTCAAGATATTCGGCATTCAGATCGCTCATTAACTGGTATTTCTTTTCGTCGGAGGCATCGGAATAATCCTCTTCAAAGGCTTCGTGCCAGTTAGCCCAGTCCAGATATTCGTTGGACCATATGACAAACTCGAAATGACCCTCAGCAACATTTAAGCTCATCGGGCATCTCCTCGATTTCTCGCTGCAGATTTCTCTCGATCTGCAGAACTGATTTCAACGGAATTCAAATTGACCGTGGAAAGAGAGTAGAACTCCTGCTCCCAGTCAGGATGATTCTTCAGAAAAGCCTCATTGGTAGCGCTGATACCGAGATCCTGACGGCCTTGCGCGTCGGAGGTCGCATATACCTGCTCGATCGTGCCGTCTTCGAAGACGATCCGCATTCCTTCCTTGATTTCGTTTCCGTTTCTGTCGTAATAGGCCGGTGCACGATAGTCAGGACGGGCTTCGTAGCTGACATCGCAATCAGCCCATGGCACCTGTCCGCTGAAATACAGTTCTTCTGCTTTTTCCTGCGCTTCTTCAATGGACTCAGCTTCAACCTCGATTCTGCCGTAGCTGATGTCTTTAACATCCACAATATATTTCACCTTGCATCACTCCTATCATGTGTAGTTTTTTGGACAGGATAACGCTCCAGATATTCATGGAGCTTTACGAAGTAACCGTTCCACTCCCAATCCTTTTCAGCATCGACAGAGCGTTTCTTCACGTAGCTGCCGGGGATCTTGTCCAAGGCAATAGCTTCTGTGGTTAGCAAAGATCCCATGCGATTTACCACAGCCCAATCAGTGATTTGAACCGGCTTCTCCAGATCTTCACTGTGGTGTCTCACCAGGTATTGGTAGACGCCCTTGGGAAGCGTTTCAGGATCTACATAGCTCTCTGTGAAAAGCATAGGCGTGCCGAAAACAGTTACTGTTTGAAAACGAAGATCTTTTGCGTTTTTTCGTAGCTCATATTTTTATCTCATCTTGCATCGCCCCGGTCCGGTAAATTGGACCTTAACGGGAAGATATCCTGACAGCCACGCGCCTCGAAGCGCTCGGCAAACTCACAGATGTGATACAGTGTGTTGCCCCATTCGGCTTGAGTTTCAATATGATAATCATCGATATAGCGCACTCGCATATCGCGGTAATCTCCGCCGGGAGTGATAACTCGTACCTTTTCTCCATCAGTGATACGGAACTTCTCGTTGTAGTGGCTATCAATGAAACGAATGCCTTTAGCCGCCTGCTGCAGGTGTTGATCTAGCCATTCCCGTTTATAGCAGTAACAGTAGATGTTATAAAAGTCCGGTTTCGGATTGAAACGGAGCATATACGTGTGGTCTGGTGTATCCAGACGGAAGCCATAGTCATCATAGCCAGCTAAGATCCTGGCTTCAGGATGTGTCCAACAATAGTTGGATAATGTCCGGCGATTTTCCAGCAAAGCGCCGAGATTTCTGTCAGTGCGAAGCGCATGGATTACGGCATAAAATTCATCCTTGAACTCCTGCGTCTTATGCTGTACTTGGTGGTCATCCCATGAGGAGTGAAACTGTTCTCCGGTGCTGTCCAGATCGCCACGCAAGTGACCGATGCACCCGGTTGTGGCCATGATTTGCTGAGATTGGCTGTAACAGTACATCTGCTCCATTTCAGTCATGGGACGCATGGTCATTTCCATATTGGTTACCTCGCATCCCGATCGGAACGGGTTCTTTCAGTGATAGCGTGGAAGGAGTTTTCACCAGGGATAAGACCCAGACGACGACCATTGTCAAAATCACAGTGGACCGTGCCCATGTCATCCACAATTCTCACGGTACCTTTCGTGCCGGGCGCAATTGGACGAGGATCGTCGCCCATAAAGTCCAGCTCGATTCTTGTGCCAGGGAGATATTGATCTTTCATTCTTTGAACAAGATTTTTATCAACAAACATAAAAATCGCCTCCTTGATTTATTCAGTTGGTACGCGGGCACAGAAGACCAGGTATCTTTGCTTTCCGCCAGATGCGTAAGGGTGGCAAGTAAGCAACGTGATCATGTCCCGTCCTTCCTGAATCAGGATCTGATCCACTTCGTTGGGCATGATGATTTTAGTATCTGTTACCACGTAGCTCATGGTCTCCCACAGATTTGTGATAATGACTTCATCGCCGGGTTTCAGTTCCGTGACATAGCGGAAGTAAGCAGCACCGTTATAGCCTCTGTGACCGGCAATCACACAGTTGGTGTTCATGCCGCCTATAGGCAGGCTCGTTTGGGACAGATGGGCAGCACCCTTTGCCATGTGTGCAGAGGTTGCGCCCAAATACAGCGGCATTTCCAAATCCAAGGCTGGAATGGTAATGACACCGAACACTTCATCTTCTAGTCCGTATTCGCCCAAGGTGAAGGATGGTTGCTGATAGGACCAGGGATCGCAGAGTCCAGCCTGTTTTTGCTCCCAAATTTGGTAGTTATACTCCAACATATCTTCCCAAAGTGCTTCATGCTCTCTGGGTGGTAATGTGGGTTCTTCTGTGGGGAGAGTATCCTGCTCTGTGGGATCGGTGCTGAGTTGGTCCCCAAAAACCTGTACCTGTTCCTGCATATCCTTTTCCACTACATAGTTATGAATATAGGGATAAGCAAAGATGGAAAATCCACAGGAGAATAGCAGGATCATTATAAAAGCGATTATGCCTTTAAGAACTCGCATGGCGGCACCTCCGGTAAATCCAGTATCCCAATGCGGCAAGTCCCATGGCAGCAACCGCAGCTAAGCCAATATACAGTCCCTTCAAATACTCCTGCTCCCATGTGGACACAGGCTTACTTTCTGTCGGTGTGGTTTCTTCCACGATTTCCTCTGCTTCTTCGTAGGGAATACGGGTTCCCCGAACAAGCAGCCGGTGGGTATTCACACCAAAGGGGGTACAAGTGACCAAGGTACACAGATCACGCCCTTCTTCGATGCCGAGGTAGGTCACATCATAGGGCAGTACCGTCTTGATTTGGTCTACTTGGTAGGCAAGGGTTTCGCCCAATACCTCCAGATAAAAAACATCCCCGATCTTCAGCTGCGGAAGGTCGGAGAACATCTTTTGACTTGCCATGCCGCTGTGCGCGGTCAAAATGCTGTGGGTGGTATCGCCGCCCACCGGCAGAGAACTGCCAAGCAAGTGTCCAATACCTTTTTCCAGGGTCTTTGTGTCGGTGCCATGATAGATGGGTAGATGGATATTGATGGAGGGGATATTCACATATCCCATGATGCCATTCCCGGCAACATTCAGCTGATTCTTATAATCCTCGGATGCCCACAGCAGAGCATCGTTGCTAAATGCATCACTCATCTGCGCTCCCGGCTGGATTGCTTCATTGTAGGCAATGGCAAGTTCCTTTGCCTTGCGAATTGCGCTGTCATCCACTTGCTCCACCTGCTCTTGATACTGCGTGTGGATTTTGGATTGGTGCTTTTCGTTGTAAATGGTGCTGATGATGGGATAAAGGGTCATGCCAAGTGCCAGCAGAAACGCACCAATGGCAATACATATAGTCAAAACCTTGTGTTTGATAGCAATTCCTCCTTTCCGGGAAACCCCGGAGGGGGGGTGACCCTCCGGGGCGGGTTAGATTACTGCTTGTTTTCCTTCTTGCTCTTTCTGGTGACCAGGAACAGCACGAACATAGCACCTGCCATGGCGATCACGCCAATGACAGTGAAGATCATAGTGCCGTTGTCACCGGTCTGGGGCAGGTCAAAACCCTTGGTGTTCACGATGGTCAGAGGTGCCAGGGCGTTTTCGGACTCGCCATCATCCTCCATATTCACATCGTTGTTATCAACGGTTGCGTATGCGGTGAGGAAGAAATGCTCCATGTACTCCTGGGGGATTCCGGTCAGGTGCAGGTCAGCGCCGCCATCTGCATCGGTCATGGACATAGGCTGTGCGTTGCCGAAGCAGTAATGGGGGTCGTTCTGCAGCACACCCAGCACATCCTTGGTGTAGATGTCACACATGCGGTCATAGTTTTCCTCTACGAAGATGTCCACATAGATCTCATCCTTCAGCAGAGTGTAACCGTTGGCAGTTTCCACTTCATAAATGTTCCAGCAGTCATTTTCCATGCCCTTGATGACCACCTTACCAAACTCGCCATCGACAGTCACGGGGTAGAAGATGGTTGCATCAGCTTCCTCGGTGACATGACCGGTGACATAGTAGATGCCGGTAGCTTCGTCACGGGTTGCGGTCAGCCAGTAGCCGTCGGTTTCGTTCCAAACCTTGAATTTGACATGTTTGAACATATCCATTTCAGTTGCAGACTCGGAGTCCAGATCGGAGAACAACTTGGTCAGATCCATGCCGAAGCTGAACACATGGCAGTCATCAATGAGGGTGTCATAGTATTCGGAGGAAGTGCGCTTCCAAGTCAGCACAACCTCGTTGCAGTTGCCATCCTCGCCGTAGATGAAGCTGGCGTTGGAGTTGATGGTTGCGGTGTAGGTCACGCGCATGGTGTAGTTGGAGTAGCTGGCGAACAGCTTGCCGTTGATATTCTCAGCGCTGCCGTTGATCTCTTCCAGACCGGCTTCGGTAATGTCGATGGTCATGTGACGGTCATCGGAGGAATAGGTCACAGTGAAGCGGCCATCATCCTGCACCCAGGTAGCAACCTTATCGGTGCAATCCTCGTCGGTGAAGATCTCAATCTTAACATCCTTCAGTGCCTTGTTGTAGGTCAGACCTTCGCTGATGGAGTCGTAGAAATTCCAGGTCTTGATGGAAGTGGCATTGGAAGTGATGGTGGGCAGGTTGGTCAAAATCTGGTATTCCATCACGTCGCCAGCGGAGCCGGTAGCTACATGATCGAAACCATCGTAGATGTCATCGGTGCCGTCATTATTGCCGGTGTCCTTCACGGACTCGCGAACTTCCTTGGAAAGTCCGGGAATGCCTGTGTTGTTTTTCGGGTACACGACAACATCGTAGTTCCAGAAGTGACCACCTTCGGGGGAAGCGGAGTTAGCATCACCGGAAACGGTAGTCATAGGCAGGGACACGAAGAAGGGGTTGGTGGTAGAAGTGACCATTTCGGGAACCTTGGTTTCGATGCACAGCCACAGGCCCAGATCCAGGTCGCGCTTGATGGTCTTGCCGTTTTCATTGGTCTTGTCCATCACGATTGCTTCGTTGCTGGCAGCGACATAGGCTTCCAGGGCATCCTTAACGGTGGTTGCATTGGCATCCAGTGCATCTGCCAGAGCCGTGTTCAGTACATCGGACTGATAGTACCAGTAGTTGCTGGAGCCATCACCGGCATCCATGGGAACCAGCGCATCACGCTCAGTCATCATATCTGCGTTCTCGTAACGGCCCTCGCCATTGGGCAGGCCGATTGCAGCCAGCAGGTCAGCGGCCTTCTCCTTATCAAAGCCATACAGAACCTGGGTCAGATTGTAGTCGGGGTGCTGATCGTTGGCACTCTCGGAAAAGGTAACAATGTCAGCCACGCGCAGGATGGTGAACTCGATGCCCTTCAGTGCGTAGCCATTGGAGTTCTGGCCGTTGCCCAGAGGGTTATCGGGGTTGCC
Source organism: Faecousia sp. (assembly GCA_045646265.1). Classification (GTDB taxonomy): domain Bacteria; phylum Bacillota; class Clostridia; order Oscillospirales; family Oscillospiraceae; genus Faecousia. The sequence goes on from JAZRKL010000080.1 coordinate 41,987, forward strand.
GTTGGCATCGCCCTCACGGACAGCTTCGCCCAGGACTTCTTCCACATAGCTTTCACGCCAGCCGGTGGAAATGAAGGAATCCTCATTCCAAACGCCATCCTTGTAGGCGTTGGTCCAGTCAAACTTCCAGATGGTCAGGGAGGCCTTGGCATCTTCGTCGATCATGCAGTCATCCGCTTCTGCGGCAAAGGCTGCGGGAACACAGGTCAGCACAATCATCAGTGCCAGACACAGGGTAAGCAATTTCTTAAACTTTTTCATAAAAGCAACTTCCTTTCATTAAGTGAATTGAATAGTAATTTTGTTTTGGATGGATGTTGGGGACGAAAAAAGCCAGGGCTGATCCCTGGCTTGGTTGGTAGCTCTATTCACTTGGATTAGACCTCCTTTTTCTTCAGAACGAACAAAGCACCCATACAAACAGCGGCACACAGGAGCAGGCCGATGGGCATGAGCGCAAGAGACTTGGAGCCGGTTTCGGGCAGTTCCAGAATGGGAGAGTTCACAACGCCCAGCACAACTTCAAACTGGTGTTCACCCTCTTTTTCGGTAACAAGATCGCCCTCCCAGATATGACCGGGCATCAAAGAAGAACCGTTTAAGGTCTTGGTTTCGGTGACTCGGTACAAAATGACCGTGCCATCCGCTTTGTACACACGCAGACCCTCATACACAGCGATGCCGTTTTCATCCGTCAGCAGTTTGCCATCTGCCAGTTCCGCATTGGTGCAGGAACCGGGGAAAATGATGTTGTCATTCTCACGGTAGGTAACGGCATTCCATGTGTTGCCGCTATCCAGGGAATACTCCAGCAGGAACTCAACGCCCTGCATAGGCTTGCCGATGGAGGACTGCTTCCGCAGTTCCAAACTGCCAAGAATGGGGGCGTTTTCGATGGTCACAGAGATTTTCTGCTCGTTCTCGGTGCAGGACACGGGATATTCGTTGGTATCCAGCACATAGCCTGCCGGTGCTACCTTTTCACGAATGAAATAGGTGGATTTGTTGCACACGCCATCGGTGTACACGATCTTCCGGGCAAAGGCAAGGTTTCCATCTGCGCCGGTGGTGCCGGTTTCCAGAACCTTCACAGTTCCATCTGCCATGCGCTCACACAGTTCAAAGGTGCCAATCAGAGGCGTTGCGCTACCCACTTCCTTCTTATGGAGGGAAACAGATGCAGTCCACAGGGGATTCTCCTTTGCATACTCATAGACCTTGCCGTGTTCGTTCACAGTAACGGTCCAGGAATCGCAGAAAATCGTGCCAGTCTGTCCGGAAATCTGATTGATGGTATAGGTGCCGTAGGGCAAATCCTTGGAAATGCCGATACCGTTTTCACCGGTAACAATGGTATCCACCACATTACCCTTGCTGTCAGTGACGGAGAACTTAGCGCCAGCTTCTGCAGCAGAGAGGTTATCAATGGTGTTTACGATCTTCTTGGTGATCTGAATCTTACCGGCAATCACAGTTTCGGGGCAACCGGTGCCATCAGCATAAGTGAAGCTGTGGTCCTTCTTCGCCTCAGCCACAGAGAAGGTTTTTTGCCACTCGGTATTCAGCAAGTAACCCGCAGACGGTGCGGATTCCCGGATTGTATAAGTACCAATGGGGAAGATATTGCCTGTCCTGGCATGACCCTTGGCATCCGTGGTCAGTTCACAGATAACCTTACCGGGAGCATAGATTTTGCCGCTTACCACCACAGTATTGGCGCTGCTGTTGATTACTTCATACACTGCGTCAGCCAAGGTCGCTTCGCCCTGCGCTGTCTGCCCGGTGGCAGCATCGTACTTTTCAATGCTGACAGAACCGAACAGGTTGATGTCGATGGGTTCGTATACACCCCAGTCGCCATTTGCCATCTGCAGCAAGATCGCCTTGGATTCTTCTGCCCAGATATGCGTTGCGCCGCTGGCTTTAGAAGCATCTTCTGCAATCGTGCAGTACAGCGGACTCGCGATCACGGTGTAACCCAGCGAATTTTTAACCTCTGTGATTTTCAGAGTGCCCAAGGGGAGCTGCTGCACATTGGCAGGAGATACATACAGAGCATCACTGGTATAACCAGAAGCGAGATAGTCGCTACTGTACACGCATCTACCGCTTGCATTGGTGGCAAAGTACCACGTTCTTGCTGCCTTTCCACTCCAGTCGTTATTTGCAAAGAACTCCCACTTGAATACCGCGCCGGTGAAGGAACCGTCGCCCTGCGGCGTTGTGGTATCCTTATCCACCTTAGTTAGCACAAAGGGAGGGTCAAAGATGGGAATATCGGACACGGAGATCACATTATCGCCGGAGGTGACAGTGTGGGTATAAGTCTTGATGTCCAGCTTGTAGCCGGGAGGGGCCTTGGTTTCCTTGATGGTCAGCACATCACCGATGTTGTACTGCTTGGCAGACACGGCATTACCGTTGGCATCGGTTTTAATGGTTTCCATGACAGTACCATTCAAAGAAATGGTGTACTCTGCACCTGCCAGAGAATACAGGCTGTTATTCTTGATTTGGTCGATGCAGGCTTGGGAAGCATTGATGGACTTCTTCAAAGAAACAGGCTTGGAGTTCTCAGCATTGGTCAAGGTAATGCCGGTATCACCGTTGGTCACGGAAACTTCTTTTACTTCTACATTGCCGTAAGCATCTACATTAACCTTATATCCGTTGGGGGCTTTAGTTTCTTTCAAAAAATAAGTGCCGCTGTAGAGACCAGTCCACTGGCATTTGCCACTGGCATCGGTGCTGCGGACACTGGCGCTGACAAAACCTCTGTCAGAAGAAGACATGGCGGAATAGTCAACACCGGAGACAGGAACGGTGCAGGCAGCATCACGGTACAGGGTAAACTCAGCACCTGCAAGGTTTGCGGTTCCTGCCGAATTGGTCTTTGTTACTGAAACAGAACCAGTACCCATACCGTAGGGAGTCCAGTAGCCTCTGAGGTAGTAGAAGGTATTTGTGCCGTTCTCTGCCGTGGAGTCTACTTCTGTTTGAATACGATTAACGAGACCGGTGCCGAACAGATTGTAAGATCCGTCTGCCGTCCAAATGGTTGTTTCATGTGGAGGATAGTGCTCACCACCCAGCATCATTTTGCAGATCATGGTGTCGGTGGAATTCTTCATCCAGGAGCATTTTCCAAAACCGGCGTTGCAGTTGGCGGGAGAAGTATAGGTAGTACTCAGCCAGCTGGTATTAGCAGAACCGTTGGCGGCAATGTCACCGATGGTGTACAATCGGTTGGTACCGCCCAGGTTTTCTGCACTGACCCAGGACCAAATGATGGTGGGGATCAGGGTATCGCCATTTTGAGAAACACTCAGTTTACCATGATAGGAATCCAAATAATTCTGAATAGCGAGATCACTGGCACCCAGGTATTTCAAAACAGCGGCATAAAGAGAGGTATCCGTTGCCACGATTTCACCCTTAGCAACATCCAACTTGTCCCAGGCACCGTAGTTGCTGCCTAGGATGATTTTCGCCAGGAACTGCTCAATAGCAAGGCTGCCGCCTGCCTCGTTTCGGACAATGAGAGGATAGGTTTCAGGCCTGCCGCCAGGGTTATCCAAAGTAAACCAGAAGTTGGTGAAGTCGCGCCAGGTGAATGTACACATATCTTCTGCCAAGTTTCCGTAAGGAAAATGGTACACAAAAGGATATTCATCCCAAACACCCTTTACCAGGAACGTATGGGGTGTAATGCTAAAGGTATCGAAGACAGTAGTTTCTGTGACGCCTTGATCCTTACCGGTGGAATTCCAGGGAATTGCTCTGCTACTTTGGACAGTACCAATGACACTTCCGTGTGAGTTGTAGCGGTTATAGCACTGGTCATATCTGTAATAAACGACCTGCATGGTAACACCGGCAGAGATCATGTAGCTTGCGCCGCTGCCCGGAGCATTACCGCTTCCATCTCCGCCGCTACCGATTTCAGAACCGGAGCTGCCACTATCATCTGTGCTGGCAGGGCTTATGGAATAGATCATTGGAGCTTCAGAAGCTCCTTCGGGATTATCGATAGCTTCCGCATCTTCTACGGTTTCATCAGGTGGCGTTTCCGATTCTTCCGTGGGTGTGGTATCAGTAGGTTTGGAGGGAGGCAGAGTATCCTCATTCTCTGTCGCAAACGCTGTTACAGCACTTAGAGGGAAGAGAGAAACCGCAAGTGCAAATACCATCAGAAATGCCACAACTTTTTTAAATGCAGTCAACAAATTTCCTCCTTTTTTTGGAAGCCCCTTGATGCATGTTACACCAAGAGGCTATGGGGTATGAACTTATAGCTTGGGCTCTGCGCAATATCGGCATACCCATTCGTCATATGCGAGTGTGTCTACGATCCATTCATCTACGCAACCGTATCCACCGTGGTCAAACAGAGATTCTGCTGCAGAGTAGGATGCAGAATGGGTATTCCACAGAGAAACAACTTCCTCTGGATTACCATACACTTTCCAACCGCAATCACAGATGATACCGGCAATCCAATGACCTTCTTCATTGTGATGGATACACATCCAGTCATGCTGGCAGCAGGTAGGCTCGATTGGCTTGGTTTCTGCAGGAGGTTCAGAAGGCGTAGTAGGTTCGGTGACAGTCTCTTTTGGTGGCTCAGTAGGTTTAGTTTCCTCTGTTGGAGCTGGATCGGTTGCTGGAGGAACAGTAGGAGTTGCTGGGGGTGTTGTTGGTTCAGTTTCTTTTTCAGAGCTTGGCTTTGACTCTTCGGTAGGTGTTGTAGTAGAACTTTCCTCCTTCTTACTGGGGTGAGCCGGTTGAGATTCTTCAGTTACTGGCTGAGAAAACGATTCTGTAGCCGCTTCGGTAACATTTTCCGGTATCGTCGTTGGTTCAACAGCCTGGGTATCCAATGTTTCTGTGCTCTGAGTTTCAATCCCGCCAGAAGATATTTGCGGGATCCCTTCTCTCTCACAAGCTGAAAGAAAGAGTGTGGTAAGTAGAAGAACAATTGCAAGTGCTTTTTTCATGGCATTACCTCCGTTTCTACACCCAAAATACGGACTCGCTTTCTGTACGTCAAACCTACAATTATTTCTCTTTCAGCCAGTAAGACAGCTTGTATACGCAGGGGGAGAGTGTGAGAGGGGAAAACATCGACCAATCAACGGTCACCACGATCCTTCCGCTGACGCTCGAGGAACTGCTGGTAATGCTCCAGTGCCTTGCAAACGAAGTCCTCCGTCTGGTTGAAGGGGACTGACTCGGGAATATATCGCCGTAATCGATCTGCACGGAAACTGAACTTTTCACGTTGGTTCGGTTTCTCTTCCGAAAGCAGAGCGTCAATCACGTGGGGACCCAGGGTCTTGTCCTGGGAGAAGGCTTTGAGTTTGATTGCCTGTGCTAGGGATGGTGTTGCATCAGCATACTCCATTGCCTCATGAAGCCATTTTTGCTCAAGCTCGGTGAGATACGAGATCTCAACAGCAGGCCGAAATGCGATTTTACCCTCATCTACCATTTCCAAGATTTCCGGAATGAGCTCTGTAAGGCGAATATATCTGCGGATTTGCTCTCTGCTTTCGCCGGTTTGTTCTCCCAATTTCTCGTTTGATCTCGACTTTGACACCACTGGTGTCGAAGTTAGGTCTGTTCGCTTGCCTTGGCGATTCATCGCCTCAAGTCTCATTTTATATGAGAAGGCTTTTTCGCTAGGAAGGATCTGCGATCGTTGGAAGTTAGATTCCACCATAAAGATAATGGCTTCATCTCTTGTCATATCACGAATTTCAGCTCGCACAGTTGGGAGCCCGGCTAATTCGCAAGCCTTTTTACGTCGGTGGCCAGATACTAGCTCGTATCTGCCGTCATCTTTTTCTCTGAGTGTGATAGGGGTAAGCACACCGCGTTCCTTAATACTATCGACAAGCTGCTGCATATCTTCATCCATCCGGACTTGAAAAGGATGCCCAGGAAAATCGTCGATCAGTTCAAGTGGTATATCATGAATGCGAGGGAGCTTATTTTGCTGTCGTTCAGCATCTGTCATGAATAACTCATCGTATCCAGTCAGGCCCAGATCGATTTTGGGTCTCTCTGCCAATGTCGCTTACCTCCTTCGTCAGATTTTCATAGGCCGCTGCTACTTTACCGTTCTTGTCATGGGAGAAGATGCTTTTACCAACCAGGCTACATTCAGCCGCACGAACAGAATGCGGGATCTCTGTGTTGAATACACGGATGTTAGATCCCATAGAGGAACGCAGGGAGGCAATGATATCCTTTGCGTTATTTGTGCGGTTGTCCACCATAGTCAGCAAGATGCCATCAATACTTAATCGGGGATTGATCTGACGCTTTACTTTAGAAATAGAATGCATCAAGAGATTCATGCCCTTTGTAGACAAGAAATTCGGCTGCGATGGGATAATCACGCTGTCAGCGGCAACCAGCGAGTTGACCGTCATCATTCCCAGGGAAGGCATGCAGTCTATTAGGATGTAGTCGTAGTTCTTGCGAATCTCATCGATATATCCTTTAAGAATGAACTCTCTACTCATTACATTAAAGAGACTGATTTCTAGACCAGATAGTTCAATGTTCGAGGGAAGTAGGTCCACACCTTCATCGTGTTGGATAATTCCCATGTGCTCATTGATGGGTCTGTCGTCAATCACTCTCTGTAATACAGATGCAAGAGATACGGATAGATCATCAGGGTTCTTTACACCAAGACTTACGGTTAAGCTACCCTGAGGATCTGCATCTATGAGAAGAACACGATATCCTTCGCTTGCAAGACCCACACCCAGGTTTACTGTGGTTGTGGTTTTGCCAACACCGCCTTTCTGGTTTGTGATAGCGATCACTTTGCAGTTGTCCATCGGAATTCCTCCTTTCTTTTATTAGCCGCCAAAGACGGCATGTAAAAGCCACAGTATTTGTCCTCGACACCCCTGCGGGCGGGAAATCATCAGACGGCTATCTGCTATAGCCTCATAGGAGTTTCACCTCTGCCGGGTTCTCCGCCAGCTCCGTAGAGAAGTATCATTGTCGTCAGACCTGTCATCGCCCTACCGGGAGCAACCCGATAATTACAGCACTGGATTCTCGCATCCCTTTCGGAGATAGGCGTACATGCTGCCTGGCTCATCAGTCTGAGTAACGTACCTGATGATCTGATATTCAATTGTCAAGGTGCGGCGAAGTGGTCGCCGCCCTTGTGTAGGAGGAACCCCTTCACATATCCGGACATTTGGAGGGGTAAAAGTCAACCCTAGTTCAAAATATTTTTAAAAAAATAAAAAAGCCCGTACAAGCCTACTGGTGTAAGCAAGTACGGGCTTAATGATTTTACTTTCTAAATCGTGCTACGAGGCGCTCCCATGCCGATTGTGAGAAGGATAATCCAAAGAAATTTTGGGCTTCTTCTAGATTCATAACCAACCAATCTCTAGATTTATGAGGCTCTAGTGTTTCGGGAAGTTCTTTCAGTATGCGGTCTACATCCCAGATGTTACCTGCATTATATCGAAGTTCGTTGCTACGGGAAATTACTTCAAAAGAACTTGGACTTGTTTTCCATGCATTGACGATGGTTTTGATTGCAAAACTTCCTGTTACGCGCTCGCTAAAATAATCTTCTAGAGATAGCTCACGAGCATAGGAAGGGATGCCTCTGCAGTGATATTCCTGGAAAATATCCATCAGAACTTTGGATGAAGCAGCTAGAATATCAGGAGCGACTTCGTCATCGGATTTGATAGCTTCCAGTAGCTGTGGGATTTCTTCAAGCATTCTACGGAGATATTCTCTATAAAATGCAGTTCCAATTTCTTTTTGAACAGTTCTGACGATACTGCTACGCATAACCTCGGTGTTGGTTAGACCGGCTTGTACACGACAGATAACTGTCCGGCGGATAATTTCGGGTGCAACAGCTTTCACATCCTCGTTGGCACTGATCACGACAGCTGGGTAATGGAGTAGATGATCAGCCACACCAAAGTCATCATTTTTGATGGTTTCAATGGCGTGCTGATTAAATCTTGTGTTGGTAAGGTCATCCACAATGATTGGTGCACCTTTCACTGTGCGTTTTAAACCTTCAATGCTGGAGCGAGTAAAATCCGGTGCAGAAAGTTTTGTTTTCTGTCCAATCATCATTTTCAGAAGAGTTTCCAAAAAGCTAGTTTTACCAGCTTTACTCTGGCCATAAACAAGTCCGAAAACGGGATAGGGTAATGTATTCTGGTTGTATCGAATGGCTATATCCCGCATACTGGCCATAAAAGGTGTACAGAAGAACCAGTTTGCAAATTCATAGTATCTGCGTTGCATTCCATAGACGTCGCCGTGAAACTTGTTGTAGCCATCCATATACTTTAGAAATAGATCTACATCATGTTGAATATCTTCGCTACTTGGAGCGAGATCTATCTCTTGGTCATTAAGTAATACACGTCCCTCGTGTACACAGACTTCTAACTGCGGATATTCAGTACGGAGTTCTTTTTCTTTAGTTTGTTCTGCAACGACTTGGCGGCGAACTTTTTTGATAACGTCAGGAGAAAGAAGAATTTTTCCATTATCTTTCTTTGCGGGTTTAGGAACAGACGGTGCAAGTTTGGTCGCCTGGTTCTTCACATCGAGAGCAAACAGGACCTCTTCTTGCTGTGATTCGATTGGCTCAATTACCACGGCTTTTTTAGTTCGGATAGTGCGAGATATCGGTAGTTCTTCCAAATTCGCACCAGTATCTGCACAAAGCACCGATTCTCTTACGATCTGGTCTGTACTGTTTTCTCGTAGTTCCTCATAGCAACCCACATACCAATTGTAGGCGGAGTCGCCGTCGATGTAACTTATATTCTCACGCTGACGTCCGCCAAAAGCATTGAGGGACATGTTGGCAGAACCCATGATGACTCGCTTTCTGCCATCCTTTGCAGAAAGAAGATAAATCTTCTCGTGTGAGAGCATGGTTCTTGCGACATAAAGGTGAAGTGAGCCGTTCTCAATGCGGTCAATTAAATTTTGTTTGGTCTTATTTGCAGAGGTACGCAATCTTTCGATGAGCTTACTTTGGTATGCCATAACCTCTTGCAAAGAATAAGAGATCACATCTTCGCAACCGAAGATAATTTCGGCTGTTTCGAACTGCTTTAGAAGTTGACATACAAAATTTATGCCTGAAGAATAAGTGATCGCATGCAAGGTGTCAAATCCCGCAAAGAGTTCCTGCCAAGTTGTTGTTTCGGCACTTATGTAGTCTAGTCTGACTACATCTAGTTTGTTTCTATCTGTGTCGAACAGGTCGTCCATTGTGATCGCCACAGGCTCTTCAACTTCAAATAAAGACATGTTTTCCATGGTCATACCTTATCACCGATTCCTCATTAAGAAATGAAAGCTTTCAAAAAACTAAGTATTATTACCTTGATTTTATAATACACATTCGAATTTGAAGAATCAATTGCAGACTTGCACCTTCATGAATAGGTGATGGTTGTAACCATCACCTCAGTAATATTATACGAGAGGGTTGACTTTGGCCCATCCAAATGTCCGGATATGTGAGAGGACTTTCCATCAAATTCAACCCTCTCCAGAAGGAGGAGCACATGTCCCACTATACATCATTAGAACAATTGCCTTTGGCTTTATCTGCGGATGACGTAGCTCAGGTGCTAGGAATTTCCCGCGCTAAGGCTTATGAACTCATGCACAGCAAGAACTTCCCGACGATCAAGATTGGCAAGCGTATGTCTGTCCCTAAGGACAAACTGATCGAGTGGATCGATCGACAAATGGGACAATAAATGGCAAAACCGCACCGCTAGCGGTATGTCATACCACCGGCGGTGCGGTTCGATTTGGATTTGTACATTTTACTTTTATTTTTTGGTTCGGTATACTGATGACGCAGAACAAATATACCGGGAAAGGAGCAATATGGCTAGAAGAATGAATGGTGAGGGTTACCTTCACCGTAGATCAGATGGTCGTTGGGAGCTACGCGTTATGCTTGGTCACCGCGACAACGGAAAACCACATTATAAGTATTTTTACGGCAGAACAAAAAGAGAGGTCCAGGAAAAACTGAATGAGTTTCAGGAGGATATGCACCGGGGCATCGATATGTCACATCGATATACTTTCGACGAGTGGAGTGAAATCTGGTTTGAGAACCACAAGTCCAATATAACTCCAACCACACAAGAAAGTTATCGACACACGCTCAACCGTATTAAACCCTTCTTCTCAGGCAGATATATCATTGACATCAAGCCTTATGACATTGAACATTTCCTAAAGGCACAGAGGGCTCAGGGATTATCTGACTCTTACATTAGTGGCTTCCGGGGGATGCTGTATCAAATATTTCATAAAGCAGAGGCAAATGATCTGGTTCGCAAAAACCCCGTTCGTTTTGCTGAGAAAATGAGATCCAAAGGTCCGAAGCAACGAAAGGAAGCTTTTACGGCAGAAGAGGTCAAGCTTCTCATGCAGCAGTTGCCTTACGATAAAATGGGAATGAGCATTCGGTTGATGTTGGGTACCGGCATGAGAACTCAGGAACTGCTTGCCCTGGAGCCTCGTCACATAGAAGAAGACGGCTCTGTGATCCATGTCCGTCAGGCAGTTAATCTTGTTAAGGGGTCGGTGCATGTGGGTGTGCCAAAATCTCGAGACAGTTATCGCGATATTCCTGTTCCGCCTAACCTTCGAGAATGCGCTAGAGAGATTCGGAAGGTAGAAACGAAATTCATCTGGGAAAAGCGCAAAAAAGATACTCCCTGCAATCCGTCTAATTTTCGAGACGAATTCAAGGAGGTAATCGGTAAAATTGAGGGAGTGCGTGTTTTAACACCTCACTCTTGCAGACATACCTATGTCAGCCAAATGCAGGCCTTGGGCGTGGATCTCTCTACCATTCAGAGCATCGTCGGTCATGCGGACGTGGATATGACTCAGCACTACCTTCATGTACAAGATGGTATCCGCCAGGAAGCTATTCGAAAATTCTCCCAGGCATTTCCTCTTGAAGATACTCCGCCGGAAGATCCCGAAAGTGGTACTTGCCGTGTCATTCGTTTTCCACATGTCGGATGACAAAAAACAGGGTGGATACAATGGACACAGTCAATTAAGGGTCAAATGTGTGTCAAAAGTGTTCCGCTGAGAAACACAAAAAGTTCCACATCTGTTTCACAGAACTTTCTTGGCATAAATTATGGCGAAAACAAAGGAAAAAGCTTCGAAATCCGAAGATTTCGAAGCTTCCTTGGTGGAGATAAGCGGGATCGAACCGCTGACCTCTTGAATGCCATTCAAGCGCTCTCCTAAGCCGTACACCTGTTGACCCCCGTGCTACAGGGTCTTGTGACAATAGAAAAAAGATGATTTGCATGCCTGGGGGATCATGAAATATGGATTCCCCGGGTTGTGTTTTCCGGGAGGATCTGAGGGTTGGTCAATTCAAGGAACTGCTTTGCTGTAAGCGCTAGCTCTACTTTGAACTTATACCCCGCGGATACCTCTACCCTCTTTATCAGCTGCGACGCAATCATTTTCTTTGTTTCCATCGTTGCAGATTCATACACATCCGCCCATTCCACAAACTGGTTGAAGGTACCGTACATTTGCTGGACAAAGCTGCGCTCCTCATTTTCTTCGGTCTGCGCTGCGTTGAGCGCCGCCAGCTGTTCTTCCCGCTTTGCTTTCAGACCTTTTACCATATCATTGAGGATGGCTAGGTCAAAAGCACTTTCGCCGCTTAGAGCCTTTAGGATCTCGTTTTGCAGATTCTGAAGGTCTTTTTCTGTTTTCTGCGCTTCTCTCTGCACCCGCTGGATAATGGCTCGCTTTTCGCTGACATGCTGCCGGTAGGCTTGCTCCACGGCATCGGATGCGGAAAAACCGCCAAGTTTGCGCAGGAGCTGCCGGATCAGCGCATTGATGGGGTCGTCCACCAGGTGCACCGTATAGCCGGTTTGCCCGTCGCAGTCCCCGTGGGTACGGGTCTTGGTCTGGCACACATAGCGCATACGGATGGCATCGGTGCCGTCGGCTCTTGGTCGCCCCTTGCCGTTAGTGGTAATGGACAGCCGGGAACCGCAATGACCGCAGAAAATGTTGCCTGCCAGCAGGGATCGCCCTCTTGTGTTGAGGGGTATATTCCTTGTTTGCTCATAGTTGCCGGAACGCTGCTGGCTGATTTCCTGCGCCATTTGGAACATGATCGGGTCAATGATCTGTAGCTCCGGAATCACCGGAGAACGGGCTTCACCGC
>JAZRKL010000081.1:0-25905 GCA_045646265.1 Faecousia sp.
CTACTTGGATAAGTTCCCTGAGGATAAGTTCAACCACGATGACTTCGTCGTTGTTTCTCCCGATGTAGGTTCTGTTGCCCGTGCCCGTGCATTTGCCACTAAGGTACATATGGGTCTGGCTATCGTTGACAAGCGCCGCCAGAAGGCCAATGTCAGCGAAGTCATGAACGTCATCGGCGATGTCCGCGGCAAGACCTGTATCCTCTATGATGACATGGTAGATACCGCCGGTTCTCTGTGCAACGCCGCAAAGGCTCTGATCGATGTTGGCGGCGCTAAGGAAGTTTACGCCTGTGCTACCCACGGTGTGCTCTCCGGCCCTGCTTACGACCGCATCGAAGCCAGCCCCATTAAGGAGATGGTATTCCTGAACACCATTCCTCAGGTGGGCAACACCCCCAGCGGAAAACTGGTGTATCTGGATGTGGCTCCCGTATTCGCACATGCCATTGATCATGTGCACGGTGGCACCTCCATTGCTGACCTGTTCTAAACCGTGTTCGGTAAAAAGTCTGAAGACTGGCTGATCGTCGGTCTGGGCAACCCCGGCAAGGACTATACCCGCACCCGCCACAATTGCGGATTCCGGGCGCTGGATATTCTGGCTGACAAGCTAAAATGCAAAGTAGACAAAGGAAAATTCCAAGGTCTTTACGGTCAGTGCGCCTACCAAGGCAGGAAGCTTCTGCTTTTGAAACCCCAGACCTACATGAACCTTTCCGGAAAATCCGTTCTGCAGCTCAGCGTCTATTTCCATGTGCCGCCGCAGAGAATCATTGTCATGTTCGACGACATTTCTCTGGAACCGGGTCGTCTGCGTGTTCGCCCCGACGGTTCTGCCGGTGGTCACAATGGCATCAAGTCCATTATCCAGGAAGTTGGCAGTCAGGATTTTCCAAGAGTAAAGATCGGTGTGGGTGCAAAGCCTAACCCCGAATATGATCTTGCGGATTGGGTGTTGTCCTCTTTTAGCGCTTCCGAGGAAAAAGCTCTTGGCCCTGCATTGGAGCGGGCCGCGGATGCCGCCCTTTGCATCATTGAAAAGGGTGTGCCCGAAGCAGCCAACCGTTTTAACGGGAAATAAGTAAAATAACCACGGAAAGGGGGGTATCAGCTCCCCTTTCCGCGTTGTTGCGTGGAGGAAAATATGGATAAGCTACTAACCTTTCTAAAATCCATACCGGAATACAGCCTGTTATTAAAGTCCGTTTCCAAAGGAGAGGCCGCTGCCGTTACCGGTATCGGTCAGCTGAACCGCAGCCATTTGATTGCCGCCCTGCGGCATGATACCGATACACCCATAGTAATCCTATGTCAGGACGATATGGCCGCCAAGCGGCTGCAGGAAGAACTCCACGCCTTTCTGGGTGAAACATTCCCCATCCTGCCCAGCCGTGATCTGACACTGTACGACACTGCTGTGGTTTCCCGTGGATGGGAGCAAAAGCGCCTCCGTCAGCTGTATGATCTGGCTGTCGGTGCCACCACCTTACAGATTCTTTCCTGGGAATCTCTGAGCCAGCGGACCATGCCACGGGATGTACTGCTGCGCTCCGCTTTTTCTCTGGAGGTGGGTAAGGAATACTATCTGGAATCTCTGCTTCAGCGGCTGACCGATTCCGGCTACAGCCGTTGCAGCATGGTGGAAGGCCCCGGTCAGTTTGCCCTGCGTGGCGGCATTCTGGATGTGTTCTCCCCTGCCGCCGACCGCCCAATCCGTGCGGAATTCTTCGGCGATGAACTGGATACCATGGGTTATTTCGACCCCGATACCCAGCGGCGCACGGAAAATGTGGACAAAATCGTGATCCTGCCTGTGGGTGAATCCCAGCCGAAGCTGCATCCCGAGGGAATCGACGGTCTGTGTGATGATCTGAGACATCTGATTGCCCGGCAAAAGCGCCGCAAGAATCTCAACGAGCCTTTAATCAAGACCTTGGAAAAAGATCTGGAAAAATACGAGAACGGTATGCTGAATCCGGCTTCCGACCGGTATATGGCTCTGATTTATCCGGAAATGGCCACTGCGGCCGATTATATCCCCCATAACGCCACAGTGATCCTTTGCGACCACGGCAGTTTGCACCGTACCGCCAAGACCCGCTGTGACGAAGTGGGCATGCAGCTCGACAGTCTGCTGCAAGGCGGTCTGGTAGCCGGTGAGCTTTGCGATTATGTGTGCCAGTGGGAAGATTTCTGCGAGACCCTTACCGGCCACTGCACCGTCTATCTGGATTCCTTCGGCGGCAGCTCTTACCCCGAAGAATGCAAACCCAAGCAGCTTTTGCCCATGACGGCCAAACAGCTTCCCGGTTACGGCGGCAATCTGGACACCGCCGCCAGTGACCTCCAACACTATCAAAAGATGGATTTTGCCTGTCTTGTCCTGTGCGGTACCAGACGCCGGGCAGAGCTGCTGCAGGAAATGCTCAGCGACAGGAATCTTTCTTCCTTCCAATGCATCCCCCTGACGGCTATGCCCAAAGCAGGCCAGATTCTGCTGGCGGAAGGCACCCTGCCTTTCGGCATGGAATATCCCACCGCAAAACTGGTAGTCCTAACAGAAGGACAGCTATTGGCCCGGAACACCCCGAAAAAGAAAACCGCGAAAAAAACCGCCACCAACCGGCAAAAGCTGAACTCCTTTACCGACTTGACCCCCGGTGATCTGGTGGTCCACGAAAACTACGGCATTGGCCGGTTCGTGGCCATGGAGCAGATTAAGGTAGACGGTGCCATCAAAGACTATGTAAAGATCGCCTATCAGGGCAGCGACACCCTGTTTGTTCCCGCCACGCAGTTGGATCTGGTCAGTAAATATATCGGCGGTGGCGGCGAAGATGCCACTGTCAAGCTCAACAAAATCGGCACCGATGCCTGGCAGAAGGCCAAAACCAAGGCCCGCAAAGCCGCAAAAGATATGGCCGCGGAGCTGATCAAGCTCTATGCCGCCAGAAAACATCAGCAAGGCTTTGCCTTTGCGGCGGATTCTCCCTGGCAGCAGGAATTTGAAGACAATTTCCCCTATCCCGAAACCGACGATCAGCTGCGCTGCATCGCGGAGATCAAAGGCGACATGGAATCCCCCACCCCGATGGATCGGCTGCTTTGCGGTGATGTTGGCTTTGGTAAAACAGAGGTTGCCCTACGGGCCGTCATGAAGGCCATTATGGACGGCAAGCAGGTTGCGATTCTGGTTCCCACCACGGTTCTTGCTCAGCAGCACTACCAAACGGCAGTTGCCCGTTTCCGGGGATTCCCGGTAAACATTGATGTACTCAGCCGCTTCCGTTCCCCAAAAGAACAGAAACGAACTGTGGAGAATCTGCGTTCCGGTGCGGTGGATCTGATCATCGGAACCCATAAGCTGCTTCAAAAAACCATTCATTTTAAAGATCTGGGTCTGTTGATCGTAGACGAGGAGCAGCGCTTCGGTGTCAGCCACAAAGAGCGGCTGAAGGAGATCTCACAGGGTGTGGATGTGCTGACCCTCTCCGCAACACCAATCCCCAGAACGCTGAATATGGCACTATCCGGTATCCGGGATATGTCCACCATTGAAGAACCTCCCGCCGACCGCTATCCGGTACAAACCTTCGTTATGGAGCATAATAACGCTGTTATTGACGATGCCATTCGCCGGGAAGTGGAACGGGGCGGACAGGTGTACTACCTGCACAACCGTGTGGAAACCATCGACCAGTGCGCCGCCTCCTTGAAGCGCAGGATTCCCAACCTGCAGGTAGCGGTCGCCCACGGAAAAATGGGTGAAGACGCCCTGGGCGATGTGATGCATGCCATGGCAGACGGCGAAGTGCAGGTGCTGGTATGTACCACCATCATCGAAACCGGTTTGGATATCCCCAATGCCAATACCCTTATCATTGAAAACGCGGACCGTTTTGGTCTTTCCCAGCTGCACCAGCTTCGCGGTCGTGTAGGCCGCTCCACCCGGCATGCCTATGCCTACTTCACCTACCGGCCCGACAAGGCTTTGACAGAAATTGCTGACAAGCGGCTTTCTGCCATTCGGGACTTCGCAGAGTTTGGCTCCGGTTTCAAAATCGCGATGCGTGACCTGGAGATTCGCGGCGCGGGCAATCTGCTGGGCGCTGAACAATCCGGTCATATGATGAGCGTAGGTTACGACATGTATTTGAAGCTTCTGGACGAAGCCGTTCTGGAAGAGCGGGGCGAAGCACCCAAAGAACCGGATTGCACCGCCGACCTCAATATCACCGCCAATGTGGATAAGGACTATGTGTCCCGTGGCGAAGAGCGGATGGATCTGTACCGCCGCATGGCTGCCATCCGCAGCCAGCAGGATGCGGATGATCTGCTGGATGAGATCATCGACCGCTACGGCGAACCGCCCAAAGGGGTTCTCAACCTCATCGAGGTGGCGCTGCTTCGTGCCAATGCCCGAACCGTTCATATCCGGGATATCCGGCAAAAATCCGGCGAGGTTCTGTTCACGCTGGGCGAGCTGAACTTCCAGGCATTCAGCACACTCTGCACAGAACCTTCCTACAAAAACCGTGTGCAGCTGGTGGCCAGTGCCAAACAGCCTACGATCCGGCTGAAGCTGGCTTCCGGTGTGGACAGTTTGAAGCAAAGCAAAGTATTTATTGCCCAATACACCCGGCATTGTCAAATATAACTTGCAATGCCACACTTTCATGATACAATAATGATAACGAGAGGAGGTGCGCCATGGCTAAGAAAAAGTATACACAAGATGAAGTAGAAGAATTGGAGCAGGCCTATACCAAAATCACCGGCTACAAGCCAAAGTACCAGGCAAAGCATCAGCGGCAGCATACCGCAATGGTGGCAATTTGCATTGTTTTGGTATGCATCCTTGCGGTATTTGGGTTGTTCCTGCTTGCCGCTAATTACACCTCTGTTCTGGATGGCGTACTGAAAATGAAGGATGTCACCATTGGCGGCATCTGTATGAACGCAATGACCAAAGCGGAAGCAAAGCAGGCATTGACCGTGGTATCCGAACAGCTGGGCAAAGAAAACATGGTGATCCGGGTGGTGGATTCGACGGTGGAGCTTTCACCCGTTTATACCGAGATCCAGGCAGACGCGGATAAAGCAGTAAATGCCGCGTTCCGGGAAGGTGCCACCGGCACTTTTGATTGGGTTCCCTATTTGAATTTGAATACGGAAACCATTCGCAGCGCCGTAGATTCTCTTGGCGCACAGTACAACACGGAGCTGTCCCAAACCGTCGTTCAGATCAACGGTGAATGTCCTTCTCTGGAAGCCAACGCAGCGCCCTCCGATCAGGGCATGGTGCTTTCCGTTACTGTCGGTCAACCGGAATATGGATTGGATACCGATGCGTTGTACCGGCAGATCTTGGATGCTTACAGTAACGGTATTCTTACAGTAGTCGGACAGTGCAGTGAGTTGGAACCGGAAATGCCGGATCTGGATGCTGTCTATGCCCAATATTACACCGCGCCGGTGGACGCGGCAATGGACCCTAAAACCTTCGTCATCTCTGATGATCTTTACGGGTATCATTTTGATCTGGAAACCGTGAAAGCAGCGCTTTCAGAAGCGGATTACGGCGAAACTCTGGAGTTTCCCTTCCAGAAGATCTCTCCGGCAGTGACTGCAACCGAGCTTTCCTCCAAGCTCTTCTGTGATGTTCTGGGCAGTGCCAAAACTCCCTACAAGGGTAAGGATACCAACAACCGCAACACCAATCTGGCCCTGGCCTGTGAGGCTATCAACGGTCTGGTCCTGCTCCCCGGAGAGACCTTCAGCTACAACGAAACCCTTGGAGAAAGAACCGAGGAAGCCGGTTATAAGGAAGCCCCCTCCTATGTAGGCGGTCTGACCGTAGATACATTAGGCGGCGGCATCTGCCAGATATCTTCGACGCTGTATTACAGTTTGCTCTTTGCCGATCTGGAGATCGTCGAGCGCCATAACCACGGCTATGTTTCCGACTATATCGACAAGGGCATGGATGCCACGGTCACATGGGAAGGTGCCGATCTGCGCTTTACCAACAGCACCAACTATCCCATCCGTATTGAGGCTCACCGTGCTGACGGTTTCGTAAATGTGCAAATTGTCGGCACCGACGAACGGGATTACTATGTTAAGATGAGTTACAAGGTTCGTGAGTACACACCTTACGAAACTGTTTACGAGGAATATCCCACAGACAATCCAGAAGGATATACCGACGGAAAAGTGATCGTGACACCCTATAACGGCTATATCGTACAGACCTACAAAGAGAAGTACAGCAAAGAAACCGACGAACTGATCTCCTCGGACAAATGGACCTACGATGTCTACAAAAAGCGGGATCAGGTGATCTGCAAGATCGTCGATACCCCCGGAACTGACGCAACAGAATAATACTAAGGCCGGAACGATTCCCATTCGTTCCGGCCTTTTGTTATGTCTGTCAAAAGGAAAAAAAGACAACAAAAAAGGAAAATAACACATTGCTATCATGCGGTGGATGTGGTAGCATTGTACTGTACGGTAGTAAAAAAGTTTGGAGGAATCCATCATGAAAACTGTTATTCCCTTAAGGCAGGCTGAACTGGTGAACAACGGTGTAGAAGGATACATTGAGCGTGTAAAACAATGTGCATGCAACGAGGTCCTCATCTCTATAAACTCGGCTGTGAGCTTTGAATTCATGGAAAGCATGGCCAAAGAAACTAAAGAGTTGTGTGATCAGTTCCATGAGGCCGGCATCCAGACCGGCATCTGGATCCATCCTACATTGGATTTAGTTCCCTTTCGTAAATATGTAAATCTGCTTCCTCTTAATGGCGAACCGATCAACGGAAAGTGCTGCCCTCTGGATGATGACTACTGCCGTGATGCGGGATACTATGCTGCGCTCATCGTAAAGCACAGCGCAGCGAAAAAACTCATCCTCGAAGACGATTTCCGTATGCAGTTTCCCTATTTACCCGCCAACTGCTTCTGCGAGCACCACATGAAGTTCTACAGTGAATACATAGGCAAACCGGTGACAAAAGAAGAAATGGAAAAAAACCTTTTCGGCGAGCCGAATATTTACCGGGAAGCTTGGGTGAAAGGTTCTCAGGCAGGCCTTGTAAAGCTTGCAAAGGCAATCCGGGAAGCCGTTGATGAAGTCGATCCCGATGTTGAGATTTGTTTCTCCACAGGCCCGGCAAACTGCGGTGCAGACGGCACAGATGTGTTTGAGCTGATCGATATTTTGAAGGGCAAGCACGAAACGGCGACGATTCGTCTAAGCGGCGGACCGTACTGGCAGGAGGGTTTCTACCTCACAAGAAATATGATGGCCGCTGTGGAGTTGGAGCGGTATACCGCATTGAAGTGCCGTCAAAAGGGCATTATCGGCCGTGCAGAGGGCGATTGTTTCCCCAGGCCGCGGCATATTGTCCCTGCTGCCCATCTGGAAATCTTCCACACAGCATTAATGTTTGACGGAAATGCTGGAGAGATCCTCAAATATATGATGGACTACACCGCTTCCCCTAGGTACGAGCAAGGCTATACCAACGCACACATAAAGAGTCTGCCCATGTACGAAAAGATAGAACAGATCATTCAGGATACTGAACTGGTTGGCTTTAACCCTGTGGAAGATTTCGCACTTCAGGCCTATACCCATAACCTAAATCCGATTCCGGAAAGCGATGTTTTTGAATCCTGTGTCAGAAACTTCTGCACAGACAATGCCCTGCCTACGGCTCACGAAAGCAATGGTGTCAACATTCTCTTTGGCGACAGAGCCAGAAAGATTGATCTGCAATTGCTGAAAAACGGCTCCATTATCGACTTGGTAGCCGCGAAGATTCTTGCCGAACGTGGTGTTGATGTGGGTATCGAACGGATCGAGGACAAGGTTTTTCAGGGCGGACATGAGCATTTCATTGACGAAAACGAAAATGTTAGCATCGCAATGTCCTTTGATTCGGCAGAACTTAAGTTAAACGCCAATGCGAAAGTAAAGGCATACTTTGTCCCTTCCAAAGGCGATGTTATTTATCACAGTGTCAAAGGCGGTGCACAGCTTTCTGAGGAAATCGTGTCCTCTTACCTTTACGAAAACAAAGAGGGTCTGAAATTCCTCGTGTTTAACTTTGATGCATCTCAGTGTTCCACACGCCGCGCAAAACAGGGTGTATTTACCAACTACTGCAGAGAACGGCTTATTTTCCAGAGCTATGAATGGCTTCACGGCAGCAAGCTGGATGCATATTGTGAAGGACATCCCTGGCTGTATACAATGGTCAGAAAGAATGAACACAAATGTGTTGTGGGTTTGTGGAATCACAGCGCGGATGACATCGATCTGCCCGTTGTGGAACTGGGAGATACCTATCAGAAAGCCACCTTTATCAACTGTAACGGAACTCTTGAAAACAACAGGGCCGTGATCACCAGCGGTCTTGGTGCTTTCAAATACGGTTTTATCGAGCTGACCAAATAAATTTTTGCAGGAGGATGTATTATGATTCTGCCCCGTGTCAAAGAGGAAAAAATCATTGGCGACCGCCTTCATCTGGACTATCAGCTCTCTTTTTCTATTGATAACAAGGACTATGAGGATAAGGTTTCTAAGATTCTGGACTTATTCTTCCCCGATGCTGAAATCTGCACAAGCGAAGATGCCGATATTGAGATTGCTTTTTCTGAAGCATGTAACGACGTACCGGAAAAGTATTCCATCACGATCAACGATAAAATACACATCCAATACGGGGATTACAAGTCCTTGGTAAACGCGTTGGCAAGTCTTTCCCAGCTTGCCCACGATCTGGGTGGCTATGTTTTCGACAAATGTGAGATTCTGGACTACCCCAGCAATTCCTACCGCGGTGTTTTGATCGATATTGCCAGAGGAATCAAACCCCTGGACACTTTGAAATCGGACCTTGTCACCTGCGCCAAAGCAAAGTACAACGTCATTCAGTTCCACCTGAATGACAATGACGGTGTATGTGTTCGATTTGATTCCATTCCGGAAAGCTGCTATATTGAAAATGCATATACGAAAGACCATTTAAAAGAAATGGTGGCTCTGTGTGAACTGTTGGGTATGGAAGCAGTTCCGGAATTTGACGTTCCCTTCCACGGCAAAAAGTTCGTGACGAATATGCCCCATTTGAAATGCGTTGTACCTTCTTTAGATAGGATCAGCGTATGGGGCATGTGCGGCGGAAATGAGGAAACCTATCAGTTCTGCGAAAATGTCATCGACGAAATGTGCGAAATCTTCACAGGCAAATATTTTAATATGTGCTGTGATGAAATTGAGTTTGCTGATATCCCTGATTGGTACTTTATCTGCCACTGGACAGATTGCGAGCGGTGCAAATCCCTTCGGAAACGGGAGGGACTCAAAGACCGGCAGGAGCAAATCTATTACTTCATGAAGCGCATATATCAAATGGTCAAGAAGCACAACAAGGTTCCGCTCATGTTCAGTGACCAGATCGATTGTACAAGAGAGGATGTACTTCCGAAGGATATTATCTTCTGGTTCTGGAGGATCGCAGCGCCCGGAAGAGGTCCCTATGACGGCTGTACATACGACAAGCAGCTTGCCTATGGGCACAAAATGGTGAACAGCCCATCCCGATATACATATCTCGAGGCTGTCAAATGGATCAATGCCGAAAAGTTAAGCCATTGGAATATCAAAGAAGCACCTACCGAAGCGCTTTCCAAAAATGTTCTCGGCAGTGTTTTGTCCTGCTGGCAATACGGATGCAACGCACCCGGCGAAATCGATTATCAGTTAAGATATGCACGGGGTTTCCGGCCTGCAGCATATATGTTTGCTGACAGGCTTTGGAACGATGGTGAGATCTTCTATCGGGAGCAGAACTACTCCGCGGCACTTACCAAGGCAGTGCTTGGGCAGAAGACTCCGGAAATGTTCGACGCCTTTGGTAAGCTCGCGGATCTGATCCCTTACAACCAGAAGATAGAAGAAATCGTTGACAGAGAAAAATTGTCTCTCAGTGAGGCAGCCGAGATCCTTGCGGTTCTGAAAATAGAGAGTCAAGGAAATGATGCTTATGCAAGCAATGTAAAGATCATGGAGCGTATTTATACAGAAGCGGTCGAATATCTGTCATAAGCGGCATTATCACACGACCCGCACATCATAACAAAAAACCTATGCTTTGCAGCCACACTGCGAAGCATAGGTTTTTACTGTATTATTTGGTTTGAATATCCAGATGGTACTCGATATAACCAGCGGCGCTCTGTTCAATTTCAATGGCATAGGTCAGATCAATGGTACCGCCCTTTTCACTGATGTCATATTGGACCTTGCTTGCGCACACAGTGATCATCAATGCGCCAAACTCCATTCTGTACAGCGACTCATGGAACTGTCCCTCCTGAAACTCCATTTGGGAATTCAGCGGGCCTTTACGGCTTAAAGTAATTTTTCCGGGTTCTATCTGAAATGTGGTCGTTACACCTTTCAGACCTGTCAGGTCGCTTTCCTCATAGGTCAGCTTCCAGCCGTTCTCTGCCTGTTCCAAGGTTCCCTCAGTCACCAGTTCTACGACTTCCGGCTCCTGCTCCGCATAGGTCTGCTGTCCACGGATCGTCAGCAATACAGCCTTTTTCACTGGCAGGCCTCCATCGCAAGGCGGAGCAACTCGTCGATCAGCTCACTGTAAGGAATACCGCTGGCTGCAAACAGCTTGGGATACATGGAAATGGAAGTAAATCCAGGCAGTGTGTTGATCTCGTTGAACACCACACGGTTCTCTTCATAAGTTACAAAGAAATCCACCCGGCTGAGTCCCTGGCAGCCAATGGCACTGTAGACCTTCACCGCCGCATCCCGAACCTGCTCTGCCACATTCTCCGGGATCCGGGCGGGAATATAGGCTGTAGAGGTATCGGTCACATACTTGGAATCATAGTCATAAAAGTCCGCACCGGAGTCGATCTCACCGCAAATGGAGGCCACAGGACTGTCATTGCCCATAACGGCAACCTCCACCTCACGGCCATGGATAAATTCCTCAACCAAAATCTTCTGATCGTATACACCTGCAGCCAGCAGCGCTTCTCGCAGACCTTCCCGGTCAGAAGCTTTGGAAACACCCACAGAGGAACCGGTTCCCGCAGGCTTGACAAACATAGGATAGCTGAACTGCTTTTCCAGCGAGTCCAGGACCTTATCCATCCGCTCTTCAGCTTCGGTACTTCTTACCAGCTTCCAGGCGGCCTGGGTAATATTGGCATTATCCACCACCAGCTTGGTCAGCGTCTTATCCATAGCCACCGCGGAAGCCGATACATGGGGACCTACATAAGGAATGCCCGCCATCTGCAGCAGACCCTGCATAGCGCCGTCCTCACCGTTTTCACCATGCAGAACAGGGAATACGATATCGATATGCTCCCGGACCACGCAATCGCCCTCAAAGGTCAGAAGGCCCTGGCCCCGAATAGGAGAGATGGTCGCCCGGCGGTTGGCAGGATGGTTCAGCCATTGGCCGCTGGGCAGCATGGAATAATCATCGCCGCCGAAGAGGATCCAATCACCCTCCTTGGTAATGCCGACGGGAAATACATTATATTTCTCACGGTTAATGTTATTCAGCACAGACTCAGCCGAGCGCAAAGACACTTCATGCTCCGGACTGATACCGCCAAACAAAATACAAACGCTGCGTTTTTTCATGATTCTTACCTCTTTATCATCAGGCAGGTTTTACTTAAACATTGCCTCACCGGCATGGTAAATATCACCGGCACCCACCGTAAGTATCACATCGCCTGGCTGGGCGATTTTTTTAAGAAGTTCTGTCACTTCCGGAAGCGTCTCACAATAGAGCGAGCCGGGGATGTGTTCCAGAAGATCACGGGAAGAAATGCCAACCGTGTTGCGTTCCCGGGCAGCATAGATTTCTGCCAGGATTACCAGATCCGGCTTTTGCAGTTCCCGAACGAAGTCATGGAACAGTGCCTTGGTTCTGGTATAAGTATGCGGCTGAAATGCCACTACCATACGCTTGCACTCTGACATGGTGCGCACAGCGGCAATGGTAGCTGCCAATTCATCCGGATGATGGGCATAGTCATCATAGATCTGCGCGCCGTTATATTCGCCCTTAAATTCCATACGGCGTCTTGCGCCATGGAACCCATGCAAGCCCCGGGCGGCAATGTCCCCGGGAATTCCCAGCATCCATGCGACACCGGCAGCGGCCAGTGCGTTCATGGCATTATGGCGACCCAGAACCTCCATGTCCAGATGGCAATAATGTTCACCGTCGCACTCCACATCAAAATGCCGCCAGTCGGAGCAAATATTCACGGCCCTTATCCGGTTCTTTTCACCAAGGCCAAAGGAGACATAATCAAGCCCCCGCAGTGCCTGGGCCGTATGCAGGTCATCGCCGTTGGCCAAAATGCCGTTGGTAGAAAGCTGTGCGAACTGGCGGAAGGATTTCTGCACATCCTGCAGATCCTTGAAGTAATCCAGATGGTCAGCTTCCACATTTAATATAACCGCCAATGTGGGGAAGAAATTCAGGAAGGAATCACAATATTCGCAGCTCTCCAACAGGATGGTATCACCCTGGCCCACCCGGTGACCGGCATGCAGCAACGGCAGCTCTCCACCAATCATAACGGTGGGATCCCACTGCGCCTCCATCAAAATATGGGTCATCATAGACGTGGTGGTGGTCTTGCCATGGGTGCCGGCAATGCAGATAGCATTCTTATAAGCCTGCATGATCACACCCCATGCCTGCGCCCGCTCAAAAACCGGGATACCCAAAAGCCGGGCCTCGGCAATTTCGGGGTTATCATTGTGGGCGGCAGCAGTACGGATAATGCAAGCCGCGCCGTGGATGTTTTCCGGACGGTGTCCGATGGCCACTTCAATTCCTTTGGCGATCAGTTCGTTGGTGGATACCGAGGTGTTCATATCGGAACCGGTAATGTGAAGGCCCATACCCTTGAGTACAAGGCCAAGCGGACGCATGGAAACGCCACCGATGCCCACAAGATGCACATGGGTACCGGGTGTCAAATATTTCTTCAGTTCCTGGCTTCTTTGATTCATAATCAGTGAGCCTCCTGGGATAATCAGATTCTTAACCTTGTTATTATACTATAGAATAATAAGAAATACAACTATCAAAATACCCAAAATATCATCGGTATATGGTATTCTCATAACTTTTCCGTTTGTTTCATGAACATTTATCCGCCGACGGTGGATAGTGCACCCCGCAAAGAAGCTTTCCAGCGTATATACAAGAGAACCAACATTTGCATGTTTTTAGTGTATATTTATTCACAATATTCACTGTAATATTCTTCATATTCTGTTTGTATATTCGTATATGCGCGTTTCGGTTGTATATTTTTGTGCGTTATGGCGGGTTTTTCATGTTTTCTATTCAATAACATTGTATGTTCGCACTATTGACGATGAATAATATTCGCGCTATAATGCAACCATAAAAAACACCCCAACACGGTGCTAAGAAAAGGAGTAAATATTATGAAAAAGATGATCGCTATGGTGCTGGCAGTTCTGATGCTGGCTACAATGTTCGCAGGCTGTCAGGCTTCCGGTGGCAAGACCCTGAAGGTTGCCATCTCTCCCGACTTCGCTCCCATGGAATTCGTTATTTATAATGAAGACGGCAAGGCTGAATACGCTGGCTTCGATGTGATGCTGGCCGAGTACATTGCCGCTGAGTTGGGCAAGGAACTGCAGATCATGCCCATGGACTTCGGCGCTTGCCAGGCGGCTGTTGCCGCCGGTACCGTTGACATGTCCATCTCCGGTTTCTCCTGGACCGAAGAGCGTGCCGCCAACTACAACCTGTCCGATTACTACTACGCAGGCGACAACGAGACCGAGCAGGTCTTGATCACCACCAAGGATAACGCCGGCAAGTACACCACCGTTGAGTCCATGGCCGGTTTGAAGGTCGGCGCCCAGGCCGCTTCCCTGCAGGAAGGCCTGTGCAAGGAACAGCTGCCTGACAACGAGCTGGTTGTCTACACCGATATCAACACCGGTGTCCTGCAGCTGAAGAAGGGCGACTTCCAGGTTATGGCTGTTGCTACCGGTAACGCCGACGCTATCATCGCTGCCAACCCCGATCTGGCTCTGGCCGGCTTCAACTTTGAAGTTTCCGAAGAAGAGTCCAACAATCTGATCCTTCTGAAGAAGGGCAACGACAAGCTGACTGAAGAAGTCAACAAGATCCTGGCTAAGGCTTACGCCGCCGGCAAGTACGGTGAGTGGTACGAAAAGGCTGAAGAGCTGGCCGGTATCGGTGAGGAAATTTCCTACGACGAATTCGGTAATGTGATCCAGTACGACGAGAACGGCGATCCCATTGTCCAGACTGGTCCCACCACCCCTGCGGAATAATCTGATTCACAGGACCGACAGCCATCGGCTGTCGGCCCTTGTGGGTATATAAGAAAGGAGTCCCCTATGGATTTTTCTACCATCGGTGTTAACATTGTCAAACTGATGAAGACCTATTGGAAGGTTTTCCTCATTGACGGTGTCACCACTACATTGCAGTTTACCTGCATCGCAGTTTCTTTAGGTGTTATCTTAGGCACCATCGTTGCCATATTGAAGATGTCCAAATCCAGAATCATCCGTTTTCTGGTCAGCATCTATGTAGAAGTTGTTCGCGGCACGCCCATTTTGCTGCAGCTCTATATCTTCTACTTTGCCCTCCCCAGTCTGCTGCCTTTCCTGGATCTGAGCCAGTTCATGTGGGTGGCCATCGCTATGTGTGTCAACTCCGGCGCGTATGTTTCCGAAGTCATCCGCAGCGGCATTCAAGCTGTTGATAAAGGCCAGACCGAAGCCGCCAGAAGCCTTGGTATGAGCCAGGCACAGACCATGATCAAGATCGTTCTGCCCCAGGCTATCCGTAATATTCTGCCCGCTCTGGGTAATGAATTTATTATGATTCTGAAGGAAACATCTCTGGCTTCTACTTTCTTCCTGGGCGACCTGATGACATCTCAGAAGATCGTTGCCGGTGCCACCTACCTGCAGTTCGAATCGCTGATCATTGTCGGCGCTATCTATCTGTGCTTCACCTTCCCCCTGAGCAAGCTGGTCGAATGGTTTGAAAAGCGCATGTCCACCGAAAAATCCTACAAGAACCATAAGCGTAAGAACAAGCTGAATGTAGAAAAGGGGGCACTGTAATATGGAAATGATCAAAACAGTTGATCTGCATAAGAGCTTCGGTGACCTTCATGTTCTTACCGGAGTCAATCAGGTCATTCATAAAGGCGAAGTGGTTTCCATCATCGGTCCCTCCGGCGGTGGTAAGAGTACATTCCTGCGTTGTCTGAACCTGCTGGAAAAGCCCGAAAAGGGACAAATTTTCTTCGAGGGCGAAGAGATCACCGGCAAAAAGGTAGACATCGACAAGCACCGTCAGAAGATGGGTATGGTGTTCCAGCAGTTCAATGTGTTTCCTCACCTGACTGTAGAAGAAAACATTACGCTGGCACCCAAAATGCTCAAAAAGAAGTCTGCCGCGGAAGCCAGTGAAATGGCAAAAGAGCTTCTGAACCGGGTTGGTTTGATCGATAAGCTTTACGAAATGCCCGGCAACCTGTCCGGCGGCCAGAAGCAGCGTCTGGCCATCGTCCGCGCTCTGGCTATGGAGCCGGATGTGATGCTCTTTGATGAGCCAACCTCCGCCCTGGACCCGGAAATGGTCGGTGAGGTTCTGGATGTTATCAAAGGCCTTGTAAACACAGGCATGACCTGTGTCATCGTAACCCATGAGATGCGGTTTGCCGAAGAAGTTTCTGACCGGGTTCTGTTCATCGCTGACGGTAATGTTTTGGAGCAGGGCGCGCCCCAGCAGATCTTCCACAATCCCGTCCATCCCAGACTTCAGGACTTCCTGAAAAAGGTGTTGTAATATGATTCTTGATTTTGGTTACGGAAAAGGTGTGCAAACCGTCACAGTACCGGAGAAAAACCTGATCGCCGAATTAACCGCAAATCCCATGACGCATCCACGCTCCGGCGTGGATGCTGTGGCATACGCCCTGAACAATCCCATCGGCAGCGACAGGCTCTCCTCTCTTGTCCATTCCGGGCAAACTGTAGCAATTATTACCAGCGATATTTCCCGCCCCATGCCTACCTGGCAGGTACTTCCCTCTGTTTTGGAGGAATTGTACCGCGGCGGCATAAAGAAAGAAGATATCACATTGGTATTCGCTCTGGGTTCTCACCGGCATCATACAGAAGAGGAAATGCGCCATTTGGCAGGCAGCGCCTATGATGAGATCCGCTGCATTGATAGCGATCCTAATAATTGTATCCATTTGGGCACTACTTCTCACGGAACACCTGTAGACATCACCCGCAGTGTTGCACAGGCGGATATTCGTATCTGCCTTGGCAATATCGAGTTTCATTATTTTGCCGGTTACTCCGGCGGCGCAAAGGCCATTATGCCCGGTGTATCCACCCCCAATGCCATCCAGTGCAACCACCGGATGATGGTATCGCAGGATGCCTGTGCGGGCAAGCTGGAGGGCAATCCCATCCGGGAGGATATTGAGGAAGCGGGCAACATCTGCGGCATTGATTTTATTGTCAATGTGATACTGGATGAACACAAGCAGATCGTCCACGCGGTAGCAGGCGATGTAACGGCCGCCCATAGAGCAGGCTGTGCTTATTTAGACCAAATGTACCGCAAACCTATCCCCGCAAAGGCTGATATCGTTCTGGTCAGCCAGGGTGGCGCGCCTAAGGACGCTAATCTGTATCAAACCCAAAAGGCTCTGGACAATGCCAAGCATGCCGTAAAAGACGGCGGTACCATCATTTTGATCGGTGCCTGTCCGGAAGGTCTGGGCAGCGCTAAATTTGAATCCTGGCTTACAGGTGCCAAATCTGCCCATGAAATGGTAGAGCGCATTGGAAAAGAATTTGAACTTGGCGGTCACAAAGCAGCCGCCATTGGTCTGGTTCTGGAAAAGGCCCACATTGATCTGGTCAGTGAAATGGATGACGATTTTGTGAAAAGTATTTTCCTCAATCCCCGTCCCAGTGCCCAGGCAGCGCTGGATGCCGCATTTGCAAAATACGGCCCTGACGCTACGGTCATTGCTATGCCCTACGGTGGCGCTACCCTGCCCATCTCAGAATAATTCGGAGGTTACATTATGGATAAGCAGTTGATCTACAACATTGTTGAAGAAAAATCCGCTACATTGACCGCTCTGAGCGATCAGATCTGGGAATTTGCAGAGCTTTCCATGGAAGAATATCGTTCCGCTGAAAGCTATGTTCGGCTTTTAAAGGCGGAAGGTTTTGAAGTAGAAGAAAAACTTTGCGGCATTCCTACCGCATTTCTGGGCCGTTACGGCAGTGGTAAGCCTGTGATTGGTATTCTGGGCGAATACGATGCCCTGTCCGGCTTGTCTCAAGTCCCCTGCTCTGCTTCCAGAGAAGCCTATATCCCCGGAGGAAACGGCCACGGCTGTGGTCACAATCTGCTGGGTGCCGCTTCCCTGGGCGCTGCCATCGCCATTAAGGAGCAGATCAAAGCCGGCAATTTGAAGGGTACCGTTGTATTCTACGGCTGCCCCGGTGAAGAAGGCTGTGCAGGTAAGACCTTTATGGCCCGTGACGGCATGTTCCGTGACCTGGACGCTGCCCTTTCCTGGCATCCTTCCGATACTAACGAGGTAACTACCGGCACCAATGCCGCCAGCCTGCAAGTTGAGTATACCTTTACCGGCACAGCTTCCCATGCAGCCGGTGACCCGGAGCATGGCCGCAGTGCGCTGGATGCGGCGGAGCTGATGAATATCGGTGTCCAGTTCCTGCGGGAACATATGAGCAAGGAGTGCTGCCTGCACTATTCCTTCCTTGACGCAGGCGGTGTATCCCCCAACGTGGTACAGCCTACCGCAAAAGTGCTGTACATGGTCCGTGGCGACAATGTGCGCAGCGCCAAAGCACTGCTGGCCCGTGTCAATAAAATTGCCCAGGGTGCCGCGCTGATGACTGAAACCACTTTCACTAGCCGCCAGATCGACGGTACCTCTGATACTGTTTCCAATACAGTTCTGGAAGAACTGATCTATGAAAACTTAAAGCAGGCTCCCCTGCCCGTCTATACTGCCGAAGAAGAATCCTTTGCCGCCGCTATGAAAGCCACCTGCGGAGAACCCGTGGTGCCCGGTGACGGTTGCCGCATTGACAAAAAAGTCAAGGCGCAGGTTTCTAAGCTTACTGACGGCGGCAAACTGCCTCTGAACAATTTCGTCATGCCCTACGTCCCCTCTTCCCGGATGAGTCCCGGTTCTACGGATGTGGGTGATGTCAGCTGGCTGGCACCTACCGCCCAGTTTACAACTGCCACTTGGGTTTCCGGCTCTCCCGGTCACTCTTGGCAGAATGTAGCCACCGGAAGAAGCTCTATTGCCCACAAGGGTCTGCTTCTGGCCGCTAAGGTTTTGGCCGCCACCACTGCAGACCTGATGGAGCAACCGGATATTCTGGTAAATGCAAAGGAAGAATTCCAAGAGTCCACTGCGTTGGGTTATGATTGCCCCATCGGCAAAGAAGTTACATTTTAATAGCGGCAGCAGGTGCGATTTCCGCACCTGCTGCTCTTTTTGCTTGATAAATGATCGTTTAGCGGCCTGGCGGCCGAATGCAAAATGCATAATGCATAATGCAAAATTGTGGGGAGCGATGCGAGCGCTGCCAGCGGCAGAGAAAGCGAGCTGAGCGAGTGGCAGCGGTCGGCGGGAAGCGAGCCTGCTTTGTCAGGCGATGCTTCTGCCGGGCACCGCAACAGGGATTTGCTGACGCAAATGATTTAAATAGTCGGCAAAGCCGACACCTTAATTTTGAATTTTGCATTTTGAATTTTGCATTGCGCAGCATTACTGCTGCGCTAAACGATCATTTAGCGTTCTATTCTTCCACCCAGGTGATGACCTGCACCACCTGGCTGCTCCCGCTGGCATAATGGCGTGGAGAAATCAGCCGCCGTTCTCCAGGCAGCAGATCCCGTACTTCTTCGCGATAGGAAATACCACCGATAAACGTACCGCTTCCCGGAGCGCAGGACTTGTAGCAGATTTGGACCACCGGCAGCACACAATCCGTGCAGTTGATCACCGCCATACACATACCGCCTGTATTTTCCACTTTAACAGCTCCTGTATCCTCCGGATACTCCTCTATTTCCCACCCGTAGCACCCGGATGGTATTCCCAGGCGAAACCGCTGCCGGTCTTTTTCCAGAACCAGTACTCTTTTCCCAGGCGGCAGGTCATATAGTTCAAAAACCATTCGACTGTCTTCCCACTCCAATACCACTGCACCCTCTGACAAATAACCGCCGGTATTTTCAATCAGCAGCGCCGCGGTATCTGCCACCTCTGTTTTCGAGTCGTCCTCCCAGAAGGGGCCTTCATACCGGACAAGCTGCAATGCCAGCATGTCAGAGCCTGCAACGCTGCAGGGAAAAGACAGCGTTTCTGCCGGTAGTTCGAGTGCCTGCACCCGGCCACATTGCCATGCAATGGATATACAAAATACCAACAACAATATTCCGCCCATTCCTGCACTTACAACTGCCAGCATTGCCTTTCGCATAGTTTCCGTCCCTTCTTGTGATTGTTTCCACATTATAAGGGCAGCTTACTAGCCGTTTCAAGGGAATTGGGGTAGTCAAAAAATGAGCCTTACGGGTGATTCCGTAAGGCTCTTGTTGATTTTTCTATTCGTGGCAAATGCCTTGTCACAAAAAAGGGGCCATCCGTTTTGGAAAATCCAGATAGCTGTCTATCTTGATGTAGTGGTAATCGGCCTGGTAAATCGGCTCATCATTTCCACCGGGACCGTAATCGTCGCCAATGTAGGCCACTTCGTCGTGGGCAATGCCCCGTTCAGCGCAGTATCTGCTCAACGCATACGCTTTATTGTATGGAGCAGGTGCCATATCAAAGGAAGATGTACCGCCGATGCACACGGTGTAATCGCTGAAGACCTGCTTCACATCCTCCAGAATGGCCCGGCGCTTGCTGCGGTCCGGGTCAAAGGCCAGCTTCTCTTCCCGCGTCGCAGCAGTGCCAAGAATTGGAAAGGTAACTGCACCGGAAGCGTGATACTCTACATTATTTCCAGAAAACTTTGTAAAGCCGTATTTTTCTCGAAGCATGGTCACCCGCCGCTCGACGCTTTCCCGATCAACAGGGAAACAGTTGTTTTCGATCAGCTCAATATCATTGATCTCCGGGCGGTACAATGCCAGCTGCAGGCCGTAGCAACCATAAATATCGATAGGAAACCGACCCAACTGTTCATATACCCGCCGGCACATTCCGGCACCCACCATAACCAGCCGGTATTTCTGGCTCAACTGTTCCAAAACAGCTCTGTGCTCCGGTGTGACAGGCGTTTTATGCTGCGTAATCGTCCCATCCAGATCAAAAGCGATTAGTTTAATCTTGGCTACATCCATTCTCTCTTTCTCCTTAGCAATACATATACGCTAACCACAGCACACTGTAGCGGTCCTTTAGGTCCTTGGCATAGAGAACCGCATCATCGATCTTCTTCTGCCCATAGAGCTTCACGAATTCATTGTAATCCAAACCAATGCGCTTGACCATTTCCAGCATTTCTGCTTCGGTGGGAGCTGTAGCCAGTACAGCCTTGATCTGATCCCACTTATCGCAGACATTCTGATAGCCGTCTATACCGTACCAGCCCATCTTTTTCTGCAGTTTGATGACCTCATCAGCGGAAGAAGAATAAATTCTCCAGATTTCGCCCTCCCAGGCGGCTTCATCGTGGGCAAAGACCTTGGGCACTGCTGTATTCAACACCCTCTCGCGAACGGCGGCGGTGACAACGGCGGAATAGATCACGTCGATACCGTGAGAGAAGTAAGGCGCATCATCCAAAATACCGGTAATCTCAAAATAGTGGGACAGGTGATGCTCACTACCGGAAGCAGGTCGGGAATTGCCCACATAGCTCATTTCAAAACCAACAGCCACCAACGCCTCCATCAGCGCGCCCAATGCAGCTTCATCCCGGGCGACAGCCGTCTCGGTCAGCTTACCAACGGTATCCACAGCCTCATAGACCAGGTTACACACAGTTTCGCAGAAGTATTCCCCGTTGACCAGGGCGCTGAGCTTCCAGTCGTTGAGGCAGGAGTGCTTGCCCAGGATATCACCTACACCGGCCTGGATCATATCCAGGGGTGCGGACTTCAAAACCTTGGTATCGGCAATGACTGCCTTGGGAGGACGGGCATTCAAAGTAACCTTCATACCCTTCAGGATCAGTGCGGATCCCACACTGGTGTAACCGTCCATGGAAGGCGCTGTGGCAACAATATAGTAAGGCAGGCCTTTTGCGAAACTCACCTGTTTGCAAAGGTCATTGATCACACCGGAGCCAACACCAACTATCAGTTGAGTATTCTCCGTTACAGCGGCAGCCAGAGTCTCCAGTGCTTCCTCGTTGGGAATCAGAGGCTTATCACCGGTCTGATACACCGCCTTGCCTTCCAGCTTGGCAGACAGCAGTTTTTCCACATCAGCGCCACAAACCCGATACGTGTTCTGATCCGCTACCAGCAGGATCTTATCATAATCTACACACAGTTCTACGATCTTAGGCAGAATACCGCTGCCGATCTCTACCGCCTCAGTAGGGCAGCTATGGTCTTTACCGCATTTACAGTTATGGATGCCTTTGACCAATTCCTTAATATCTGTCATTGCACAGCCTCCCGAATCTTTTGAAATATCTTGCAAATCTTTGCAAAAGTTGATAGAATCATTGTAATTCCATTGGCTGACAAAGTCAATATTTGGAGAAATCTTTGCCACTTTTTCAAACTTTTGCAAAAGGAGATCCTTATGCTGCAATATGAGCGCCAACAAGCGGTAATCAATTTTCTGAAATCCCACCATACCGCCACCATCCATACCCTTGCCAAGCACCTTTATACCAGTGAAGCCTCCATCCGCAGGGATATCGCCGCTCTGGAAGCAGCAGGCCTGGTGGTCAAGATCTATGGCGGTGTAGTCTTGCCGGAACACAAGAACGAAGTCGTTCCGGTAGAGCTGCGGGAAAGTGCCAATTCCGCCGCAAAAGAGATTATCGCCCAGGAAGCGGCCAAACTGATCCACGACGGGGATACGGTTTTCTTTGATTCTTCCTCTACGGTGCGCAGGATCTGCAAGCACATCAAAAACCGGAAGCACTTAAAGATCATCACCAACAATCTGCGCATCTGCCAGGAGTTGAAAGAAACCGATATTACCGTCTACCTGACCGGCGGCGAATATTATAAAAAGCTGGATTGCTTTTTGGGCTCTTACGCGGAGCGGTTTATCGCTTCCATCAATGCCACCAGCGTGTTTTTTTCCTGCAAGGGACTTTCTCAGGACGGTCTGTTGACGGACGTATCCGAAACGGAGATCGCCATTCGCCAAGCAATGCTTGCCCATGCGGAAAACAGCTATCTTCTGTGCGACTCTTCTAAGGTCAGCCAAAAGTACGCATTTACCCTTTGCCAGGCCCAGGATCTGACAAAGATCCTCTGTGACAAGGAACTCCCCGCTTTTTAACGCAAAACAGCGCCGTCCATGCAGACGGCGCTGTTCTTATTTTATTTTGCCAGCAGATCCCGATAGAATTCGTCCCGCTGGTCTTCCGTATCCAGATTCACCACATACATGATATTGCCCATGGCACCGGAAAGGGCATCGGGAATGCGGCCCTGCATCTTCATCCGGTCGCCGTACTTTGCCATAATGGCATCGTGGTCCATGGCATACTGTACACCGTCACGGCGACCCATGAACACGCAGTAATGGCGGTTGCCCAGAGGCTTGGTGCTGTAATCGAAGCAGATCATATCGGCCCAGATCTTGTACACGTCGGTCTCGTAGGCATAGTTATACATATCGGGGGTATAGCCGCCGGCGGGGCGCATATTGACTTCCAGGCCGATGATATCGCCTGCCTTGCCCAAGCCTTCCTGATCCTCCGTCAGACGGAAGAACTCCAAATGGACAAAGCGGCTCTTAACACCGAAGGCAGCCACTGTGCGAAGGCCAGCGCTGCGTACATCCTCGGGAATCTCCTTGTGCAGATAGTACAGAGATTCCTTGTTGTCGTTGACCACATCCATCAAAGAATCCACGGTCACATTGCCGGATTCGAACAGCGGCTGGCCGTTGGCGCCAATGATGGCATCGTAGGTGGTCACATAGCCCTTGACCATCTCTTCCATCAAAAACTGTACGGAAGGATCCTTAGTACTCATAAAATACTGCAGTTCTTCATCGCTGCGCAGCCGGTAGGTACTGCTGGCGCCCACACCGTTATCGGGCTTGACCACCACAGGATAGCCAACCATATTGGCAAAAGCAGCCGCTTCCTCATAGCCGTTCACCAGGTGATAACGGGCAGTGGGGATGCCTGCCTTGGCATAGAATTCCTTCATAGCGGACTTGCGCTTGACCTTCTCCATATCCTCGACCATAAAGCCGGAAGTGATATGGAACTCAGTACGAAGCTTTGCGTCCCGCTCCAGCCAGAATTCGTTGTTGGATTCCAGCCAATCGATCTTGCCGTACTTGTATGTAAAGAAGGCAACCGCACGGAATACCTCTTCATAGTTTGCCAGATCGGACACCTTGAAATATTCATGAAGGCTGTCACGAAGTCCCTGGTTCAGCTGGTCGTAGGGGCAATCACCGATGCCCAGCACCCGCATACCGTTATTATTCAGTTCCCGGCAGAACATCCAGTAGGTTTCCGGGAAATTGGGGGACAAAAATACAAAATTCTTCATAGGGATTCCTTTCTCAATACAAAAAATGGGGCGCGTAATACTCCACCATTTTAAACCACCAAGGCCAATCGTGATCTACATCGTAGCCCCAGTATTCCATCCGCGCGTGGATTCCCTTTTGGGCAAAGACCGTATCCAGCCGGCGGGTGCTTTCCAGCAGGGGTTCTTCCCAGGCACCCTGCCCCACTACGATCAGCATATGCTTTTGATTATACAAATCAATATAGTAGTGATCGCCGGGCATATTTCCGATATAATTGACCGGGCAGTTATTATATACCAGATCATCCATGTAATCTCCGAAGAATTCCAGAGAGTCATACAGGCCGGAAATAGCAAAGACACCGTCAAACAAGTCCGGACGGCGGCAGAACAGGTTCACCGCATGCATGGCACCCATGGAGCAGCCAAAGGGCAGGATATCGTAACGGCCGGTGAAGTGGTGGATGGTAGGCACCATTTCGTCCACCACATAGTGATACCAGCGCTCATGGTTTTCAATGCGCCAGCGGTTGTCAGCACCCTTTGCGGCCCAGGCTTCATCGTCGATGGTATCAATGGAAAACACAGTGCATTTCCCATCTTCAATAAAGGGTGCCCAGTGATCCAGCATATGGAAATTTTCAAAATCCACAAAGCTGCCGCTCTGGCAAGGGATAAACAGTACAGGCTTACCGCCGTGACCGTAGACCTTAAACTGCATGGTACGGTTCAGCCAGCCGCTGTAATGTTCATGGTATTCGATGTTCATGCTTATATTTCTCCTCTTATACGCCCAGGCAGTCCATAAAAATGGGAATCTGCCGCTCCCAGGATGCTTCGCAATGCTCGCCGCCGGGTACGATCCTGAGGGTCAGATTCACCTGCTTTTTCAGCAGCACATTGGCCGCAGCGGACAGGGCATCCATGTTCGCAACATGGTTGGACATTTCCTTGCTGCCGTAATCCATGTAGATGCAGGTATCGGGCAGAACATTTGCCTTTTCAATTAAGGCCATTACTTTGTCGTAATCCACCCAAATGCTGGGAGACAGGCAGGCTGCACGCTGAAACACATCGTTGTACACACATGCCGCATACAGTGACATCAAACCGCCCATGGAGGATCCGCCAATCAGCGTATTTGCGCGGCCCGGCAGGGTGCGGTAATGGCTGTCGATATAGGGCTTCAAGGTATTGACCAGCCATTGCATATAGGCATTGCCCTTGCCCTTGATCTTGCCCAGATAGTCGTTTTCAAAGTCCACCGGGGAATATTCCTGTAGGCGACTGTTGCCCTCGTGGTTACATTCCACGGCCACAATGATCATCTGTTTTCTGGTGCGGCGCATAAACTTGTTCATACCCCAGGACTTTCCATAGGTTGCGTCTTTATCAAAGAAAACATTATGCCCGTCAAACATATACATAACAGGATATCTGCGATCCGTCTCTTTTTTGTAGGATTCGGGCAAATACAGGTATACCCGCCGAGTCTTGTTTCCGGAAAGATTGGGAATGCGCACCTTCCATACTCTAACCATATAATCGGTTCCTCCGTGAAATTGTATAAAAATCGGCATTTTATATTAGTATAAATGCTAATATAGAAATTGTCAATCATCATCCGATAAATGATCGTTTAGCGCACCACCCACCAAGTTTCCGTGTCATCCTGAGCGTGTTGCAGAGCGCAGCGAATCTTCTAATGTAATGATTGCCGGTGGCAATCATACCGCTACAAATCGGAGGGAGTCGAAGGATCCGCATCCTAAAGAGCGGATTCTTCGACTCCGCCTACGGCTCCGCTCAGAATGACATGCGTTTTAGGCAACTGCCCGCATAAACGATTACTTACCGCCGTAACATTTTGCGTCGGCGACGAGGCTCGTTTGTATTTTCATTCCTATAGGAATGAAAATACCAATTCCCTGCCATTGGATTCACCTAGGGGTCGATGACCACATCGGTCCTAGTAATTCCTCTGGTGACACTTTCAGAGCGGGCGACGAGGCTCGTTTGCATTTTC
>JAZRKL010000082.1:0-4475 GCA_045646265.1 Faecousia sp.
AGTGTGCGTCACGATAAGGAGAGATAGATTATGGGCAATACACGAACCTATCAGGATATTAAGGCTCAGGAGTATCGGGTCTTCAGTACGATCCCGGGCATGAACGAGCTGCTGCAGGCCTCCCCTGCCCAGAAAGCAGAAATTGAAGCTAAATACCCGGATGCTGTATTCGCCGTTGTGATTGCTTCCTCCCTCTTTAATCACAACCGTGAGCTCAGCGAGATTACTCAGAAGGCTTATTTCTCAATCCTGAACGGAGAGAATATTGCCAGCGTCCGCTTTGCCTATGATAAGGCCACGGATGAGTACTGGAAAAGACATATGTGGGATGACTGATATTTGAGACATATTTGTGGGATTTCATTATCGGCTCTATGTAAATTTTACGGAATTGCCATCTACAGTTCATGTGAGCTGTAGATGGCAATCGTTTTTTCTTTACTTTTATGTCTAATTTGTGTAAAATATGGTATATCTGAGATATTCAGGGGTGATTAGCATGCAAACCAATGACAGACAGATAACTGACCTGATGAGAACGATCCATGCCGCCGCTACACAGCTCCCGGATTTCCAGCGTGGCTGGGTATGGGATGACAACAGGATCCGCGCACTAATTGCAAGTATTACCTGCAATTTCCCTGTTGGTGCTGCCATGTTTCTGGAGTACGGAAATGAGAATGTCCGTTTCAAATACCGTGTAATCGAGGGTTCCCCTTCCCAAAATGTTATCCCTAATGAACTCATTCTGGATGGACAGCAGCGGTTGACATCCATTTACTCTGCCCTTTATAGCGATAAGCCTGTAAAAACACGAACTGACAAGGGCAAAGAAATAGACCGCTACTATTACATTGACATCCAGAAATCAATCGATCCCACTGTTGACCGAATTGATGCTATCATTTCTGTTCCTGCAAGCAAGGTAGTAACATCCAATTTTGGCCGTGATATTGAGTTAGATTTGTCTACACCCCAGAAAGAGTACGAGCATAAGCTGTTTCCTCTAAATATTGTTCTGGATTTCATGAAGACCGCAATGTGGCAGCAGAACTATTTCCAGTATTATGAACTAGATGCAGCTGTTGTCCAGGAATTTATGAATTTCCAGAATCTTATCACAATGCCTACCATTCAGTATAAGATGCCGGTTATCCTGCTGGGCAAGGAAACTCCCAAGGAAGCAGTTTGTCAGGTTTTTGAGAATGTCAATACCGGCGGTGTGTCGTTGACTGTATTCGAGTTGATTACCGCGGTTTTCGCCATGGATGACTTCGAACTGAGAAAAGATTGGGATCAGCGCAAAGCTAAATATTTCTCCGGCGACCTGCTCTCCGTTACAACTGCCACCGATTTTCTGACTGCCTGCACACTGTTAGCTTCCTATAAGCGCGGTGGAACTGTCAGCTGTAAGAAAAAGGATGTTCTGAATCTAACCCTGACTGACTACCAGCAATATGCGGATAGCTTAGCCGAGGGTTTTGTGGAAGCTGAGAAAATCCTCCAGGAAGAGCGAATTTTCGTCAGTCGCGATCTGCCCTACACTACCCAGCTGATTCCCCTCGCAGTTCTTTGCACGCTCCTCGCAGATGGAAACAAGATCAAGGTAACAAATATCAAAAATAAGATTAAACAGTGGTATTGGTGCGGTGTCTTTGGTGAACTGTATGGCAGTGCTAACGAAACCCGGTATGTAAACGATGTGGTCGGCGTCATGGACTGGATCATCAATAACGGTCCCGTTCCCAAAACAGTACAGGAAGCCTATTTTAATCCCACTCGCCTGCTTACTCTACAGTCCCGTCAGAGTGCCGCATATAAGGGCATTGTGGCACTGATTCTAAAGAATCACTGCAAAGACTTTATCAGTGGACGTGAAATGGACTTTACACTGTATAAAGCCGAAAACATTGATATCCACCACATTTTCCCCAAGGATCATTGTGAAAAGAACGGATATCCCAGGTCCAAATGGAATTCTGTGGTCAATAAAACCCCCATCACATACAGTACCAATCGAGAGATTGGCGGTGTTGCGCCCAGCATCTACTTAGGTAAGATTGCGACCAAGGGGCAGGTAGATTCCAGTGTGTTGGATAGGTATCTGGAAACCCATTGGATTGATGTGGCTACAGCCAGAAACGATGATTTTAATGCTTTTATCGTCAGCAGATCAATCATGCTTCTGGATGCAATCGCCGCTGCCATGGGCAAGCCAATCTCCGGTAGAGATGGAGAGGAAGTTATTAATTCCTTTGGAACCGCGCTTATCCGTTAACCTACAAATCAAACTCCCGACATCCAGTAACTGGCTGTCGGGAGTTCTTTTAGATATAGGATAAGATACGTTCGAACAGCGCACGGAAATTCGCGATTGCTGTATCATTTAGAGTAAATTCTCCTGCGTCAATTGCATTGCTCATTTTCTTTGCAATAAGTGCCTTTTTTAACCCTGGTGAAATACTCATTTCTTCACAGAATCGATTGATTTCCTCTCTCGTAATGAGATCCTCTACCATGAATGCGGAAGTCCTATATGTTTTGGCATCAATATCTTCTTGAGTGACTTCGTTCATAAAGCAATAATCTTTGTTCAAATCGTAAATCAATTGGTTCCGCATTATCTCAGCACCAGATTCAACACCCGCTTTATCGTAGTCAAACACAGCAATGTACTTGCAACCCCAACCATGTAAAATGGCACAAATATCAACACACTTAGATGCTCCCTGAGATGGAATAATGGCATACTTCTCAGCGTCAATATCTAGGAGTTTTCCCATCATACACATATAGATGTAATCACTGATACCCTCTGTAACAATATTAATTTTGTTTTTTGCAGGGCCAAATGTATCGTTCATATTCATGCCCAACGCATTAACTATTGGTGCCAAGGTATCGTGGACACTATCGGGCGATATTTTATTATCATACGCAGTTTTATATATATGTGTGAATCCTTGAGGATCTTTTACAACCGCACGAATCCGATGTATGCCATCTTTTTCTGTATCAAGCATATAGGGCGAATGTGTGGTATACACAACCTGATTGCCCTGATCTGCAAGATGACCAAAGAGACTAACCAATTCTTTTTGTGCATTGACATGAAGAAAACATCCGGGTTCGTCAAACAAATAAACCACATTGCGTTGCGGCAGGTTATTTGCTTTAGCATCAATAAAAGTCTCAAGATACCATCTTAAACCATTACTGCGCTCTCCTAATTGCAAAGTTTCACCTTCACCAGTCTGGACAGAAAAAGTAACTGAATTGGCGTTGAAATCAACAGAGAGAGTCACGTCTTCCGTGGTATAAAAAGCACGGAAATCATCATTGATTTTTCTGTCGATTTGCCGCTTAATTCTGCTTCGAATACTTGTTTGGCGCCCCTCATTTCCGTTTTGAACAGCAAGGATAAAATCCTCCTGCTGAATCTCAATCAAATTAACGAAATCATACAGAAGGCTGCTCTGTCCCTTAGCCCCATCGGCTAATTCTTTTTGAACATCTTCCAGTTTATAAACAGTCCTTAGGTTCTTACCAGAATCTCTAAAATAGAATTGAGGTAGCAAGCCAAGTATGTGGTAAAGGTGATTTGCTGCGTTATCAGTTGTATCCTTAAAGGCTTTCTGGGATGCCGCAGGTATTGAAGACCGGTGATCCACCATGTATTGGAGAGAGACAAATTTGTGGAGCAAGTCCAGGGTATCCTTAGATGCCAACTCAGCTTTATGTAGCTGATAGTGAGGCAAATCATGCGAGCTTAATTTTAAAGGATTTCCACCGCCCATAAGATCAAGCATCTTGGCAACGGCCGTAACTGC
This sequence comes from Faecousia sp., assembly GCA_045646265.1. Classification (GTDB taxonomy): domain Bacteria; phylum Bacillota; class Clostridia; order Oscillospirales; family Oscillospiraceae; genus Faecousia. Next base: position 3,831 of record JAZRKL010000082.1, read on the forward strand.
TTCTGCGATGGTGCTTTCATAATAAGAAAGTAATCCGCCCGAAACAGTCATTGTACTATGGGTTATTTCGATGGTACTCTCTTCTGTTATACCTAGGGTGACATCCTCTGCGCTAGGCTTGAGTAGCAGCACATATTTAATTTGCTTACCATCACCACATGATCTATTTGCAGTTGCATTGGCAAATGCACTGGCTTTTCTCTTTCTAAAATTAATCTGAGATAATCCGTCCAGAATATTGCTCTTACCGCTTTCATTCTTACCGATAATCGCAGTAACTCTGGGCTCGATGATCACTTCTGATTCAGCATAATCACCGATGGATTTGTAATTTACCAATTTTGCAGAATGAACATACATCGGCAATTACACCTCCCAAACCGTTTCATCACCGCAGATATTTCGGATTTTCAGCCGCTTCGGCTGCTTCTCACTCTGGATGGTGCCGTCCCAGAATGTTTTGGTTTTCTGGCCGCTGCGGATGACATAGCCCAGCTTGTCGATCTTAATCTCACTGTCGGAGTGCCATTCACCCTCGACGGCGGTGCAGTCCAGGCTCAGGAACTCAATCAGCTCTAGGCCATCCTCGCTAATCTCGATGGGCTTGAAGGCTTTCTTGGAATTGAGCATAGCTTTCTGGTTGTA
>JAZRKL010000083.1:0-45827 GCA_045646265.1 Faecousia sp.
AGCTCACCGGCATCAAGGAATCTCAGCTCCGGGATGAGGGCGTTCCCTTCCCCGAAGCCATTGAAACATTCCGTAGCTGGTGCGGTGAGGATATTGTGTTCCTGACCTGGGGATTTGATGACATCGGCATCCTGCGGGAAAATCTGCAGCTCCACGGCCTGGAAACGGACTGGTGCGAGCGCTGGTTCAATGCCCAGATGATGTTCAATGCCCAGACCGACGGCTCCAATGCCCAGAAGGCGCTGAAGACCGCTATGGAGATTTTTGAGATCGAAGCCACACGGCCCGCCCATGACGCATTGGGCGACGCTTACCATACGGCGCTGATCTGCGCCAGACTGGATTTAAAACGGGGTACACAGGAATATCAGCAGGCGCTGAAAAACCACGAAAATGGCTTCCACGGTGCTGAGCTGCCCGGTTGCATCAGCCGTAAGGTGTTCCATGATTATGCGGATAAGCATGCCGCATTGAGCGCCATGACCGGTGAAGAAAACAAGTGTCCCACCTGCGGCCGCCAGATGCTGGGCTCCCGTTGGTTTGCGCAGCCCGGTCATCGGTATATGGATTTGGCCACCTGTCCGGAACACGGAAAATTCCTCATCCGCGTCCGTCTGTCCGAACAGCCGGATGGAACAGTCCGGGTCAGCCGCCTGACCTACGAAGCCACCTCTGAGGCTGCGGAAGCCTATGCCCGCCGTGCGGAAAAGGCAGATCCGCAGGAGAGGACAAGCTCTTCCCGCCGTCGCCGCCGCCGCAGCAAGCTGCCGATACAAAACGATAACTGATCCAAAAGGAGCTGTAAAATAACGAATATTTATTCCGTTTTCATTCATAAATCAGACTTACGGCGGGAGTAAACCCCCGCCCTACGGTATCTCCGGTGAGATGTTTGTAGGGCGGGGGCTTGCTCCCGCCGTTTATTGTGAATATATTTGCGGGTTATTTTAAAGCCCCTTTTTTCTGTCGCATCTTGCAACAATAGCATCATGGTGGTAAAATAGGCACAGAACAGGAGATGATACTATGGTCGTATTATTGAGTATTCTGGCGGTTCTTGTGCTTGCTGTCTTGGTGACCGCTTACATATGCTTCCGGATGGCATTTTATGCCGACCGTAAGCCGTCTGAAGAGGAATACCCCATTCCGGAAGGGGAAATTTACGAGCCTTACCGGGAGCAAATGGTTGCATGGATGAAGGAAACCCGGGCGATGCCCCATGAGGATATGGAAATCCAATCTTTCGATGGGCTGACTCTCCGGGGCAAGTATTACGAGTGCGTTCCCGGCGGCCCCGTTGAGCTGATGTTCCACGGTTACCGTGGGGATGCGGAGCGGGACCTGTGCGGCGGTGTCCAGCGCTGCTTTGAACTGAAGCGGAATACGCTGATCGTGGATCAGCGGGCCTGCGGCAGCAGTGAAGGCAATATTATCACCTTTGGCATCCATGAAAGTAACGATTGCCACCGGTGGATTGCCCATCTGATAGAACGTTTCGGTCCGGATGTGAAGATCCTCATTACCGGTATTTCCATGGGCGCATCCACCGTTATGCTGGCTGCGGGAAGGGAACTGCCGAAACAGGTGGTGGGTGTGCTGGCAGATTGCGGCTATACCTCCGCGCAGGATATTATCAAAGTGGTGATCGGGTACATGAAGCTGCCGCCGAAGCTGGCCTATCCCTTTGTAAAGCTGGGCGCTAAGCTCTTTGCGCACTTTGATCCCGATGCCGACTCTCCTATAGAAGCCATGAAGCGCTGCAAGGTTCCGGTCATGTTTATCCATGGAGAAGGTGATAACTTTGTTCCCTGCGATATGAGCCGACGCAACTTTGATGCCTGCGCCGCGAAGAAAAACCTCTGGACTGTACCGGGTGCCGGTCACGGACTTGCTTTTCTGGTGGACAAGAGCGGATATATGAAGGCACTGCACGGTTTCTTTGACCCTATCTTGGAAGAAAATAACATTTTATCCGGTCAGGAGCAGTAGAAATCTGTCGTATTCTGTTGCAATTTTTCCCGGATGTGATATGATAATAGAAAGTTTGGAGTTAGGGGAGAGTAACTATGGGAATCATTGCAACACTGATCCTGACCACCGCTTTGGCAGGTGTGGTTGGTACCGGCTTGGGTGGTCTGGTTGGCGCCATGCTGCAGAAAAATTCCAACCGGGCAGTGAGCCTTCTGTTGAGCTTTGCCGGTGGTGTGATGCTGAGCGTGGTCTGCTTCGATCTGGTAACGGAAGCTATTGAGACAAATGTGGGTATCTGGATCGTTGTAGGTTCTATTGCGTTCGGCGTGGCGGTTACTTATGCGCTGAACTATTTGATCGACCGGAAGACCAATCCGGAGGTGCCTCATATTGATGAACACCATCCCCAGACCGCTGACGATCTTGACGAGCTGATCCACAGTGACCACCTGAATCAGCACTATGCCAAAAAGGACAGCAAGTTCGGCCTGTTCATTGCCGGTATCGTGATGGCCTGCGCCATTGCACTGCACAATGTGCCGGAGGGTATGACCATTGGCGCGTCCTACGCCAGTAACGATGGGGTCATGGGAACGGCGGCCTTGACTCTGGCAATTCTGATCGGTCTGCACAACATCCCTGAAGGTATGGCGGTTTCAGTACCGCTGATCAGCGGCGGTATGAAAAAATGGAAGGCGGTATTGATCACTGCCTGCACCGGCATCCCAACGATCCTGGGTGCTTTGCTGGGCTATGCCTTGGGTGAGATCGGCCCCATAGGTTTGACGGTCAGCCTGGGTTTTGCCAGCGGCGCCATGCTGTATGTGGTTTTCGGCGAGATCCTGCCCCAATCCATTTTGATGTACCACAGCAAGCTGCCGGCCTTTTCCGCCATTGTGGGAATCCTGGCTGGTATACTGATCATTTTCTGAAAATAATCGGAGACCGCAGACCGTGAAAACGGTTTGGATCTCCGATTTTTTATTTTTCGGACATCAGTGCTGTTACATCCGGTGGGATGTTGGTTTTCTGCTTTCTGAATTCTCCGGGGTTGATCCCGGTTATTTTTTTGAACATCCGGCTGAAATAATAGACATCGCAGAAGCCGGAAAGCTCTGCTACCTCGGAAACGGACAGATTGCTGAGCCTTAGAAGCTCCTGAGAATAGCGGATCTTTTTGTGAAGCACATATTCTCCCGGAGAACGACCGAACTGCTGCTTAAACAGATCCCCAAACCGCCTTCGGGATATACCTGTAAGCCCCAAAGCGGAATCCACGCAATTGATTTCCTTAAAATGCAAATCAATAGATGCCTTGGCCTGGGCAATGCGGGAGTCTCTTTTGGAATAAGGGGTGTCCATCAGCTCCTTGAATTTACTGCAGACCCGGTAAAATTCAGAACACAGCGCAAGCTCATTGCCCGGACCGTTGAGCCTTGCCCGCTCCACCTGCTGGATCATTTGAATGATCTCGGCGGTGTTGCTTACCTTCTTGCAGAAACTGTCGGTGGTGATGGGTTCTGTGGTGGTAAAATGGATGGAGTAGCAATATCCTGCTTCTTGAACTTCAGCAAAAAAGTCGTCCTTTTGGTTAAAGAAGTAGATGTAATCCGGCTCTAAGTCCATGTGTTTGTAACCAAGATCATGATGATCAAAACCACTGAGATTGATGCCAATGATATGATCTGCCCGATTTTTGGCATGCCAGGAAAGAATGGCACCGGGCTTAAAATAGACAATGGATGTAATACGATCCAAACGCATGTTTTCAAATGTCATGCTCCATCCCTCCGTTCTTTTGAAGCTATTATACATCATCCAAAACTTGATGGCAAGAAAATTTCCGGATTACACAAAAATTTCTGGATACCGCATTTCAATCGGAATGCCGCCGTGCTATTGTTTGTATATCAACATACAGGAGGTTGCAATATGGATTGCAGAGAACTTCGTAAGGAACTAAACGAATATTATTTCAACCATGCCGACAAACGTTCCTATGAATTTTACGAAAAGGTGCTGCCTGAACTGGATGCCGGGTACGACCCTTCCATGACGCCTTTTGCCATGAAGCGGTTCCAGTACCGCGTCATTGCGGAAAGAATGGAACCGGTGATCTTCAGAACAAATCCCTTTTACTATGAGACCGGCACCCTTGCTGCCCAGTGTGACGGCGCCCGGGATTTCAGAGGTCATAAGAATGTTGGCGGTTGGACCTACTGGAAAAATGCCCACTTATTCGTGGATCAAAATCCAGAACTATGGGAGTTGACTGGACGGCAGAGAGCAGAAAAGATGTATCTGGTCTGCGGCCCTTATAACGATACGACCCAGCATTTTTGCTTTAACTTCCGTCCCATCCTTGCCGGTGGCCTGAAGGGGATCTATGACAGAGCCATGGCACAGATGGAAGGCGCTACAGAAAGCGAAAAAGATTTTCTGCTGTCCGTATGTGAGGGCATGCTGGCAATCAAGAAGATCGCTGAAAAATTTTCTGTCGAGGCTGCCCGTATGGTGGAGAATGCACGGGACAGCGAAGAAAGGGCACGACTCCTGCGCATCGTGGATTCTGCTTACCATGCACCATGGGAAGCACCCAGAAGCTTTTATGAGGCTCTCAATACCCTTGCGCTGATGCGAAAAGCTGTGGGCGCGCTGGAAGGCATCGGCAACAGCAGCTTTGGCCGTGTCGATATGGATCTGTATCCCTTCTACAAAAAGGATAAGGACGCAGGCCTTTTGTCCGACGAAGAGGCCTACGGTCTGATAAAGGCATTCTTGGTTACCTTTGATGCCCACTTTGACAGAAATATCGAGTTCTCGGGCTATTCCGAACATGAGCTGGAGAATACCTATGTCCTCGGCGGCTGCCATCCCGACGGAACACCCCTGTGCAATGAGCTGACGCTGATGTTCCTCCGGGCAACCAACGAAGAAACGGTGATCTACCCCAAGGTAAAGCTGCGTTTTTCGAAGAACTCTCCCAAGGAGCTGTTTGACGAAGCAAACAAATCCCTGCTCCGGGGCAGCAGTGTGATCCTGTATCAGAACGATGACGCCACAATACCTGCTGTGATGAGAATGGGACGCACCATCGAGGAAGCAAGAGATTATTTGGTTTTCGGCTGTTGGGGCATGAACGGCAATAGCAATGAGAAATTCGACGACGGTTCCTACGTGAACCTGCTCAAACCCTTAGAGTATTCCGTTCACAGGAACTTTGAGAAGATGGTGAAGGTGGGCATGTATTTTCATCCCATCGACGGTGCGGCGGACTTTGAAGAAGTATATAGCATCACGAAAGAAAACATCCGTACCCTGCTGAAAGAGCGGGCACGGATCCTCCGCTTGGGCGCTAATATTTGGGATCAGGTGGATCCACTTCCGATTTTCTCTTCTACGCTGGAAGATTGCATCGGAAAACGTTTGGATTTTACCCAGGGCGGAGCCAAATACCGGGACGACCGTAATGAAGGTTTTGCCTTCGGTAATCTGATGAACTCACTGCTGGTTATCAAGGAGCTTTGCTTTGAACAGAAAAAGTACACCTTGGAGCAGCTGCTCAGTGCTGTGCGGAATAACTGGGAAGGCTGCGAGGAAATGCGCATCGACGCCACCCGCTGCCACGGCTGGGGTGATGGCAGTAAAGAGTCTGCACAGCTTTGCCGCCGGCTCAATGAGGATATCAGCGAAATGCTCTCTCACGAGACCGGTGCCTACGGCGGCAAGATCGTCCTTGGCCACCTGGGCTATACCGAGGTCAGGTGGTGGGGTGAAGCAACCATGGCAACACCGGATGGAAGAAAGAATGGAGATTATCTTACACAAGGTCTTACTCCATCAAGACTTACCAAAATACCCTCCATTACCAATGCGGTCAATAGCTTTGCCCAGTTAGATTCTTCCATCTTTGGCGGCAACACCGTTGCTAACATGATGCTTCCGTCGGCAAAGATGAATCCCGCGATCTGCGAGGCCTTTTTGCGGGCAGCGGCGGATTCTGCCATTATGTCGCTGCAGCTGAACTGTGTCAGCAAGGAAGAACTGCTGGATGCCCAGATCCATCCGGAGAAATATCCGGAGCTGATCGTACGGGTAACCGGATTCTCAGCCAAATTCACCAGCCTTTCCAGGGAGTGGCAGAATGAGATCCTTACCAGAAATTTCTATGAAAACTGACATGACAGGCAACATTTTTGATATACAGAAATTTTCCGTTATTGACGGCCCGGGTATCCGCACGACCGTGTTTTTTAAAGGGTGCAATTTAAAATGTGGTTGGTGCCATAACCCGGAAAGCCAGAAAAAACAAACAGAGCGGTTGTTCTATCAAAACAAGTGCGTTTCCTGCGGCATGTGCGCAAAGGTATGCGACCGTGGGGATGGGGAATGCACACTATGCGGAAAATGCACCCTGTATTGCCCTGTCCATGCCCGGGAAATATGCGGAAAAGATTACACCGTGGAGGAAGTTTTCCGGCAGATAGAAGCCGATAAGCTGTTTTACGATACTTCCGGTGGCGGTGTGACCTTCTCCGGCGGAGAGTGTATGCTGCAGATCGATTTTCTGGAAGCGGTTATGCAGAAATGCCGACAGGCGGGGATCCACACGGCTGTAGATACTGCCGGCTGCGTACCTTGGGAGCATTTCCAACGGGTGATCCCCTTTGCGGATATGTTTTTGTACGATATGAAGTGCGTTACAGAATCACTGCATAGGAAGGGGACAGGGGTATCCAATCGTTTGATCCTCGAAAACCTTGAAAAACTTTCTAAGGAAACCAATGTGGATATCATCATCCGAATTCCCGTGATCCCTGGCTTTAATGCCGACGATGGTGAAATGCGGAGGATGGCTGATTATGTGGCAGGTCTTCGTATTAAATCAGTGGAGCTGCTTCCCTATCATGCGATGGGTGAGAACAAGTATGCTGCCCTTGGAATGGACGTACCTGCATACAGTATTCCGGATGATGAGCAAATGGCACATTTCCGATCCCTTTTTTGTTACGCATCGACATAAAACATCCCCCGGTACCCTTTAAGTAGGGTGCCGGGGGATGTTGCGTTAGTCAACAGATTTGGACACTGCGTTTTCTTTTCGGTACTGGGTGGGATTGACCCCGTAGCTGGCTTTGAACAGCTTAAAGAAATAGTTTTCGTACTCGTAGCCAACTGTTGCGGCGATCTGCTTGATGCTGAGGTTTGTCTGTTTTAGAAGCATGCAGGCAAAGGTCAGACGCTTTTCGTTGACAAGGTCGGTAAATGAACAGTTGTATTCCTTTTTTATGATACGGGAAACCTGCTTGGGACACAAATACAACTCGTCTGCCAAGTCCTGAAGGGAGAATTTTTTGCCTACATTCCTGGAAAGGTACACATCGATGTGACGGATGTAGTGATGGAATTTGTTTTGCGAGCTGCTCTTTTTGGGGGAGACCGTAGGTGTATTCAGTTGTTCAAACAGATTGGAAAACAGAAGAGAAAGCAGATGAATGATGTTTTCACCGGCTTCACCCTTTTCTATATTGCCGCAAAGATGCTTTGCATAGAAAAATGTGTCTTCGTCAAGGTCAAAGGCGGTTATTTTCTTAGACAGGATGTTTTCTACAAAAGTAAAATAATTTGTGTTTTCTTTGCTGCCCTGCTTTATGGAAATATATAAACCGTACCCGTTCTTGACATTGGACACTGTGTAGTGATTGTAGTAAGGCGGAATGATCAAAATGCAGTTTTCGTAATTATGGCCTTCTCTTTCGTCAGCAACATAAAGGCTTCCATCCATGATGACAAATACTTCGTAATTGGAGTGCTGATGAATATTCTTGATTTGCGACATAATTCCGCTGCCGCCGGCCTTTCTGATTTGAAACGCCTCATCATAAATGATTGCATTCAGTTTGATATTTCCGATTTTTGTTTTATAAATCTTCTCTTTCATGGCTGCCCCCGCGGTCGATGAGATATTTCGTTATTAGTGTAATATATTTTTTCATAAATTACAACCCAAAAACGGCAAGAAATCATATAAAAAAAAGACATTATATTTTGCAACGTGTCCTGTTTGTTCATTGAAAAAAACGTTTGATAGATGTAGTATAATATGTACAATAGGTGTGGAAGTATGTCCATTGAAAATTGGCTATAGACAACACATTCAAGCTCCTTGCGGTGGCGCAACTTTTCCGTGCTGCTTTGTAAAAGTTTTTTTATGCTATGGTTTAACACTTGCTGTTTTGGCAGTTTCATGCTTGATGAATAGTCACAAATTGGACAAGACGATCGTGATAAGAGTGAGGTATTCGTGATGAACCTTTTATATCCATGTAACGGTGCGGAGGTTGCATGGAAAAGATCAGAACCATCATCTGTAAATAACGGATACAATCCCAATGGCACCCTCTGTGCATAAAAAGGAGCTGCGAATTATGAATAAGTACGCATCGGATCATTTTGCGAAAGCGTTCTATGACGATCACTATTACGGAAAAGACGTGCTGCCTCTGCGATACAGAGAAGGCATGACCGCTGATGAGCGCAAGCAGTGGCAGCGGGCACTGAAAGAAAAGGTTACCGAGCTGATGGCCTTTCCGGAGACCATGTATGATATGCCCGTAGTCAATCTGCTGAAATCAAAACAGCGCTTTGGTTACCGGGTCGAAAAGTACGAGATCAGCCCGGAGCCGAACCTGTGGGCGACCTTCTTGATGCTGGTTCCCGACAAGGCATCTGCTGAGAATAAGACCCCCGGTGTGCTGTGCCTGCCCGGCGGTCGCTGGACAAAGGAAGCTCTGTGCGGTGAGGATTTCTGTGATTTGGAATATGATCCTCCCCAGCCGGTTGGGGGCATTGCCCACAGATATTACTATGCCAACATGCAGGCGGTCCACTTTACACAGGCAGGCATGACGGCTATTGCCTGTGAAGATATCGGCGTGGGTGAACACAAGGGCGCTTTTGAACCCGGAGATCTGGAAAAACTGCTGATTGGTCAGGGCAGAAGCATGATGGGTGTCACTGTGGAACTGCGTCTGGCCATGATGAAGTGGCTGAAGACCCGGCCTTTTGTAGATGTGGAAAGAATCGCCATCAGCGGCCATTCTCTGGGTGTGGATTCCGCCATGCTGGCGGTGACATTGGATGAAGACATCAAGGCCTTTGTCTATAACGACTATGTGTGCGATTGGCAGGCGGAGATCTCTGCCATGTGCCCGCCGGAAAAGCTGCCCTGCATCTGGTGGCACATGTACTCCGGTGTTTATAAGTGGTACACCTACCCGGATCTTCTGGCAGCCTTTGCCCCCCGGAAGCTGTTCATCACCGAAGGCGGTAAGACGGAGTATCTGGAAATGATCGCAAAATCCTATGCCGAGTGCGGCGTATCCGAAAACTTCCGGTATGACTACTATAGAGAATATCAAGACCCCGCAAACAGAAAACATGAATATGAGCCATTGCCCAGAGGCTGCACAGCACAGGAAATGATGGAGCGCTGCAATGTGGTTCCCGAAAAGCATTTCTTCAAATTCGAACAGGCAGTTCCCTGGCTAGTGGAAGCACTGAAGTAAAAATTGTCTTAAGAAGGAGCAAACAATTATGAGCGGAATCATTTTTAATTTGGATGGAGATACATTCTTATATTCCAGAATGGATCACCTGGATGTCATCAACGAAGAATATTTGAAAAACTTTATTTTGCAGTATGAAGGCACCGATATTACCGACTATGTTTTTAATATAAATTCCATGGCATCTTCGATACCTTCGCGCGTCAAGACCTCCTATGCGGAAAAGTATCTTCGGAAAGAGGAATACGGACAGGCGGTGGATTACACAAACACCCCGTGCAAGACCGCCCACCACATTTGGAATGTACTGGGTTTAGACATGTATCAAATCTGGATCGATGCATGCCGAAGCATTAACATCAACCCATGGTTCTCTTTCCGCATGAATGACCGGCACTGCCATCATCTGCTTCCTAAGGCACAATGGCTCTTCTCAGACTTCTTTTATGCCCATGTGGAGGAGTATGCCCATGTCCACGGCAGAAAGACGGAATTCTGGAAGGATAGGGGCCGTGACTATCTGATCAAAGAAGTCCGGCAGGAAATGCTGGACTATATGGCTGAAATGCTGGAACGGTACGATCTGTACGGCATTGAACTGGATTTTCAGAGAGAGCTCAACTGCTTCCCCCACGGCCGTGAGGAAGAGGGACGGGAAGTGATGATTGGCTTTATGAAAGATGTCAAGGCTGCGGTTGCCAAAGCGCAGCAGCAGTGGGGCCATGACATCAAAATCTCTGTTCGCTGCAATCCGGACCCCGTTGCCTGTTATGAAATGGGATTTGATATTCTGGAATATGCAAAGCTGGGATTGATGGATCTGTACATCGCAGCACCGCACTTTTCGACCAGCGACAGCAACATGCCAATCGGCTACTGGAAAAAGCTGCTGCAGCCTTACGGTGTAGAGGTAGCCGGCAGCATGGAAAGCATGGTGCGCCCCTATGAGAGTGCGCCTGTCCGGGTTTGCTCGGAAGAAACCTTCCACAGTGTAGAAAGCCTTATGGGCATTGCTTCTTATGTGCTTTCTCAGGGTGCGGACAAGTTCTACGTATTTAACGTGTTTGACAGTTATGACCAGATGATGACCCCGGAAAACCGGAAGGAATCCAACCAGATCTATATGACCGATGGCCATAATACCAACGCAAAGGGCGCATACACACTGCTGTCCAATGCCGGCAGTATGGAAAAGCTTCATAAGCGCCGCCGTAAGTGCGTCTTGAGCTATGCGGATACCTGCGCAATCGGCGATGTGCTGAAAGCTTCTCTCCCTGCAACGCTGACAAAAGAAGACGGCTTACCCACATATCTGAAAATTAACACCGGAAGCCTTCTTCCTACGGATAAGGTGTATCTGCGGTTGGCGATTGCCGGTGATGCCAGCAAGCTGGAAGTGTATGTCAACGACAAGGCTGCTGAGTTTGTTGGCTGCGAAGATGTAGGATTCCCCAAGGCCACACAAAACAAGGTATATAAATATCTGGTCTCAAACGATGTTTACAGCCCCTGTGCCCAGGTTGCGGAACTGATCTGCCGGGGCGAAGGTAAGCTGGTTATTGACTATGCGGATATGATTGTTGAACCATAAATTAGCTATAAACGGATAAGGAGTGTGCAAACATGAGCGGAATTATGATCAACCAGGACAATAATACCTTCTATTGTTCCAGAAAGCTGCATCTGGATGCCATTAACGAGGAATATCTGAAGCAGCATATCCTGCAGTATGCGGGTACGGATATTACTGACTATGTGTTCGACGTAGCCGGCGGTGTCTCGGCGGTCCCCAGCCGGGTCAAGACCACCTATATGGATAAGTATCTGCGTAAAGAAGAGCTGGGTCAGCCGGTAGATTATTCAAACACCCCCTGCAAAACGGCGTACCATATCTGGAATGTGCTGGGTCTGGATCTGTATCAAATTTGGATCGATGCCTGCAGAAGCATTAACATCAATCCCTGGTTCTCCTTCCGTATGAACGACCGGCACGCACACCATTTGCTCCCGAAGCCCCAGTGGGTTTTAAGTGACTTCTTCTATGACCATGTGGAAGAATATGCCCATGTCCATGGCAGAAAGACCGAATTCTGGCAAGACAGGGCACGTGACTATCTGATTCCCGAGGTCCGGCAGGAAACGCTGGATTTTATAGAGGAAATGCTTCAACGGTACGACCTGTACGGCATCGAACTGGATTTCCAGAGAGAGTTCAACTGCTTCCCCCACGGTCATGAAGAAGTGGGCCGGAAGGTGCTGGTAGGGTTCATGCAGGATGTAAAGAAGCTCACCAACACTGCAAAGGAAAAGTGGGGACATGAGATCAAGATTTCCGTCCGCTGCCATCCGGATCCCATCACCTGCTATGAGCTGGGCTTTGACATTCTGGAATTCGCAAAGCAGGGTCTGCTGGATCTATACATTGCGGCACCGCACTTTTTGAGCAGTGACAGCAATATGCCCATCGGCTTCTGGAAGGATCTGCTGGAGCCCTACGGCGTAGCGGTTGCCGGCAGCATGGAGGCGATGGTGCGCTCTTCTCCGAACAGCGATGCCCAGTACGGAACACTGGATACCTTCCAGAGCGTGGAAAGCGCAATGGGCATTGCTTCCTATGTGCTTTCCCAAGGTGCGGATAAGTTCTATGTGTACAATGTGTTTGACCACCACGACGATATGATCAAACCGGAAAACAAGGTGGAAGATAATCAGCTCTACATTGTTGGCAGATGTACAAATGCCAGTGGTGCCTATACCCTGCTGTCCAATGCCGGCAGCATGGAAAAGCTGCACAAGCGCCGCCGTAAGTGCATTCTGAGTTACGCGGATACCTGTGCCGACGGTGATGTAGTGAAGGCGGTTCTGCCGGTGACCTTGACTAAGGAAGACGACCTGCCTACCTATTTGAAGATCAATACCGGCAGCTTGCTTCCTGCTGAAAAGGTGTACCTGCGGCTGGCTACTGCTGACGATGTCAGCAAGCTGGAAGTCTATGTCAACGACAAGGCTGCCCAGTATGTTGGCAGTGAGGATGTGGGTTTCCCCAAGGGAACGCCCAATCCGGTCCACAAATATCTGGTCTCCAACGAAGCCTACAGCCCCTGCGCACAGGTTTCCGAGCTGATCTACCGTGGTGAGGGCAAGCTGGTCATTGACTATGCGGATATGATCGTCGAACCATAAATTCTTTTACAAACTGACAAGGAGTGTGCAAACATGAGCGGAATCATGATCAACCAGGATGATAATACCTTTTATGTTTCCCGGAAGAATCATCTGGATGTCATCAACGAGGACTACTTAAGACAGCACATTTTGCAGTACGAAGGTACGGATGTCACGGATTATGTGTTTAATATCAGCCACGAAGCTTCTACTATCCCCTCCCGGACCAGGACCTGCTATTCGGAGAAGTATCTGCGTACAGAGGAAAACGGCCAGCCGGTGGATTACACCAATAATGCGTGCAAAACTGCCTATCATATCTGGAATGTGCTGGGCCTTGACCTGTACCAGATCTGGATCGATGCCTGCCGGAGCATCAACATCAATCCTTGGTTTTCCCTGCGGATGAACGACCGGCACGGTCATCATCTGTGGCCGCAGCCACTCTATATTTACTCTGATTTCTTCTATGCCCACATGGAGGAGTATTCCCGTATCCACGGCAGAAAGACCGAATTCTGGCAGGACAGAGGCCGTGATTTTCTAATCCCGGAGGTCCGGCAGGAGGTGCTGGATTATATTGAGGAAATGCTGGAGCGGTACGATTTGTACGGCCTTGAGCTGGATTTCCAGAGAGAGTTCAACTGCTTCCCTCCCGGCCATGAGGAAGAGGGCAGGGAAGTGATGCTGGGCTTTGTCAAGAATGTAAAAGCCATCATCACCGGTGCAGAAAAGCAGTGGGGACACAAGATCAAACTGTCAATCCGCTGCCACCAGAATCCCCGTACCTGCTATGAACTGGGTTTCGATATTCTGAAATATGCAAAACTGGGACTCATCGACCTGTATGTTGCTGCGCCGAACTTTTTGAGCAGCGACAGCAACATGCCCATCGGTTTCTGGAAGAAAATGCTGGAGCCTTACGGAGTAGAAGTGGCAGCCAGTATGGAAGCCATGATCAAGGCATCCCCCAATTGCGCTGCCAAGTACGGAACACTGGATACCTTCCATAGTGTGGAAAGCCTGATGGGCATGGCCGGCTATGCCTTTACCCAGGGTGCTGACAAATTCTATTTGTACAATGCGTTTGACCATCACGATGACATGATCACACCGGAAAACAGGGTGGAGGATAATCAGTTGTACATTGTGGGTAAATGTACAAACGCTAAGGGCTTTTACACATTTCTCTCCAATGCGGGCAGTATGGAAAAAATCAGCAAGCGCCGTCGTAAGTGCATTTTGAGCTATACGGATACCTGTGCGCTTGGTGATGTGATCAGATCCGCTCTTCCGGCAACCTTGACCAAGGAAGACAGCCTGCCCACCTATTTGAAGATCAATACCGGTGCGCTTTCTGAAACAAATAAGCTGTACCTGCGGTTGGGTACTGCGGATGATGTAAGTTCTCTGGAAGTGTATGTCAATGATCGGAAGGCAGAATACATCGGCTGTGAGGATGTGGGATTCCCCAAGGGAACGCCCAATCCGGTTCACAAATATCTGGTAGATGCCTCTACCTACGCGCCTTGCGCGCAGGTTGCTGAGTTGATCTACCGGGGTGAAGGTAAGCTGGTTATTGATTACGCGGATATGATCGTAAAACCGTAAAACACCACCAACAAAACAGGAGGAAAGAAAATGGATATTTTCATGCGGTTTCCGGGTGGACGGAGAAAAGCACTGACCTTCAGCTATGACGATGGTACAGAGCAGGATATTCGGCTTGTACAGATCATGAAAGAACACGGCCTGAAAGGAACGTTCAACCTCAATAGTGGTATGTATCCCCCTGAGGGAACGGTATTTCCGCCGGACAGAGTGTATCGGAAAATGACCAAATCTCAGGTAACGGAAGCCTTTGCAGACACAGGGATGGAAGTTGCAGTACATGGTTTTGTTCATCCACACCTTGAGCACCTTCCTGTCAGCCGATGCATGCACGATGTGATGACGGATCGTGAAAATCTGGAGCAGCAGTTTGGAACGATTATTCGAGGAATGGCTTATCCGTATGGAACGTACAACGATCAGGTGATCGAATGTTTGAAGATGGCAGGAATCCAGTATTCCAGAACGATTGAGTCAACGCAAAATTTTGACATGCCTGCAGACTGGTACCGTTGGAATCCAACATGCCACCACGCAGATCCCGAGCTTATGAATCTGGCGAAAAAGTTTGCGGAAGGGTATGTAGGCGGTGATCCGTGGCTGTTCTATGTGTGGGGGCATACCTACGAATTTGACGCAAGGAATAATTGGCACGTGATCGAAGAGTTTGCTGAGTACATAGGCAGCAAGGATGACATTTGGTATGCAACCAATATGGATATCTGCGAATATACAAAAGCATATCAACAGTTGATATTCAGCATAGACGATCACAGGGTCTATAACCCAACGGCATATACAATTTGGTTTGAAGAGCACTATGCGGGGTTTGAATATAAGGACAGTGTGATCCACTGCGTAAAACCCGGTGAGCAAATAGTCATTTAAAGGAGAAAACATATGTTAAGAGTTGCGATTATTGGCGCCGGCGCCATTTCCAAAAGTCATCTCAGAGCATATCAGCAGTGCAGCGACGCGGAAGTGGTGGCTATCGCGGATCTGAACGAGGCTACTGCCAAGGCACAGGCAGAGCAATATCAGATTCCCCGGTACTGCTGTGACTATCATGAACTCCTTAACGATGCATCCATCGACGCGGTGAGCATCGTAACCCCCGGTTTCACCCATGGTACCATCGTGAAAGAGGCCCTACTGGCAGGAAAGCATGTCCTGTGCGAAAAACCCCCTTGCATCAGCGGAAAGGAAGCGGCTGAGTGTGCTGCACTGGCTGAGCAGACCGGCAAGCTGCTGATGTGGGCCATGGTGTGCAGATTTACCAAAGAAGTTCGCTTTTTGAAGGATTATATTGAAGCTGGCAACATGGGTCATATCTACTATGCCGAGGCGGGCAGAGTCAGCCGTTGCAACAAGATCGGCGGCTGGTTTGTCAATAAAGAAAAGTCCGGCGGCGGTATGCTGATCGACGGCGCCATCCATGAGCTGGACCAGGCTCTGTATCTGATGGGATATCCGAAAGCCAAGATGGTTTCCGGCTTCACTTCACATGCAAATCAGAACCTGCCGGACACCATTAAGGGTATGGGTGCAGGCTACCGGTCTGCCGATACCAGAAAGTACGAGCGCACCGTAGAGACCATGGCAAGCGGCTATGTGCATTTTGAAAACGGAGCTTGCCTGTATGTAAAGGCAGCCTATGTTATGCACAGTGTGCTGGCCGGTAACTGGGTGGATATCACCGGTGAAAAGGCAGGCGCAAGAAATGACGGCGCCGGTCTGCGCTTGGTTACTGCTCAGAATGGCTACCTGATGGACAACAAGCCTGTTCTGACCGATAACACCGATGTGTTTGAAGCAGAGATCAATCACTTTGTGGATTGCTGCATCAATTCTACTCCCTGCATCTGCCCTGCTTGGCACGGCGCAGAGCTGATGAAGATCATTTCCGCCATTTATGAATCGGCGGAAACCGGTATGCCGGTATACCTGTAAACTGAAAAGGAGCGCGGTTCAGCGGTTTATGGACCGTGTTCCTTTCACGGCAAGTGAGGGATCACAAAATGAAACAATTTAATGCAAATCATGTAGATATAATTCGTATCGGAACTTGGACGGAACAGGATGGCCGATTGGTATGCGGCGCGAATTTTGCAAAGCTGCTGATCATGTTCCAGGGAAATGAGATCCGCATTTCGGCAGAGGGTAAGTTTGTTTGCTCTTTGGATGGCGGAGATAAAATTGAAAATAACGCAATCGAAACCGAAGCAGGTATTCACACTTTGTTTTTAACCGCAATGACCGGCTGTGTGATCCGGGAAATCGAAGTGGAGGAACTGATCTCGGTGGATGCCTATCTGCGCAAGCAGATGGCTGATGAATACGAGAATATACAAAAGGGCAGGAAAGTGTCTGACCCTGCCCAATGGCAAAAAGTGGACTATGGGGCAGCTATGCCCACCGAAGGCGTGTTACTCAAAGGCGCATTTGGAGAGCTGTTTGATAGAAATATCAAGCGTATCAAGCGGTGCTTTAAGGAGCCGGATTATGTGGAAGACCCCCAGCCGGAGCCGGGTAAACGGCGCGGTTGGAGTGATTGGCTCCCTGCCGCCAACGATGGCCGTATTTTGGGAGGCGCGGCAAAGGCGCTGCGCTGGAAAGAGGATGCCCAGCTGCGGCAGATCGTAGATGAAATCGTAGACCGTTCCAAAGCCAATATGCGCAGCGACGGGTATTTCAATTACTACACGGAGGCAGATTCCTATGCCCACAATCACATCCCCAATGTGGAAAATTCCATGGAAACCATCCTCAACAGCGAGCGCAAGAATTATGACCGGGTGTTCTGGACCATGGGCATGCTGGCAGCAGGCAAAATCGGGAACGAAACCGCCTACTGCCTGGCACGGCGCATGACCGATTGGCTGGAAAACAGCCCATGGGGAAAGAACCTGCTGCTGGGTCACAACGCAACCAATGCGTTTATGGGAACTCTGGCTGTGGCGGATTCTGATATTGGCAAACCGGAGGATATGCTGTTCAATCAGAAGTATCTGGACCAGCATTACTGGGAAGCGGAGCTGCTGCGGAAAAATCCTGTATCCTTCAGTAACTATCCCGGCGACCGGCCCCACTGCTATGGCCTGCTGGAATTATTGGCCTTGGCCTATGAATACCGCCTGACCGGCGATCAGCACTATCTGGACGCACTGCTGGGCGGTTGGGAAATCTATAAAAACCACTACAAGCATGTGGGTGGCATTACCACCATGTGTGAGCGGGACGGCCCCTACATGCCCGGTTCCTATCAGCTGGATATCGGTCACAACGGCGAAACCTGCGGCAGTGTATTCTGGATCTGGATCAATGAACAGCTGCAGCAGATGTTCCCGGAGAACACAGCGTATGCACAGGAAATCGAAGAAGCAATGCTCAATGTAGTTCCTTCTATTCTGTCTGCGGAAGGACGAACCCGTTACCACAACAAGCTTCAGGGCAGAAAAGATCCCGGTGAGCGGATCGGCTCCTGCTGTGAGCTGATGTCCACCTTCCTGTTCTCGGATCTACCCAAATATGTCTATATGCAAAGTGCGGATAGCCTTTTGGTGAATCAGTATATCTCTTCTTCCGTTGAGGGAGAAAACATGTCTGTGACCATGGATGCGGATATTACCGGAACAAACCGGATCGATCTGACCGTTACAAAGGCACCGGAAGAATCCTATGGCGTCAAGCTTCGCATTCCCCAGTGGGCAAAGGATGCAAAAATCTTTATCAATGATGTGGCAATTATGTCCGGCATTTGCGGTACATATGCGACATTGCAAAGAGTTTGGACAGCGGGAGACCGCATCACCGTGACCTTTACACCGGAAATCAGAACTGTATGCTATACAGGCATCGAACAGCCGGAAGACGGACAAAAGCGCTATGCCCTGTTCTATGGCCCCTATCTGATGGCACTGACCGATGTGCCGGAGGGCAGTATTCCCCGTCTGGATATCCGTGTTTCCGCACTGAAGCCGGAAAAGAGAGAAGACGGTGTTCTAACCGTTAATGAAAACGCGAAATTTGTTCCCTATTGGATGATTGAGGATGAAACCACGTTCAACTGTTTCCCTGCATATCTGGATTGAAAGGTGTAAAGAACATGTGTAAGATCAGACCCATCCTTACGGAAGACCCAAAGGCTATGCAGACCATCCGGTTTGCGGCGGAGGAATTGCAGAAATATCTCAGCTATATTTCTGACGATGATTTTTCCATCATTCCCACAAAAGAATATGATCCCAAGGAAACGAATGTGATCTGTCTGGGTGTAGCTTTGACAGAAGACCTGCCCAAGGTAGAGGATCCGGAATTTGACGATGCCATTTGCATCCATGTCCAAAACAATGCGGGATTCATCACCGGAACCAATGCCCGTTCTGTGCTGATCGGTGTGTACCGTTACCTGAAAGAAAAGGGCTTTGTGTTCCTGCGTCCCGGGAAGGGCGGAGAAATCTATCCGGATGCGCTGGATGGAAAAGCAGTTTCCGTATGCGAAAAAGCATCCTACCGGCACAGAGGCATCTGCATTGAGGGAACCGTGTATCAAAAATGTTTGAATGACATCATTGATTGGCTTCCCAAGGCGGCTATGAACAGCTACTTCGTTCAGTTTGAACTGCCTAGAGTGTTTTTTGACCGCTGGTATCAGGCGGAAACACCTTGCAGGGAAAAAATCGTTCTGACCGATGAAGAGCTTCGTGCCATCTTATCCATGGCGGAAGATGAGATTCAGAAAAGAGGCCTGCTGTACCATGCGGTGGGTCATGGCTGGACATCCCTGTCCTTCGGCATCAATGCCACATCCTGGGATACCTATGAGGAGCCTGCGGAAGAATATCGGGATATTATGGCGCTGGTTAACGGCAAGCGGGGATTGTATAACGGTATCCCTATGAACACAAACCTGTGCTACTCCCAGCAGAAAGCACGTAATAGCATTACTGACTATATCGTGAAATATTGCAAGGAGCATCCCAACATCAAATATCTGCATTTCTGGCTGTCCGACGGCAGAAATAACAACTGTGAATGCGAGAACTGCAGAAAGGGGAGAGTGGCGGATCACTATGTGAAAATGCTCAACGAGCTGGATGAAAAGCTTTCCAAGGAGCAGATGGATACGAAAATCGTTTTCCTTGTATATACCGCGCTACTGTGGAGACCCCTTTCGGAGAAATTTAAAAACAGCAGCCGGTTTACGCTGATGTTTGCTCCCATCCACCGCTCCTATTCGGAATCCATTCACGCAACCGATGAAGGCAAAGTGTTGCCTTATGTCTTAAACGATCATACATTCCCTGTAACCGTTGAAGACAACATTGCCTACTTGAATGAATGGCACGAGGTATTTGACGGTGACGGTTTTGACTTTGATTACCACTTTATGTGGGATCACTTCAAAGACTTTGGCCAGTACCGGCATGCGCAGGTGCTGTACCACGATGTTCGGAATCTTGCCGGATTGAAGTTGAACGGTCTGATCAGCTGCCAGCTCCAAAGAGCATTCTTTCCATCCTGTATGAGCATGCAGGTCATGTCCCAGACTCTGTGGAACCGTGACAGCGATTTTGATGCTATGGTCAATGCTGTTCTGGAAGCCGAGTTTGGCCCCCGGTACACTGAGGTGCTGGCATACTTCAAGCAACTTTCGGAATATGGCTGTCCGGAAGCCATCCGCGGCGAAGAAAACCTTATTACAGAGAAATGCCAGAAGAAACTGCTGAAGGCTATGGACATCGTCGACGCATTCCAAATGATTACGGCAGAGGAAACCGCAAAGAATACGGCTTGGAAAGCTGCATGGGAAAAGCTGGCATTTTTTGGTGAGCTTTACAGACTCCTGCTGGAATACTATCTGGAAATTGCCAAAGGAAACGGCATGGGCGATGTGAGCAAGATCTCGGACTTGGCGCTGAAAAATGAGATACGGTTCAAGGAAGAATTTGACGCAGTATACTTCCTGAGAACCTTGGGTATGCAGATTCACCGTGAGCTGATAAAAATGGTGGAAGAAAGCGGTTGTGCAGTTTCCGCGGACAGTGTGAAATATGAAAATGGTGGCGCGGAGTAATGCAGTTAAAGAGAAAGGAAACAAGCCATGTGTAAGATCAGACCTGTTATCACAGAAGATCAAAAAGCGATGCGGATCCTCCGGTTTGCCTCAGAAGAACTGCAGAAATACTTAAGCTATGTCTCTGACAATGACTATTCCATTATCCCTACCAAAGCATACAATTCGGAAGAAACCAATGTGATCTATCTGGGCGTAGATCTGGTGGCAGGGATTCCGCAGGTAGAGGATTCCAGATTGGACGATGCTATCTATATCCATGTCAAGGATGGTAAGGGCTTCATTACAGGCCCCAATGCCCGTTCCGTGCTGATCGGCGTGTACCGTTTTTTAAAAGAAAAAGGTTTTGCGTTCCTCCGTCCCGGAAAGACCGGAGAATACTACCCCGAAAAGCTGGACGATCTGGATGCCTATGTGTGTGAAAAGCCTTCCTACCGCCACCGCGGTATTTGTATCGAAGGTACTGTTTACCAGATGTGCTTGAATGAGACCATCGATTGGCTCCCCAAGGCGGCTATGAACTGTTATCTGACCCAGTTCCATCTGCCCCGGGTATTTATGGACCGCTTCTACAAAGGCGATACCCCTTATCGTGACAAAGTGGACCTGTCCGATGAGGAGATGGCTGCCATCGTGGACATGGCAGAAGATGAGATCGCCAAAAGAGGCTTGATGTATCATGCGGTTGGCCACGGATGGACAGCCCGGGCGGTTGGTATCTCCGCTACCTCTTGGAGCGAGGGGGGTGAACCTGCGGAAGGCTGCGAAGATATGCTGGCAATGCTGGACGGCAAGCGGGAACTGTTTGGCGGAGCGGCTATGAATACCAATCTTTGCTACTCCCAGCAAAGAGCCAGGGATGCCATTACCGATCTGATCGTGGATTACTGCAAGACCCATCCGCAGGTGAATTTCCTCCATTTCTGGCTTTCCGACGGTTCCAATAACAACTGCGAGTGCGAAAACTGCCGGGACATCCGGACATCTGATTTCTATGTCCAAATGCTCAATGAGCTGGATGAAAAGCTTACCGAAGCCAATCTGGATACCAAAGTAGTCTTCGCTGCATATTCCGATACCACATGGATACCACTGCGGGAGACGATCAAAAATAAAAACCGGTTTACACTGATGTTTGCCCCCATATTCCGCACCTATTCCAAACCCTTTGACGCAGCGGAAGGCGGCAAAATGCTGCCTTATGTTCTGAACAAGCTGGAGTATCCTGAGTCCATTGAAGACAATGTGGCTTATCTTCGCCAGTGGCAGGAGCAGTTTGACGGTGACAGCCTGGACTTCGATTATCACTTCATGTGGGATCATTTCAAGGACTTCGGCCAGTTCCGCCACGCACAGGTCCTGTACCAGGATGTGCGGAATCTGAAGGAGCTGAAGCTGAACGGCCTCATGAACTGCCAGCTCCAGCGAGCCTTCTTCCCCTCCTGCATGAGCATGCAGGTCATGTCTCAGACCCTGTGGAACCGGGAAAGTGATTTTGATGCCATGGTGGATGGAACACTCAAAACTGAGTTTGGCCCCCGATACGAAGAAGTGCGGGAATATTTCAAGGAGCTTTCCTACTACGGCTGCCCCGAGGCCATCCGTGGTGAGGAAAATCTGATTACAGAAAAATGCCAACAAAAGCTGACCACCGCAATGGACATCATCGATGCCTTCAAGGCCGTTGTGGAAGAAGAACTGGCAAAGAACACTGCCAAGCAATATGCATGGCAAAAGCTGGAATTCTTTGGGGAGCTTTACAAGACATTGCTCCAATATTATCTGGATGTTGCCGGCGGCAAGGGCTTGGGCGACAGAAGCCACATTGCGGATCTGGCTCTGCGCAACGAGATGCGTTTTAAGGACGACTTCGATGCTCTGTATTTCCTGAGAACGCTGGAAATCACCATCATGCGTACCTTAAGAGGCTTTGGAAAGAGCCAAGTGGTCTGATTGAGAGGTAGTACAGTGAAAGAATACTACGAGAAGTTTCGTGCGGAACTGCTGAATTCCTGTGTGCCTTTCTGGTTGGAGCATGCACAGGATACCCAGTACGGTGGTGTGCAAAACTGCCTTGACCGGGAAGGTGTCGTGTACTCCGACGATAAGAGCGTTTGGATGCAGGGCCGGGCCGGCTGGATGTTCTCTTACATCTACAACCACATTGAAAAGAAAGCGGAATATTTGACCTTTGCCAAAAGCTGTATCGATTTTGCGACCAACCATTGCATCGATACCGACGGTCGGATGTTCTTCACCGTTACCCGAGATGGCCGTCCTCTGCGTAAGCGCCGTTACTGGTTCAGTGAAGCCTTCTACATTATGGCCAATGCGGAATATGCTATGGCTACCGGTGATACGGCTTGTCTGGAAACAGCAAAAAAATACTTCCGCTTTGTATACGGCATTTACCGGAATCACGATACGGATCCCTATAAGATCACGCCCAAGAGCTATGCCGAGACGCGAAACATCAAATCTCTGGCAGAGCCGATGATTTTGCTGAATGTGGCATCCATCATGCGGCAGGCAGACCCGGAAAACTATAACGAGTATAACGATATCATCACAGGCTTGATCGCCGATATCCGCTGCTTCTACAAGCCGGAATATCACGCAACCTTTGAGTGTGTGGATGCTGCCACCAATGAAGTGATCCTTAATAGCGCGCCCTGCCGGGTCATCAATCCGGGCCACGATATTGAATGCGCATGGTTCCTGCTGGAAGAAGCCCAGAACCGTAGGGATCAAGAGCTGACGGCCTTTGCGGCAAAGATGTTTGACGATGCCTTCACCCTGGGCTGGGACAAGGAATACGGCGGCATTACCTATTTCAAGGACATTCTGGGTAAGCCTGTGGAAGCGTACGAGCATGATATGAAGCTGTGGTGGCCCCACAATGAAACGGTCATTGGCTCGCTGATGCTGTACCGGGTTACCGGTGATGAGAAATACCGGCAGATCTTTGAGCAGGTTTGCGACTATGCCTTCTCCCATTTCTCGGATCCGGAGTTTGGTGAGTGGTTTGGCTACCTGCGTCGGGACGGTAAGCCCACGGAGCCGCCCTGCAAGGGCCACACCTACAAGGGACCCTTCCATGTGATGCGGATGCTGGCAAAATGCATGAAGCTGCTGGAAAACAATATTGAATGAGAGGTATGACAGCATGATTGAAAAGTACTGTGGTGTTATCCCTGCGTTTTATGCGTGCTATGACCATGAGGGTAATATTTCCCCTGAGGCGGTTCAGGCACTGACCCGTCACCTGATCAAGAAGGGTGTAAAGGGTGTCTATGTAGGTGGTTCCTCCGGTGAGTGCATTTATCAGGGTGTTTCCGAACGGAAAGTTGTTCTGGAAAATGTCATGGCTGCTGCCGAGGGCAAGCTGACTGTGATCGCCCATGTGGCCTGTAACAACACCCGTGACAGCCAGGAACTGGCTGCTCATGCCGAATCTCTTGGTGTCGATGCCATTGCTGCCATTCCGCCCATCTATTTCAAGCTGCCGGAACATGCCATTGCCCAGTATTGGAATGACATCAGCGCGGCTGCGCCCAATACCGATTTTATTATTTATAACATTCCCCAGCTGGCCGGTGTTGCGCTGACAATGCCCCTGCTGAAGCAGATGCTGAAAAACCCCAGGATCATCGGTGTCAAGAATTCCTCCATGCCCAGCCAGGACATCCAGATGTTCAAGGCAGAAGGCAGCAAGGACCGCAGCTTCATCGTCTTCAACGGCCCCGATGAGCAGTTTTTGGGCGGCCGGGTCATGGGTGCCGAAGGCGGCATCGGCGGCACATACGGTGTCATGCCGGAACTGTTCCTGAAACTGAACGAACTGCTGGCACAGGGGGATCTGGAGAAGGCACGGAGCTTGCAATACGACATCAACGAGATCATCTACGGCATGTGCTCCGGAAAGTGCAATCTCTATGCTATGATCAAGCAAATCATTCTGAAGCGGGAAGGCTTGGATCTGGGCGGTGTTCGTGCCCCTCTGGCAAATCTGTTCCCCGAGGATCTGGCAATTGCTGACAATGTGGCAAAGATGATCGACAAGGCGGTTGCTGCCTATATTGCTTAAGAAAGAAGGATTTTTATGGAACAAGCAAATGGCTTTTGCCAAGACTTTTCCAATAAAATGCAAGCGTTGCTGGACCGGATGGTGGCGGACGGGAAATGTGCCAGTGCGGGTATTGCAGTGGGCCGGTTTGGTAAGCAGGTGGCCCGTTGCAGCAGCGGATGGGCGGATCTGGAAGCGAAAGAACCGATTTGCGATCAAACCCTGTTTCAGATGCATTCGCTGACAAAGCCGGTAACCGCTGTGGCGGTGCTGCAGCTGTGGGAAAAAGGCCGCTTCCGGCTGGATGATCCCATCAGTAAATATATTCCCGCATTTGAAAATGTGCAGGTCTGTCATGTGCTTGCGGACGGAAGGGAAGAACTTCGCCCCCCAAAGAACCCCATCACCATCCATAATCTGTTGACTATGACATCCGGCATTCCGTACGACGGGACTGGCCTGGTCGGTCAAGGATTACAGGCGTTGTCTGAAGGGATGATAGAAAGTAGAAAAACGGACCGGCCCTGGGATACTCTGGAGTATGTAGATCATTTGGCGCAGGTTCCCTTGCTCTTTGAGCCGTCCGAGCGGTACAAATACGGACTGGGCTTTGATGTTCTGGGTGCTTTGGTGGAGGTTTGCAGCGGAAAGCGGCTGGACCGTTACTGCCAGGAGAATATTTTCTCACCGCTGGGTATGGAAACCGCTACCTACATGCTGCCGCAGGCCCAAAAGCAGAAGCTTGCGATTTCATATAAAAAAGATACTCTGGAGCGGGAATCCCGTACCGGAAATCTGCATATCAATGCCTACACTTTGGATAATACCAGCTATACCTCCGGTGGCAGCGGCTTGATCTGCACATTGGATGATTATTTTAAGTTCGCAAAGATGCTGGCAAACGGGGGCAAAACGGACACAGGAGAAGTGCTGCTCTCTGAGAAAGCACTGCAAATGATGTCTCAGCCCCAATTGACCGATGCGCAGCTTGCGTTCTTCCCACAGGCGGGGGATCAATGCCTCCATGCCGACGGCTATTCCTACGGCTATGGTGTGCATGTGATGCATAAGCCGCAGAATCACCTGCCGGCAGGGGAGTGGGGATGGGCAGGAACCATGGGTACATGGCTGTCCATTGACCCAAAGAATGAACTGTTTTGGGTCTATGCCCATCAGGTCACACCCTCTGCTTATGGCGACTACATTCCTCAAATCTCAAAACTGATCTATGCATCTGTTGAGTAATACCTTGCAGAATCAATTGCTTCTGCTTTTTGATAAATTAAAAACACAACACAGAAAGGGTAATTATTATGGAAAAAGGATTTTATACCGCATTGGGCACTCCTCTGGACGAGAACGGCAATTTTGTTTCTGCTGGCATGGCCCAGCAAATTGAGCAACAAATCGAAGCTGGTGTATCTGGCTTGCTTGTCATGGGTTCCATGGGCCAGATGTCCTATATTAAGCAATCCGAGTACGCGAAGGTGGCCGCCGAGAGCGTCAAGGCAGCCAAGGGCCGTGTGCCTGTGCTGGTTGGTGTTACCGACCTGTCCATCCACCGGGTTATGGAGCGTGTAGAGGCGCTGAAGGGCATTGACGGCATCGACGGTATCGTTACCACCGTGCCTTACTACAGCGCTGTTACCCAGGGTGACATTTATGAGTTTTATAACGAAATCGCAAACCGTTCCGGCAGAGCCACCTACATGTATGACCTGCCTACCATTACAAAGACCGCAACGGCTCCTGCAACGGTTATGAAGCTGTGGAAGAACCCTCTGATTAAGGGCATCAAATCCGGCATTCTGGTCACCCAGCGGAAGCTCCTGCTGGCGGAGGACCGTCCTGCGGACTTTACCATGATGTACAGCAATCTGGATACCTTTGATATCGCCTACAAGTACGGTATCGACAAGAATCTGGACGGCATGTTCTCCTGCACACCCAAGACTGCCAGAAGAATGTACGATGCGCTGGCTGCAGGTGATCAGCTGGCCGCGGCCAAGGAACTGAATGAGATCACAGGCCTGCGTGACCTGTTTGTGGAGACCAAGTGCCTGATGAAGGCATACACCCATGCCATGAATCTGTTGGGCTGCGAAGGCAGCTTTGCCCGTGACTACGAAAAGGATATCACTGACGAGTATAAGGAAAAGGTCACTGCCGCATTGAAGGCCATGGGCGAAATCTAAAAGAAACAGGGAGGAGTAACTATGATTTCCTGCACTGAGTACATTCCTTTCTATAGCGAACTGTTTAAGTATATCGATGAGCACTACGGCTACAGTGCGGTGCAAGCCTATTGGTCCCACCGGTTTAAACCCGATGGCAAGGGCATTCCTCTGATCAATTTTCTGAAGAAGGACGGCCTGCGGGGCGCCTTTGAATATTGGTCACGTGCGCTGATGGAGGAAGCTGCCGATATAACCCTCACGCTGAACGAAAAACAGGGTTGGTACAAGATGGACATGCACCACTGTCCATCCAAGGGCCGGTTGCTGGAAATGAAAGATGAATTGGGTTTCGAGCCTTATGCCCATTACTGCGATCATTGCGATTATTACCGGGCCGCACTCAACGAGGCCGGGCTGGATTGGACATACGATTTCACCGGAACTGACCATGCCGCTTGCTGCAATGTCATTTACGACCCCAAAGTATTTAAGGGTGTGATGCACCTGGACAAAGACACGGTCATCAAGAAATATGAATCCAAAGAACTGGAATATTTCCATCCGGCGTTCCACTCCGGTGTCAGTATCGGCATTGACTATTTGGGTAGCACCTACGGTGAGGATGCGCTGATCGATTATCTGACCAATACCACAAAGACCATCTATCGCAAGCGGATGGAAAGAATCAAGACAGAAGGTCTCGCTGTGCTGCAGGAGATCATTCTCGATACCTACAAAAAGGAACACGCGCCGGAGGCGGTGGAAACGGTTCTGACCGATGATACTCTGTCTGTTACCGTAAATTGGTGTCCCGCTGTACGCTTTCTGCGGGAAAACGGAAAAATGATTTCCAAGTGGTTCCCGTGGACCACCTCTGTGGTGATGGAGACCATCGCAAAAGAATGCGGCTATGCATTTACCATGGGTGAATATGACGAGCAGACCGGTAAAACTTCTTATTCCTTCAAAAAATAAAAACGGAGGCTTCATATGATTTCCTGTACAGAATTTATTCCCTCCTACAGCGAACTGTTTAAGTACATCGATCATCGCTATGGCTATAGCGCTGTGCAGGCCTTCTGGGCGTACCTGTTTACCCCCGACGGCAAGGGTATCCCTCTGGTTAACTTCGTAAAGGAAGAAGGCCTGCGGGGCGCGCTGCACTACTGGATGGGCACTTTGAAAGAGGAAGCTTCCGATGTAACCCTCATGCTGAATGAGAAGCAGGGCTGGTACAAGTGCGATATGCACCACTGCCCCTCCAAGGGCCGGTTGCTGAAATTGAAGGACGAGTTGGGGATCGAACCTTATGAACACTACTGTGACCATTGTGACTACTACCGTGCTGCCCTAAATGAGGGCGGATTGGATTGGGTATACGATTTTACAGGCACAGACCATGCCGCTTGCCAAGCTGTCGTTTTTGATCCCAAGGTATTCAAAGGTGTGATGACCGTTGATGAAGATACCATCATCCATGAGTACACCTCCTCAAATCTGGAGTACTTCCATCAGGATTTCCATTCCAGTATGAACATGGGCGTGGAGTATCTGGGTATTACCTATGGCGAGACTGCCATCTATGAATATCTGACCCAGTATACGAAAGAAGTCTATCAGAAGCGGATTGCAAAGATCCGGGAAGAGGGCATGTCCGCTCTGCGGGATATGATCCTGGATACCTACAACAAGGAACACGCACCGGAGGCTGTTGAAACGGTTTTGGCAGAGGATACCCTGTCCGTTGCTGTTCATTGGTGTCCCGCTGTGCGGCATTTGCGGAATACCGGCCGTGAGGTGTCCAAGTGGTATCCTTTGACCACTTCTGTTGTGATGGATACACTGGCATCAGAATGCGGTTTCACTTTTACCATGGGCGGGTATGACCCCCAGACTGGTAAGGCATCCTATTCCTTTGAGAAAGTGAGATAAAGTATGAAAGTCTTGGAAACCAACATTATCTATGATAATCCGCTGCCCCAGCTGCGCAGCCGTCAAGCCGCGTTTCCTAACCTGTGCCAGTTACCGGACGGCACCATTTTGGCTGATTTTGTCATCGGAGAGGCCTTTGAAAGTGTCGACGGCGCCAGCTATCTTTCCCGGAGCACTGACGGCGGCAAGACCTGGTCCGCACCCAAAAAGATGTTCAATGCCAAGCGGTTTGGTCGTCCCATCACCGATTACAGTAAGATAACCCTCTTGCCGGATGGCAGAATTATGGCACTGGGTTATGCATACTACCGTGACGATCCCGAACTGCCCATCGGCAATCCCGAGAACGGCGGCCTTCTGGATGATTTCATTTTTTACTCCATCTCCGAGGATAACGGCGAGACTTGGGGCGGGATGAAGATGGTGGATTGCGCATGGGGTCCCCATGTGGAAGCTTCTGCACCGCTGTATGTGTTGCAGGACGGCACTTGGATCACACCCATTACCGGCTTCCCGGATTGGAACGGCAAGATGCACAGCAGGCTCTGTGGCCGCGCTCTTTGCTCCCGGGATAACGGTGCGACTTGGAATGATGATTCTATTTGCATGGAATTTGCGGGCGATCAGATCACCTGCTATGAACAGAGAATGTGTCAGTTGGAGTCTGGCGCCGTAATCTGCATCGGCTGGAATGAAGATACCGTGACGGGTCAGCGGTATCAAAACCATTTCACTGCTTCTTTTGACAATGGTTTGACATGGACCAAACCGGAGACCACCGGCATTCTGGGCCAGGCATCCTCCCTGTGCGCTTTGGGCGGTGAAAAGCTGCTGGCTATCCATGCCGTCCGCCGGGATACTGACAGACCCGGTATTTACGGCTATGTGGTGGATTTCTCGGAAAAAACGTGGAATATTGTGGATTCCGTATTGATTTGGGAACCTTCCACCCCTATTCAGAAGGATACCAAGATGGCGGAGATATTCTCTTTCCTGAAGTTTGGTCAGCCCAGCGCCATTAAGCTGCAGGATGGTGACCTGCTGATGTCTCACTGGTTCGCAGACAACGGCCAGTATAAAACTGTTGCAACACGAATTGTGCTGTAATGAAAGCGTTGAACTAAAAAATCCCGCACCGCCTTAGTGGCGGCGCGGGATTTTTTAGTTGACCAAAGTTGCTCCCCTGTCAAACTCATTTTGTCCCCTCATCGTGAAGGTGTTTTTGTATGATCTTATGATTCGGCGGATGCTTCTTGCAGTTTTTGTTCCTGATGGCGCTTCCAAAGGAAAGAAATGCCGACCGGCAGACCAAACAGACCCCAGAAGCCGAACAGACGCAGGCCGATAAACATGGACACCAGAGTGATGATGGGGTGCAGGCCCAACTGTGCGCCGACGATCTTCGGCTCCACATAGTTGCGCACCACCGTAACAATGGCATAGATCACCAGCAGCTTGATACCCATGGATGTGCTGCCAAGGGCGAAGGAGATCACTGCCCAGGGAATCATGATGCCGCCGGTTCCCAAAATAGGAAGAATGTCCAGCACGGCAATGATACCGGCCTTCAAAAGGGCATTGCTAATACCGAAGATGGAAAACAGAATACTCAGCTCTGTAAAGGTCAGCAGCATGATCAGCACATAGGAACGGATGACAACGAACAAAGTGTTTGTCAAATAGGCGCGAATGTCTTTGAGAATCTTTTTTAAGGTTTGCGGAATGTGTTCGCTGGCAAAACCTCTGATCCGTTCATAGTCACTGACTACAAACAATGTAGAGAAGATCATAGCCAGAATACTCAGGATCAAAGAAGGCACACCGGTGGCAACCCGGGAAACCAGATTCACCGCAAAAGAAGAAAGGGTGGAAACAAGCCCCGTCAAAGTGGAAAGGAGGTTTTTCAGAAGGGTTTCCAGGGTGCTGACCAGAGAAGGATCCAGCTTCCGGGTCCAATCCATGATCCATTCGTAGCACAGATTGGCAAAAGGAAGGATCTTTTTTTCATAGGTTGTGGGCAGGAGTTGAACGGCGGCGGCGATGGCGGAAACACCCTTTGCGGCCAGCAGACCGATCAAAGTTCCAATGACACCGTAAATAATCAATGCCAGACCAATTCGCAGCAGCCGGTGACTGCAGCGCAGTTTTCTGGAAATCCAAACAACAAAGCTTGCGATTAAAATACCAATAATAATCGGTACGGTTATGGGCACCAGGTATATGCAACCGAAGTAGATGGCTGCACAGATCACAGCCCAGTAGGCAATGGTAACAAGAAAGTCCTTCTGTTTTTGAATGTTCAAAGGAATCACTCCTCTCTGTGCTTATTATAGCGGAAAAAAACCTGCATGTCCATATCTTTTGTTGCGAATGGGAGCATTGTTGTGATACAATGAGAAAAACACCCAAGCAAACAGAAAATTGTCATAAGGCGGAGTCTAAAATGGAGAAACAAAAGGTGATGAGGTACCAGACATCGAAGAAGGAAAGGATAGCATACTGGCTGTTCTTTCTGGGTCAGAATATCCTGTGGGGATATGCCGGATATGTGGAAACTTTTTTGACAGATATCGGGATCGCTGCCGCAGCTGCCGGCTTGATTATATTGGTGCCGAAGCTGTGGGACGCGGTCAATGATGTGCTGTTCGGATATGTTGTGGACAGGCACACCTTCAAAAACGGGCAAAAGTTTATTCCCTGGATCCGTATTGGCTGCACAGCCATCGGCATTACAACGGTGGTCATGTTCGCGATTCCTGAAAGCCTTTCGCAGCCTGTGAAAATTGCCTGGTTCTTAGTGGCATATATTCTGTTTGATCTCAGTTACACCATTCAGGATACACCCGCCTTTGCTGTGACCACGGTTATGACCAGCAATGTGGAGGAACGGGCCTCTATCATTGCCGGTGGTAAGCTGTGGTCCATGGTGGGTGGTGTTATCGCAACATTACTGGTGCCGACACTGCGGCCGATGTTGGGTTGGTTTGTTGCCTGTGTGATATTTGTGGCGGTTTCTCTGGTGTTGATGATCCCCATGCTGTTTACCGTCAAGGAGCGCCGCAGCGAAACCGCGGTTGTGTCTGAAAACCCCGCTTTTAAGGAAATGCTCAGGTATTTAAAACACAACAAATACCTGGTCGTAGCGCTGATCGCGCTGCTGATATTGGGCCTTGCCAGCTTGGAACAAAAAATGGCCATCTATATGGGCAGAATCTGCCTGGAACAGGAGAATATGGCAACACTGGTAGCCGGCGGCGCGGCAGTGTCTGTAATTGTGGTTTCTGCGTTGGTTCCCGTACTGTCCCGAAAGTGGGATAAGTTCCATGTCCTGTGCGTAGGTATGGCCTTTACGGTGATTATGAATGTCGTTGCCTACTTTGTGGGTTATGACAGCCTGGTGCTGGCAATCGTTATGACGATGCTGAAATGCGCCGGTCTCGGCTTCTGGTCGGTGGTTATATATATGCTGGTAGCGGACACGGTAGAATACGGTACCTACAAAACCGGAACCCGTGCCGCGGGTATTACATTCAGTTTGCAGTGCTTTGCCGCAAAGCTGAAAAACGCCATGATCGGCGCGGTGGTGCTGTTTAGTCTGGCATCCGTTGGATTTGTAGAGGGAGAGAACGCGGTGCAGCCTGCGGGTGTTGCCGACGGTGTGTGGGGATTATTCTGTTTGCTGCCTGCTGCCGGATACGCGGTAGCTTTGGTGATGCTGCTGGTATGGTATAAGCTCCGCTCCAAAGATGTGCAGGTCATGTCCCAATACAATAACGGCCAGATCACAAAGGCAGAAGCGGAAGCGGTTCTGGCTGAAAAGTATGGTCCGGCAGGTGATCGGTAATGGACTGCCAAATCAAAACCTTTCACTATCCCAATGGAGAAATCCAGCGGGTGCAGCTTGTGCGGCCGGAAAGCTGGTCAGAGTTGGAATACCTGCCCCTTTCCTACGATGACGGGGCATTGGATTGTTTTGCCCATATTTACCGAAAATTTCTGGTTCCGGCGCAACCATGGGTCTTTGGAAACATGGTTATGTTCCGGATTCCAGACGATATGCATGTGCCGTTCCCTTTTGAAACTGCCAAATACGGTGTGGTGGCGGATAGATTAACCGCTGCCGCTGCCGCAATGAAACAGCATGTGCGGATCGTTGGAAAAAAACCGGTATTTTCAGATCCCCAGGTCAAAGAATTCTGGGATGCGCTGGTGAAAAGAAACTGCCTGCAGATCATCAGTGGCAAGCTGCCGGTGACTACGTATATTCCGGTGGGAAAGATGGCAGGATACCTTTCAAAAACAGAAACGGCCGCGGCCTTGAAAGTGAACGCATCCTTTTTTATCATGGACCGTTTTGATTGCTCTACCCTGTATGACCATGTGGGAACACCCGTGGGCCTGTGTGTCAAAAACGGGGTGATACAAAACCCGCCGCTCTTTGCGCGGGAGGCCCTTCTGGTCAGGAAGGACGGAACTGTTTCCGTAGAGCAGCCGGGATTGAAAGACCTGCGGATCGAGATCAACGGTGTTTGCTATGAAGCGGGTAAGAATGCGGTCATTTATTCCCGGCCGGACAGGAACAAGACACCGCCTGTAAATGGGAAAAAGCTGGTGATCATCGGAACGAAGGTGGCGGCGGTTCACAGCGGATTGCGTGTGGCCATTCCTACATCCGGTTTTGTGCTGTGCCCAAAGGAAACTTGCGAGGCAAAACCCGGAGATACCGTCACCTACCGTGGAATGGAGAATATCCAATTCGGCATCCAGGTGGGCAACAGTATTTTGCGTAGTGGAGAAAAAACGGAAGGCTTTATTTCCCGGTTCTATAATATCCGGAAACTGGAGCGGGTACCGTTCCCGCCCTGTTTATACCCGCTGGACTTCCATAAGGCCAGGGCTGCACGTATTGCGCTGGGTGCCGATGAGAATGGAAAACCTATGATTTTATGGGCCGAGGGTGCTGGAAAGCTGAATTACATTTCCGGCAAGGACAGCTGCGGCGCATCTCTTTCGGAACTGGCAGATATTTGCAGCGAAATGGGTATGATCAACGCGGTGAATTTGGATGGCGGCGGCTCGGCTCAGATATTGCTGCATAACCGCCGAAGCCTGCTGATCTCGGACAGAAACGAGACTGACGACAGTGAGGCGGAACGCCCGGTTCCACTGGGCTTGATGGTGCGATAATGAAATAACGCAGAAAGGAACGTGAATTATGGTATATAGTGAAATCTCCGTTTTGGCGGATCGCCTGCGGGATAACATTGGAAAGGTCATTGTGGGAAAGAAAGCACAGATCGAGCTCGTGATCGTTGCGCTGCTTTCCGGTGGCCATGTGCTTTTGGAGGATGTGCCTGGAACCGGCAAGACCACATTAGCGAAGACACTGGCAAAATCCCTTCGCTGTGATTTTTCACGTGTGCAGTTTACACCGGACCTTTTGCCTGCGGATATCACCGGTATGCGTGTTTACGATCAGAAATCCGGTACATTTACTTTTCTGCGTGGCCCGGCGTTTACCAACGTCCTGTTGGCAGATGAGATCAACCGCGCTACCCCCAGAACCCAATCAGCGCTTCTGGAGTGTATGGAAGAGCGTCAGATTACGGAAGGCGGTGTTGTATACCCTCTGTCTAAGCCATTCTTCGTGATTGCTACGCAGAATCCGGTAGAAACACAAGGAACGTTCCCCCTGCCGGAGGCACAGTTGGACAGATTCCTGCTGCGGCTGTCTTTGGGTTATCCGGATAAAGAAGAGGCAGTGATGCTCTTGCAGCGCTTCATTCGGCAACAGCCGTTGGAAACCGTGGAAAGTATTACGGACGCAGCGGAACTGCAAGAAGCAATGGGGCTTTGCACCCAGTGCCGTGTGAATGCGGACATCATGCGTTATATGGCAAGCCTGTGTGAGTGTGCAAGAGACCCTGAAAAGGTTCGTCTTGGTCCGTCTCCCCGGGCGCTGTTGGCCCTGATGCGGAGCTGTCAGGCTCTGGCGGCGATTCGTGGCCGTGATTTCGTGATACCCGACGATGTAAAGGAACTGGCTGTTCCCGTCCTTGCCCATAGAATCATTATGCGTGGCATCAGCTACCAAAATGACAGCGCCAGATTTATTCAGAGCATTTTGGAACAGCTGAGCGTACCTACGGAAGAGAGAGTATGAGTGTTTTTAATTTTCTGCTGGCGCTGGTAATTCTGGCTGCTGTCTGGGCATTTACGATACGCAGGGGATTTCACCGTCTTATCTGCTCCCGAAAATTTTCCTGTACAGCGGCATTTGAAGGGGAATCGGGAGAAATCATCGAGGTTATCCGAAATGATGGGCCCTTTATTATCCCGCTGCTGCGGCTGGAAAGCCGTATTTCGCCCCACTTGCAGTTGGGAAAACAGGAGAATTTCCATGTCAGCGGTGAGATGTATTATTGCAGCTACTTTACATTGATGCCATACCAGCAGATTTGCCGGCGGCACAAAGTGAAATTCCTCCACCGTGGTGCCTACGACTTGGGAAATGCCGCACTTACCTCGGGAGATATCCTGGGTGTCCGCCGTTTCTCCAGAATACAGGATCTGACGGCACTTGTATTGGTCTATCCGAAAATTCTGGAGCCGGAAGAACTGCCGCTACCGATGTCATTTCTGTTAGGCGATATGATCCGCCGTCACCAGCTTTTGGATGACCCATTTCTTGTGCGCGGTATTCGTGCCTATCAACCGGGGGACCCTGTCAGGGACATTCACTGGCCTGCCACGGCCAGAACCGGAGAAATACAGGTGCGTGTTCATGAACAGACGACCCGGGCAAAGCTGATGGTGGTCTTAAATGTACAGCCGGAAGACCTGCAACTAAAACCATATATTTCTGAGTCCGATGCTGCGGTTACAGAACAGGGAATCCGTTTGGCTGCCAGCATGTGTCTTTACGCCTTGCGGGCCGGCTTGAGTGCTGGCTTTGCCTCCAATATGCCGCAAATGGGCAGCGATGAGAGTATGATTCTGTTGCCCGCACCGGGTGCTGTGACGGAGGAAGCGCTGCTTTCTGCTTTTGCCAAGGCCGAAATCAAGTGTGCGGAAAAATTTCCTGCGCTTCTTGAAAAACTGGCGGCATACAGCGGTATGGATATTCTGGTACTGTCCGCTTATGACAGCGAAAGTATTCAACGGGGCCTTGGCAAATTGCGGCAGTCCGGAAATCAGGTTTCCCTTCACCTGCTGGAAGGAGGGTGCGTATGAGAGAACGGTTTCGCAAATTTCAGATGATTGCCACTTTGGCCTTGGGCAGCGCACCCATTTCGGTACTGTTTCTCAGATTTCTGTGGCCTGAATTACTTCCTTGGGCATGGATATATCCGGTTGCCTATGGGTTCTGCTGCTTGCTCGGTGGATGGGTAAGCGCAAAGGTGAGACTTCTCTATGGGATTCTGGTATCTGTGGCTTCCGTTGCACTGACGATTCTGCTTGCGGATCAATTCACATGGTATTCTGCATTGATTGTGACTGCAGCATATGTGGCATTGTTCCTGTGGAGCCTTACTATTTTTAGCTGGCCATCTGATTGGGAGCTGCCTGAGATTCTGCGTTTGATTTGCGTTGCGGTGCACTTGGCGGCACAGCTTGCGATTTCGATGGATGGGGCGGAAGCACAGCCACTGCTGACTGCTCATGCACCGGGCCTTCACGGGGCATTTGTTGTGCTATTGCTTCTGCTGCCATTTTCTATGAACCGTTGCAGCATCAATAGCGCTTCCACCAAAACAAGGCAAGTTCCGGAAGGAATGCGGCAAAAAAACACCGTGATGACTTTCGCGTTGGTCGCATTTGCTTGCGTGCTGTCGTTTGTTCCATACATCTATAACTGGATCAAGAGCCTGATTCTCTGGCTTGGCGGGATGCTGCTGTCGTTGCTGTGGGCAAAGCCCTCTGAGCAACAGACCCCTGCTGTCATTCCCAATACGGAAACGATGGAGCAGATGGGTCCGGTTGCTGAAAATGAAATCAGCCCGCTGACACCGATAATGAATGCGATCTTCTTTATCCTCGGCATATTGCTGGTTACAGGATTTCTGGTGCTGCTGATCGTTAAGCTGACCCGAAAGCTGCGAACAATGGTGAAGAACGCCTGGTCAATGCTGGAACGGTATGTGGCAGCAGTTTCTGAAGACTATGAAGATGAAATAAAGGATACGCGCATGGAATCGGAAGGGGAACGGATCGTAAAGAAACGGTGGGCTCCTGCCTGGAAAAAAGAGCAGGCACCAGCCCATCCCGGTGAAAATATCCGGTTCCGTTACCGGCAGCTGCTGCGCAGGCATCCCCAATGGACAGCCAATACCACAGCCAGAGAAAATATGCCGGAAGAACTGGCAGTGATCTATGAACAGGCACGGTATAGCAGCCACCCGGTTACCGAGTCGCAGGCTGTGCGATTCAGCGCAGAATCAAAAGATTTATAAAAATACCAGAAAAAAGCACTTGCCGCAGCAAGTGCTTTTTTGCGTTATAAATGCTTTATACTAATTCTTGATTAAATCCCTTAAGTATTTTCGGACTAAATTGGTCAGGAATGCGTTCTCTTCCTTGCTGGGCGTCAGCCCAGCTGCGTCATCGGCCTTTTCCTGGCCAATTTATCCTCGAAAATCCAGTAAAGTTTTTAAACAAGAATTAGTATTAGATACCAACAGGTGCGTCGGTATACATCTCTTCCTGGTAGCGGATGACTTCGTGGTAGTCAATGGCCTCAGCAAGATATGCCAATACCTGATTGGTAAAGGCCTCGGTGCCCATGGGGGTGTAATAATGCACCGGGTCGGAGTGGGCCTCTTCGGGTAAGCTGGTAGAAAGGGCATACAGATCGTTGACCACAAAACCGTATTTTTCTACCACGGCGACAGCGGCCCGGTTGTATGCCTCGATTTCTTCGTTGTAACGCTTGAAATCATCGGACATTTTTTCAGATTGCACACTGGTGGAGGTCGCAAAAACGATCTTGGCACCGGGGAACAACTTCAGGAGCCGTTGGCAAATGCGGTCAATGTAATATGCGTAAACATCAATGGGCGTATGGGGATCTTCACCAAGGATCCGCAGGCAGTCCCAAAGTCCTGCATTCCAGTGCACGGCATCCACCTGTTTGTCTGCGACCAAATTCTTATATTCAAGGGTATACCGTAATACATAGGATGCGAAGCGGCAGTTTTCCTCCGGGAAGTATACGTCCGCAATTCCGTCCAGACTTCTTCTAACGGCCTTGTCATAGCCCATGCGGATAGAATCGCCGATCAGTAATATGTTTTTCATATTTGCACCGTCCTGTTATATTTCATCAATAAAATAAGCCTGTTCATGTTCGCACATGGCGGGGAATGTGACATACCGGATGTCGCCCAGCAGGCTGTTTTTTCCTTTGTGATAGTGTCCTTGGTAAACTGCTTTTACAGAAGGGGTGTTTTGCAGCAGAGCATTGATCTGTGCTATGTTGTTTAGGTGATAGACACTGTTGCTGATGTTGATATCTAGATTTTGATGCAGAAAAAGATAGACATCCCCCTGTGCGGCGGAAAGAGCCTGTTCCAGATCCTTGGTGTACGGGTAGAAAGTGTTGACGTAATCAGTATCGCCGGGCATATAATGTATGCCGTTTTCATAATAGCAGGCATCCAGAAAAAGAAGTATTTTCCCGTCCAGATACATATTCTCCGGGTGGCACCCGCCCAGTGTCCCATAAAACTCTTCCACTGTGAAGGCAAATGCGTCGTGATTTCCCATCAAGCAGATGGTTTTGATGGGGCAGCTCTGTATTACTTTTGCGATTTCCCGCAGATTTTCAAGTTCCTTTTGATGGGAACCCTCAATGTCGATCAAGTCGCCAAGGCATACGATCAAATCGCAGTTTTCCTGCATGAAAAACTGATATGCATCTTTTATCTTTTCTAAAGATCTGCTGTTATACCGGTTGCCACAGGTTACTTCCTGTGAGGAGTAGTGGGAATCCGTAAAGAAGCCGATTTTCATAATACATCACCTCTGAGATATCATACTCCAACTTGAAATAAAACGCAAGGAAAAAAACAGCCACCGGAAAAACCGGTGGCTGTAATGGGTTATATGATCAGTAATACAGCATCCGAATCCCGGCTTCGCATCCACATCCAAGCAGAAAAGAGACACACCGAAAGGTGTGTCTCTTTTCTGGCAGTATTGAACTTAATGTATATTTTGACTAGATTTTGGATACGGAAAAACAAGAAATCCCAAGAGCGGCAACGGTTTTTTGGTTTCTAAATACTCTGTAAAACGGTCATTTTGTGTTTGAACTAAATATATACTACTTGATTAGCTGACATGGATCAAGATCAAATTGCTTACAAATTTGCCCGAGTTCGGTATGAAATTTTGGATTACGCAGGTCGCAGTTGACTTTCTGGTTATCCTGAGCCCAGTATGGATTGTTTGAGCCTTTTTCAATACATTCTAGTAGCACGGACAATTGAAAGTTTAGACCAAATCCAATGCTGTTGTTCATGTAATTGTTATAAAGTGCAGTACCACCGTCAATTTTGCGATACAACTTTCCACATTGAAGCAGAACACCTCGGTACAAAGCGCTGATACTGCCGCCGTACATAATCGGATAGTCCTCGTGTTCGCCGATGGGGATATTGCCGATGATTTCAAAATCACCGTAGAATAGGCGGTTGTCCATCATGTGAACGGAGGGGAGGGAATCCAACTCCCTCAGTTCATCTAGAGTTACGTCCTTTCGTTCCGTGACGATGTGGTAGACGCTGCATACCGTAGGCTTTCCCATCAGCACGTCCCAGAAAGGCTCTTTTTTCTTGCGCATGAGGGCATAATCAAGAAGGACTCGACCATATCCATATAGGCGGCGGTTGATTTTAAACCGAAAAACATCACCTTCCCGGAATTTTACAAGTTGCCGGAGCTGAGCGGCAAAATTGGAGATATCTGCTAAATCATCTCTGGTGGTTTCAGTGCACCAGTTCTCTACCCATTGCAGAAAATCACCCCTTCCGTAGGAGCAAATTGGCTCATAAGCGTTGGAATAATAGCATTTCTGAGAGGTATGACTACAAATATCAATATAGGAGTAACCGCTACTGGAACGTCCATAGGAAAGACCCATTCCACGAGGTGTACGTTTTGTCAGTGTAGAGGCAGAAAGAAGCACAGGCTTTTCTTTCTCTGTCTTAGGAAGGAGATATTGCAGGTCATTGGATAACTGCTCAGAAATTTCGTACTCGTTATATATATTACAACCAGTCAATATAACCTTTCTGATCACAGTTCCATCCAAATATAAAATCATGGTATGCTGATCGTAGGGACTAGGTTTCGGTTCAACGCGTATCCAGCTACCATCCACGGGTAAGAGACCAAAGCATTTACGCTGTTCATTTGTTAATTCAAACATCTGCAATCCCTCCTGGCATTAGTGTATCATATACAAGATTTTACCGCAAGCAAAAGTTGATCGACTGTTCGAATCCATCATATTGATGTTTTGCATCCATGAAAATTGCGCGATAATCTTCGCAGTAAAACACAAAAACCGCTAGAAACTCTAGCGGTTTTCGGGTTGCAGTCATTAAGACAATCCGTGTTGGTAGGGGGACGGATTCGCTTCGCTGTGGCGAAGCCACGGCGGTTGCGATGTGCTGCTGGATTGGCGCATAGGGCATGGTGGATTCAATTTGCATTTACTTTCGCTTAAGGCGAAAGAAAATAAAGGTTCGGCTCGGTCAAGCCCTCGCCGGCAGTGCTCGTCCGCGCTGCATTTAGATAGGTTCGAATCTCACCATCCCCGCCAAACCAAAACGCCCAGACCGTTAGGTCTGGGCGTTGGTTTGGCAAGCTTGGCTGAAATGAATCGTCAGAGGATTTTTGAGACAAGAAATTAAAAGTGAAATTCAAAAAACATAATGTTTTGATAGTTTTATGGAACTGCTGGAGATCAAAACAAAGGTTGGTCAAAATGACTTTCAGTAATAGAGCTTCCTTATCACTTCTTCGCACTGAACGGAATCCATACCGCATTTCATATCCGGGTGGTACAGCAACTGAAGAATCAGCTTGTCGATTTCCGACAGTTCCTGTGGTTCGGAAAATTCCGCGTAGATCAGACTGTCGGGTCGGAGGGAGGTGTCCTGAACAGGACCCAGACCATTGTATAGCTCCTCCAGAATTATGGAGTTGCGCAGAGACTGACCAAGACTGTTTAGGCAGCAGATGATGGCATCGTAGATCTCGTTATCCATATTGTACCAGAAGGTTACGGCACCGTCCATGTTGGTGTACTGGCTGCCCATGAGCTCTGTCATTTCCGAGGGCGTGCAGAAGTGTATTTGAAGATTCGCCGGCTCATCCTCTCCGGCTTCGGCAATGCCCGGGAATCCCTCAATGGTATTGAGCCAGTGGGCGAAGCTGTTCAGGGTAGCAAGATCCTCCCCGGTGTAGGTGCCGTGGAGGGAATAGCGGATGGGAACAGTCCATTTTTGTATAAGGGTGGCATCGCCGCTGTTGACAAATTCCGCGTCCAGACAGACCTCGTTGAACCAAACGATCACATCCTCTATATCAACCCCGGGGATATAGAGGGCGGAATGGATCGGTTCAGTGGGGGTGGCTGCAGGCATAACGGTTTCTTCCGCAGGTACAGTTGTGGAGAGGGTGGCCGCCTCTGTGGGGGCGGTAGCAGGAATCGTGGTGGTAGGTTGGGTGGATGCAGGATTGCCACAGCAGGCGGTCAGGAGAAAGGCGCAAAGAAGGAAAGAAAGAAGTTTTTTCACGGGTGATCACCTCGATTTGATTATATCTTTAACTCTTCGATATGTCCACTTTTACTATGCAAGTTTCCACTTATTCACTATTCACTATTACTTATTACTTTCCAAAAATCGCCTGTTGGACTTAGTGAAGAGTGAATAGGTAATAGTGCAGAAGTAAAAATCGCCAATCTTCTGTCGAAGATCGGCGATTTTTGGTGGGGGATGGTGGATTCGAACCACCGAAGGCATAGCCAGCAGATTTACAGTCTGTCCCCTTTGGCCACTCGGGAAATCCCCCATATGAAGTTCTGTTCGTATCGGGTGGAGCCGGTAGACGGACTCGAACCCCCGACCTACTGATTACAAATCAGTTGCTCTACCAACTGAGCTATACCGGCGTCTCGAACCGAACACGCTTATTATAGCATCGAATCTAAAAAAGTCAAGTGTTTTTTTAGATATTTTTCACGCAGAGCACCTATATTTAAAGACACCTGTTTGCGGTATTCCAATGCCCTTGACAAACCCAAATGAAATGGTATATTGGACCCATAGTAAGCAGAAATTGAGGCGATGAGAATGAAACAATTTGCGGCATTGACGGCACTGCTTTTGCTGCTGACAATGGTTCCTGCGGCTTATGGATCGGAAGTGGCGGAACCGATACAGATTCATACCGTAGAGGAGCTGCTGGCCATACAGGCCGATCCTCAGGGCAGTTATATTCTGATGAATGATTTGGATCTGGCGGGGATTCTGTGGCCCGGTATTGACTTCGGCGGCAGTTTTGACGGCAACGGACACGCTCTACTGAATCTGGAACTTTCACAACCGGGCACCCAGACTGCCATTACCTATGACGGCAATCTGAAAACCTACGACACCTACTTTGCTGGCTTTTTTGCTACCCTTCGGAATGCGGAGGTGAAAAACCTGCAGTTATTGAATGTGCGCGGTCTGGTGGATGCCGATACCCCGATCTTTTTGGGCGGTCTGGCGGGATTCTCTGAGGACAGCACCATCACCAATTGTACGGTTACCGGCTGCCTGGAGCTGCGGGCATTCGACCGGATGTTTGGTGTAGCGGGTCTGGTTGGCTACGGCTGCGGTACGGTGCAGAATTGCAAGGTGGATGTGACACTGATCTGCACGGATACCGATGCCAACACCAGAGATGAACAATTCATGGGCGGCATTTTTTCAACCGGCTTTATGGATGTGACAGATTGCGAGATCATCATTGATGGCTATTCTTCGGAATACGGTTATGCCCACAACGGCGGCATTACCGGCATGTATATGCGCCAGCCCATTGGTGTAAAGTACAAGGGTAATCTGGTGAATAATACCATCACCGGAAAGATCACATTCTTTGAATGCAACACCAACCGACGGGCTTACTGCGCGGCGGAGGCAGGCGAGATACTGGGATGGTACAACCGGATATCCAACACCTGCGATTTTCTCCGGGATGAACGGCGGGACTACGACGTGGAGTTGCGGCCGGAAATGTGTGAAGCTCCTGCATACACCGAAACAGTTGTGCTGTCCGGCTGCAGCACCTACGGTTATACCGAATACACCTGCGGCACCTGTGGCTACGCATATAAAGATAAGTACACGCTCTTTTCGCACAGCGTTTCCTATTGGGTCACGGTGGAAGAACCTACCACCCAGAAGGAGGGCCTGAGCAAGGGCAACTGCGCCGGCTGCGGCATGGAATTTAGCCGTACAGAGCCGGTTCTGGAGGAGAT
This sequence comes from Faecousia sp., assembly GCA_045646265.1. Taxonomy (GTDB): domain Bacteria; phylum Bacillota; class Clostridia; order Oscillospirales; family Oscillospiraceae; genus Faecousia. Next base: position 43,106 of record JAZRKL010000083.1, read on the forward strand.
ACCTACGGAACCGACCACGATTCCCACCACGGAGACTGTCACCGAGCCGACGGCCGTGCCTATGCTGCCAGTGAAGGAAGCGGATCGTGTGATGCCCTGGGGAATGCTGGCGCTGATCAGCGGCTCTGCCTCAGTGATTATGTTCGTTATATGGTTTCTTACTAAGAAGCGCTCTGAGAATTGAATGAATAAGGCCTCCCGATGTATGTCGGGAGGCCTTCCAGACTGTCAAAAAACCAGAAAATTTGCGACCATGCTGTAGGGGCGATCACTGATCGCCCGCCCACAATTGCATTGCAATTGTGGGATTTCTGAAGGAAATAAGAGAATTATCGCATCCGGCGATGTGATTTTGTTCGCAAAATCACCGGGCGCTCAATGAGCGCCCCTACGATATAGGCCGAATGTTATGCGTCAAATGATACTTCTTTGACACACTGTAAGGCCTCCCGATGTATATCGGGAGGCCTTCAACAATTTAGATTTCCAGATCCAGCTTGCTGACAACAGCAGCACAGCGGGGGCACAGGCCGTCTTCGCCGGCCTGCTGGGAGTGCATCCAGCAACGGGGGCACTTCTCGCCCAGTGCTTCGGAAACACCGATGGTCAGACCGGGATAGTTGGTACCCTGGCCTACCAGTGCGCCCTCGGGAGCGGCTTCCCAATCACAGGCGGATACGATGCAGACCTCGCTGAGGTTGACACCTTCACAGGCGGCCTTCAGAGTTTCATCATCGGCTGCAAGGCTGACCCTTGCTTCCAGAGCCTTGCCAATGCGCTTGTCGGCACGGGCCAGCTCCAGAACACCGTTGACATCCTGGCGCAGCTTCATGACAGTTGCCCACTTAGCCATAGCGGCATTGTCCAGCATGTAAGCTTCAAAGCTTTCGGGCATCTGGTTCAGCAGAACGTTACGGGCATCATCGGATTCCAGATGCGGCATTGCCTGCCAGATCTCATCACAGGTGAATGCCAGGATGGGAGCGAACAGCTTTGCCATAGCGTCGACGATCAGGAACAGGGTGGTCTGTGCGGAGCGGCGGCGGTTACCGGCTGCGTCTTCACAGTACAGGCGATCCTTGATGATATCCAGGTAGAAGCTGGACAGTTCAACGACGCAGAAATCGTTAATGGCATGGGAGACCATGTGGAACTCATAACCGTCGTAGGATTTGCGGCAGGCCTTGACCAGAGCGTCCAGCTTGGTCAGCGCCCACTTGTCAAGCTCTTCCAGATTCTCGGCAGCGACCATATCCTTGTTAGGATCAAAGTCAGCCAGGTTACCCAGGCAGTAACGGGCAGTGTTACGGAACTTCAGATAGTTCTGGGCGATCTGCTTGAAGATCTCCTTGGAGCAGCGGACATCTGCGTGGTAGTCGGAAGAGGCTGCCCACAGGCGGATGATGTCAGCACCGAAGTCCTTAATCAGGTCAGCGGGGTCGACACCGTTGCCCAGAGACTTGTGCATAGCACGGCCCTGACCGTCAACAACCCAACCATGGGTCAGAACCTGCTTGAAGGGAGCGCCACGGTCCAGTGCGCCAACGGAAGTCAGCAGGGAGGACTGGAACCAACCACGGTACTGGTCAGCGCCTTCCAGATAGACATCAGCGGGCCACAGCTCGGGGGTGTCCTTCATGAGGGAAGCAAAGTGGGTGGAGCCGGAGTCGAACCAGCAGTCCAAGGTATCGGTTTCCTTGGAGGGGGACGAGCCGCCGCAGTGGGGGCAGGTGAAGCCTTCGGGGATCAGCTCCATGGCTTCCATCTCAAACCAGATATTGGAGCCATGCTCGTCAAAGAGCTTAGAGATCTTTTCAATGGATTCGGGGGTGGAAACAGGCTTGCCGCAATCGGCGCAGTAGAACACGGGGATAGGCAGACCCCAACGGCGCTGACGGCTGATGCACCAGTCGGCACGCTCGCGGATCATGCTGATCATCCGGTCTTCACCCCATGCGGGGAACCACTGTACATTCTCGATAGCCTTCACAGCCTGGTCCTTGAAGGATTCTACGCTGCAGAACCACTGGGGAGTGGCACGGAAGATGATGGGCTTCTTGCAGCGGTCGTGGTGGGGATAGGAGTGGACGATCTCTTCGGATGCGAACAGCATGCCGGATTCCATCATGTCGGCCTTGATAACGGGGTTGGACTCTTCGGTCTTCATGCCGGCATATTTGCCTGCGTAGTCGGTGTGGCGGCCGTAGTCATCCACGGGAACCACCAGCTCCATGCCGTAACGCATGCAGGTCTGGTAGTCGTCAGCACCGAAGCCGGGAGCAGTATGGACACAGCCGGTACCGGAGTCCATGGTGACGTACTCAGCGTTGACCAGACGGGAAGTCTTGTCCAGGAAGGGATGCTGGGCCAGCATGTTCTCAAAGAACTGACCGGGATAGGTGGCCAGAACCTCGTAGTTTTCAAATCCACCCATCTTCATGGTCTTTGCCATCAGAGCCTCGGCCATGATATAGGTTTCACCGTTTTCCGCCTTGACCAGCACATAGCTGTCACGGGGATGCAGGCAGATGCCCATGTTGCCGGGGAGCGTCCAGATGGTGGTGGTCCAAATGACAAAGAAGGTCTTGCTCAGGTCAAACTGTGCCAGCTTGCCCAGGTCGTCCTTCATGGGGAACTTGACGTAGACAGAAGTACAGGGATCGTCCTTGTACTCGATATCGGCTTCAGCCACAGCAGTGGCGCAGAAGGGACACCAGGTAAC
>JAZRKL010000084.1:0-8094 GCA_045646265.1 Faecousia sp.
TCTTAGGAAGACAATTAAACTCACCAACTCCTTGGCTCACAGAACGACATGGCTACGATCCGACTTATTATTTCATATATCTCAGAGAAGTCAATAGCAACCTTATTGACCTGCAGTGTTTGCCAATAGGCATCCACTTTCATGACGGTTCCGGTTATTTGCAATTCTTCCTCTTCTAAATTGCCATAGAAAATCACAGTAACCTGCTGGCCCTTGCGAAGTTCTGTCAGCGCCTTATTCACCTGCTCTTTTGCGTACTCTGTGAGTTCTCTGCGGGGCGCAGGTCTTCTTTCTTTGGCTGCGATGGCCTCTTTCAGGCCCTTTAGTGCGTCGAATGGGGCGAACTGCTTGGCCCTTCTGGAAGGTGGCATAGGCGCCCGAACGGTGGTTTTATGCACGATGTCCTCCTATCTGGGCGTTGCGTTCACGGCCTGTTGCGGCCGGATCGTAGTTCATACCCTTGAGAATTGAATTCTTTCCGTACTTTGCCCGGATGCCAAGCATAGCTTCCTGCAGTGCCTTGTCCCGGAGCTGCTTGGTGGTATCCTCGAACATACTCAGCTGCAGCACTCCCCTGTCCTCTACCACATTATTGCAGGAAATGCATACCCGACGGATCACAAACCTGGGATCTACAATTCTGCGGTATAGAGTTTCAATAGCCGGCACCAGCATGGAGGCTGTATTGGTTTCCATGCCAAGCTTTGCGGTGCCTCCTGTTCCGGGAACACCTTCGGTGTGGGAATAGCCGACATATAAGGAAATGGAGTCTGTGGCGAGCTTCTTGGCGGCCATATCGAGGCATAGCTGATCCATCATCTCTTTGGCGATGATTACACCTTCGTGGTATTTATAGTCTCTCATGAGGACCTGGCCGCTGGAAAGGCTTTTGGATTTAGAGCGATAAGCTTTGATATCTGCGATGGTGGTAGTCTCCCGGCCCCAGGCGTGGTCGATCAGAAGCTCCGCGTCTATCCCAAACCAGTCATACAGGTAAGCTTCATCCATCATGGCAACTTCCCGCATGGTGGTGATACCGTGATTCCTTAGCCTGGTAGCTTTGCCTTCTGCAATCTGCCAGAAGTCTGTAATGGGCTTGTGATCCCATAGCTCAGCCCGGTATGTTTCTTCGTCAAGCACACCGATGAAGTCTACCGCATGTTTGGCCTTAATGTCAAGGGCGATTTTCGCCAGATATAGATTGGTTCCAATGCCGCAGGTGCAGATGGTGCCCACGGTATCCTTTACATCCTTGATGATCATAACGGCGATTTCTTTTGCGGTCATCTTATACATAGCCAAATATGGGGTTACATCCAAGAAAGACTCATCAATGGAATAGACATGGATATCTTCAGGTGCAATGTACTTCAGGAAAACCGCGTAGATCTCCGCAGCGCAGTCAATGTAGAGCTGCATCCGCGGCTGGGCCACAATATGCTTGATGTTGCCTGGGATATCCTTGATCCGGCATCGGTTCTTAACGCCCAGTGCCTTCATGGAAGGAGAAACAGCCAGGCAGATCGTATTTTCCGATCTGGTGGGATCTGCCACGACCAGATTGGTTGTCATGGGATCCAGCCCCCGTGCCACGCATTCCACGGTTGCATAGAAGCTCTTCTGATCAATGCATAGATACTGCCTCTCCGGCATGATACTCTCCCCTTCATGTCATACTCATTTTTGAACTTGCTATATTAGAACATATGTGCTATTATTATAAAACAGATGTTCGAAAAGTCAAGATGCAAAGAGTTGGAAAATGAGTCTGGGAGCAAACCTGACCGTTTTATTGGACTTAATCTTCCGGATAATAGGCTTGTAAATCTGAGAACAGCTTTTCCGGAAAAGTCAAGTCTTGTTGTTCCCCTTTTTCCATGCTATAATGCCGCCTAGTGTGCGTCACGATAAGGAGAGATAGATTATGGGTAATACACGAACCTATCAGGATATTAAGGCTCAGGAGTATCGGGTCTTCAGTACGATCCCGGGCATGAACGAGCTGCTGCAGGCCTCCCCTGCCCAGAAAGCAGAAATTGAAGCTAAATATCCGGATGCTGTATTCGCCGTTGTGATCGCCTCTTCCCTCTTTAACCATAACCGCGAGCTGAGTGAGATCACCCAGAAGGCTTATTTCTCCATTTTGAACGGCGAAAACATTGCCAGCGTCCGCTTTGCCTATGATAAGGCTACGGATGAATACTGGAAAAGACATATGTGGGATGATTGAAAGAAATATAAAGACCGATAGAGTTTCTGCTGAAGAAACTCTATCGGTCTTTTTAAGTATTAATCTACAGATTAGATATTATCACTGAATCAGCTTCAGCAAGTGCTCATGGCAGCGAGTAATATATTTTAGGCTCGCTTTGCTCTCTTTCAGAAGCCTCTTTCGGGTCTTATCATCAGTATCCGGGTTTGCAATAAGTTGATCAATATCCTTTTCCAACTTGTACATACCCTTTTCGATGTTATGCTGAATCGCAACAATCGGTTCTTTGCCACAGGTGGGAAGAAGAATCTGTTCGCAGAATGTCATTAGCTTTGCGCATTCGTTCAGTGCGTAATCCTTGGATGCCATAAGCATCATAGAGGAAAGGGATGCTGCACCGGAACTGGCAACACCCAGGAGCGCACCACCACCAGCAATGATTGCTGTGCCGCCAGCCATTCCCAAGCCGCCAACAGCCAGGGAACCACCGCCGATTGCCGCAAGACTAGCACTGGTCAATGCTGCGCCGTGCAGTCCGATAAAGGAACCACCCGCCAAAGCAACTGCGATTTGCGGTGCAAATGCCCAAGCAAGACCGCCCGTAGCAATTGTAGCTACCGCAGCAACTGCAACTCCTGTGATCGTCTTTTGGACTTTGTTATCTAATACACCGAGATTTTTATGATAAAGCTTCATCAGTGCTTCCAAGGAATCATAATCGAAGGTTTTCTGAATCTCGCAGAAGCGATCCTTTTCGTAATTACACGTATACTTCAGTTTCTTGTACTTCTTGTCCTGCTCTGAATCCAACGCATAGTATGGTGTGAAGAGAGATAATTCCATGGCGATCAGGTACAGCCAAGACAAAGTACCTGCCGTAGCGACCTCCATTTCAATCACATCACAAAGCGCACTTTCATCAATGAAGAATAGGGATTCTTTTTCGATGTCCAATCCTTCTAGTACAGCCTTGCTCCATTCGTTGAGCCATTTCCGCTTTTGAATGGCAGCAGATTCAGACTTTGTGCTTTCGATGTCATATAATACCTTTGCTCGTTTGAGAGAATAGAGCATCCGTGTCTGGTTTTCGGACAAAGACAGGTACTCTAATCCCGGAACAGATCTGGGCCGTGCATAGTCACGGCTGTATTTGAACTCTTTATAGGCTTTCTTGAAATCTTCGGCCACGTATTTGGCATCTGCGGCACAAGCAAACACAAATCTACCAACACCCACATAGTTGATAGACAGGAGGAAATCCGGTGCAAAATTATTCTGGAATCCCTTATTTTTAACTGCCGCTCTCACTGCAGCGCTGCCAGTGACAATAGCCATAAAAGTACCGGAAGAAATCGTAAGCATGCGGGTTATTGTACGGTTATTCCAGGGTGCAATGTTTTGGAAGTCAATCCGCTCCCAATCCCGGAAGTACTGAATATCCTTGCTGGATATTTCAAGGCACAGCCTGCGGATCATATAGAATCCTCGTACAATACACTCATTGATAATCACAGGGATTGCCTGTTTGGTAAGCTGCTGAACAAGACCAATTTCTGTTCTTAGATCAAATCGAACTCTCTCTCCAGAATTCTCGTTAATAAAGTATGTACCGTTGAACATCTTCGAAATCAACTTGGAGAAGCTGATTTCATCATCCTTGTAGTCAACCGAAATGTTCTTAAAGAAAGGAAGCACAGAAAGCTCTTTCATAAGAGACAGAAGCATACCGGGAATGCCCGTACCTCTTCCGGGATTAGAACTGGAACCAGCCATGTCGCTGATTAAATGAAGCGCCCACATGACAATACCTCTGAAGATCTTTTCTTCAAAGTTTGAACCAATCAAATCCGTATCAGGAACTTTATAACATTGGAACACACCATCGGTATCCGTACCATATCCCATTCCAGTGAACTGTGTCAAAATCGAAAATACCAGGCCAGCAAGGGTTGGGTGATGAGAAAAGTCACGCAGATGGTGCTGTAATCCTCCTCCGAACTCAGGTGTCAGCTTATCAGCAGCAATGGGGAATAATTCCTCGAGTTTCTTAATTGCTCCTGCCAGATCATTCCCTTTGTAGCCAACAGCTTTAGCTACTTTCAGAACAAATGCATCGGTTTCTTTTCTGCCCCATGCCTGTGCTTCTGTAAGAGACAGCTTTGATCCCCAGAGTACATCCAAGGTGGCAGTCAACACACCACTGGTTGCAGCAATGATATAGTCCCACTTGTCGGCATCGGTTATGGAGCTATCAAATTTGACTTCTACCACATCCTCATGGTGCAGTTCACGTGCGTTTGCCAAAGCCAGCGCTGTTGAACCAGCCGCTTCCATCTCTGAAGGCAGCAGATTTTTACTTGGAATAATAATCTCACAAGAAAATTCCAGATCATCGGTTTGATCTCTCCAGATTGCCAGTTCGTTCATTTTCTCACATCCTTATTTATGAGTGATACTACTTATGTCTTTTGCTGCACCGAGGACAACCGTGACCTCGGTTACGACTTCCAACTGCAGCAGACCACTCGTGTCCACAATCTGGACATAGCCACCATGCTTTGTAATCACAACCCGGTGTAACGCGTTCTGGTGTCATATTTTGGTTCCTTGTTGGATGCCACTGAGATGACAATTGCGGATTCTTTTCCGCCAAGGTGCCACTCTTTAGAAGTGCTCTCTTGCGTTGTCCCTCTGTTACTCGTTTCCTAGCACAGATAGGACATCCCACACCACTATTTCTGCTGTGTATCTCTGCTTGCCATTCGTTTCCGCAGATACTGCATTTCCACCAAACCTTTTTCTTGCTGTTCGGACTAACGGTATGAGGATCATCTGTATTCTTCTCAGAATGCCACTCAACTGCAAGTCCAGGGTTTGCTGTGACTAGATCATTGATTCCCGATACAATTCTATGACCGGAGCAAATCGGGCAACCCTTTCCTGCAACACGATTTGATACTGCAGATTGATAACTATGTCCTTTTGCACACTTCCACCAGGCTTTGTAGTCTGAGCCGAGTGTGACTTTATCTGGAGTGGTATCTATATTTTTTTCATAATCCCACTCTGCACACAATGCTGGATGCGTAATATCCAAGCAATCATGATTGAGAATATGGTTTAGGTGCTTGTTTCTTGCTCTTTTCGCTTGACCGCAAATGGGGCAGGCTTTTCCCCACGACCGATTTGATGGTGTTGCTTGGTAACTATGGCCTTCACTGCATATCCACCATACTTTTTTGGTTGATCCATAAGTAAGATTGGTCGGTTGAACGGAAGTGTTTTTTGTGTAGTCCCATTCTGCTGCTATTTCAGGATGTGTGGTGCATAGATCATTGTAGCCTACAAGTACTTGCTTGTTGGCACAAATCGGGCACCCCATGCCATGATTTCTATTATCGACGCTCATTTGCCATTCATGCCCACATTTTCCCAACCACCATACTTTGCGCCCACTGGCATAGCTTACCATTTCGGGAGTTACGTAACCGTTCCGATAGGGGTGCCACTCGGCAGCAATATCAGGTGATTTTGATGCAAGGCTGTTAGCTTTTTCATATTGGAGATAGTTAGAAAGAATAGCCGGCATTGCACGGGTGATATCCATATTTTCGAAAAACTCACTATCAACAACTAATCCAATGCGAACAATCAGCTTCTCGATTACGTCCTTGAGATATCGATATCCCGCATCATGTTTACAGTAAATAACATCTTCTGTATCAGAAAGATTGCTGGGATCTGTTACTTCTTTGACACGAATAACACGAACTCCCTTGCTCCGCAAGAAAGAATCCTTCCTCAATTCCTTGCCCTTTGCTTCCTCGCCGCGGTGATAAAAATATCCATCATACTCGATACCCAAATTGTATTTCGGAAGGAAAATATCTATTTCCGTTTTACCTTCGTACTGATATCGATTTTCTGCGTTGGTAAGCAACCCAAGATAATAGAAGATTGTCTGCTCTGGAAAACTTGTTTTTCTTTCCTTATCACAGATCGTACAGCCAGATCCTCGCGATCTATTTGTAATCAGTGATTGATATTCGTGACCACGGGGGCACAGCCACCAAATTTTAACTCTGGAGCTGCCAGCAGTAAACTGAGTAGGTAATAACTCGCCGTTTTTTGTTGGATGCCACTCGGATGCCAACTCTGGATTTGTTGTTGCAAGATCGTTATATCCGGGTAGTACTTTCTGACCACAACAAACCGGACAAATACCTCCGTTTACAATGGCAGTAACGGTACTTTCCCATTCATGGCCTTTGTCGCAGACCCACCAAACTTTTTTATTCGAACCAGCAGTTACTTCGTAAGGTGATATTTCTGCATTTTTCTCGTAGTTCCATTTTATTAGGATATCAGGATGCGAGGTTGCGAGGCAGTTATCAATGGTAGTGGTTTTATTAGCGCAAGCTGGACATCCCGAGTTCCGAACAGTACGGTGGTATACGGTTGTTGTCCAAGAATGAGAGCATACTCCACATTTCCACCATATATGGCGATGGGAACGAACAGATACATCCTGTGGAGAAAGACCATTCAAATCATAATCCCATTCTTCAAGAAGCTTCGGAAATCGATCTGCAAACGATCCATTTTCCTCGATATGTTTTTTAACCTTGGACTGGCCTTGCTTTATCTTTCCGCAAGCAGGGCAACCAGTTCCACGCACACGGTTGGCTACAGAGGTCTGCCACTCGTTACCACATGTTCGGCATTGCCACCATACTCTTTTGTTAGAACCACAGGTTATTTCCGTGGGTAAAAGATCCTCGTTTTTAGTTGGATGCCATTCTTTTGCTACTGTAGGTACTTGCGACTGTAGATCATTAAATCCAGCAAGAACTTTCTTGCCTGCACAGAAAGGACATCCTTGACCTTGCCATCGATTTCCAGGAGTAGCTACCCATTTATGACCCAATGCACACTTCCAATGAAGTTTTTTGTCTACACCACGGGATGTTGTCTCAGGATACCTTCCAATCGCAGCATTTGCTTCATAATCCCATTCAGAAAGAAGAGTTGGATTATCTGATATATAGCGATATTCCATGAATTATCTCCTTTCAATTAATAGAATATAGAATGTTCTCTTTGTACATTATACTTTGTAATGCAAGCGAATACAATAAGTATTCAACTGTTTCTAAGGTAGCTCAGCGGATGAGACATAATGATCGAAGATTTCCAAAGTGCCTTGTACGATAATCTGGATTTCATCCAGGTGCTGCTTTGTTTGCACCTCATAGCACCGGACACACTGTATCTCTGCTGAGTCTAAAGAAAGAATAGAAGAACTTTTGGGAGTTCTCAGATCCAAGAGAAGAAAACCGTAATCTGTGTGATTAGCAATTAGCTCTCTGCAGGATTTACAGAAGAACTTTTCCTCATACTCATTTTCGTCTGTGGGTATGGTTATATGTGTTTCCCAGTTGGCCGTATCGCTATAACCATTTATGCCTGCAACATATATGAAACTGAATGTCCCTCCTTGCTGATAGGGATTAAGCTCAGCCACTTTGAAGGGATGCGGTTCATATACCGTCAACTCCCCTACTTCACCTGTAGCCAAATTTACAAGAGCAGGAGCATGATATGGAATGGAATCGCAGATCGCGCAGCGTTTTGGGTTAGGCGCCGGCAGAATGGTAATCACGCAAATCAGAATGAGTATGAAAGCAATAACTGGAAAAATATATTTCTTCATAAACTACACCTCGATAATTTCTACTGGCATTCCCTGCTCTTTGGCATACTGGATCGTATTACCGGTACCGCTGGGCTCCCCATTGAAAACTGCAATCAGTCTGGTGGAATGGTTGACGAGCCATTGATTTCTATTCTGATAGACATCCGGTGAATATCGGTCTGACAGA
>JAZRKL010000085.1:0-18896 GCA_045646265.1 Faecousia sp.
AATTGCGACAACTTGAAGCCCCCCTTGCCTAAAGGGGGGTGCCCCGAAGGGGCGGGGGAAGGTCTAAATTGCGACAACTTGAAGCCCCCCTTGCCTAAAGGGGGGTGCCCCGAAGGGGCGGGGGAAGGTCTAAATTGCGACAACTTGAAGCCCCCCTTGCCTAAAGGGGGGTGCCCCGAAGGGGCGGGGGGATACAAAAATGATACAAAGAAGAAAGCACAACCCCAGCCTCACCGCAAATGCCAAAACGCTCCGCAAAAACATGACCAAAGAAGAACGCCATCTGTGGTACGACTTTCTGAAAGACTATCCTGTACGCTGTCTGCGACAAAAGGTAATCGATAACTACATCGTTGACTTTTACTGCCACAGCGCCAGATTGATCGTCGAACTGGACGGTTCCCAGCACTATGAAGAAAAAGGCCAACTCTATGATTCCATTCGCACACAGCATTTGGAAGAACACAATCTTCTGGTCATCCGAATCCCCAATAATGCCGTAAATGAGAATTTCCGCGGTGTATGTGAATACATCGACCAACAGATACAAAGCAGAATCCCCCCGGCCCTGCGGGCCACCCCCCTTTAGGCAAGGGGGGCATTGGGTGCTGCAAAGGAGTAACACCATGCAAATCGAAAACAACAAAGAAGAAGTACCTTTTTCCTACTATGCCGACCTGTTTTCCAAGGCCGACCCGGCGGAAATCACCTCCCGTCTGGGCATCCCCTTCGAAAACGGCGCCTTCCCAATAATGCTTTTGGGTAAAGAATATAGCATCACCCAAAGCCCCCCTTGTGTAAAGGGGGGTGGCTGCGACAGCAGCCGGGGGGATTGTATCCCCATACCTGTCCAGACCTTCCTTCTTCGCTACCTGCTGGAAGCAAAGACCGTTTCCTGGGCAGGCACATGGAAGACCTTCCGGGAAATGCCCTGGGGCGAGCTGTACATCAAACCCTACACCGGCAGAGTTTTGACCCGTGCCGCCTTCACCTTCGGCACCCGGGTGGAAAAATTCCGCGCCGCCTGCGAAAAGCTGGGGGCCACTCCCTTAAAGCACGGCGATGCCGGCTTTGAATTCGACTTTATCGGCGGCTACAAAATGCAGATTCTGGTCTGGGCGGCGGACGAAGAGTTCCCCCCCAACGCGCAGGTGCTGTATTCGGATAACTTTGGGAGCGGCTTCGCCGCGGAAGACCGTGTGGTGGCGGGCGACATTCTGATCTCCCACATCAAAGCAGCCATGTGATGCCTTTCCCAACCGGAATCCCAATTTTCAAAGGAACGAACCGCAAATGAAGAAGAGAGAAAGAATCAAAAAACTGGAGCACTGGCATAAGATCACTGCCGGTCTGCTGCTGTATGACGCGCTGGCGGTGGCGGGTGCTTATTTTGCCGCCCTGTGGCTGCGCTTTGACTGCCGGTTTTCCGCCATTCCCCTGGACTATCTGGGCCGGTATTACAAGCTGATCCTGGTGGCGGTGGCCATGACGGAAGTGATTTTCGCGACGCTGCACCTGTACAACAGCCTTTGGCGCTTTGCCAGCTATACGGAGCTGTTCCGTACAGTGGCCGCCAATCTGATCTCCGTTGCGCTGCACGCGGTGGTCATGAGTCTGTTTCTGGGAAGAATGCCCCTGTCTTACTATGTGTTCGGCGGCACAATGCAGCTGGCGCTGACGCTGGGCATCCGCTTTTCCTACCGGACACTGCGCTGGTTCCGCAACATGATGGACCGGGAGCAGTACACCGCCAATGCCGACAAGATCCTGCTGATCGGTGCCGGCACGGCGGGCCAGCAGATCCTCCACGATATCAAGCTGTCTCCCCGGCAGTACGGTCTGGTCAAATGCGTCATCGATGACAATCCCAACAAATGGGGGCGGTTTATCGACGGTGTCCTCATCGAGGGCGGCAGAGACGAGATCCTTAACTGCGTGGAAAAGCACGGCATCAACAAGATCTTCCTTGCCATCCCCAGCGCCACCGCCGAGCAGAAGCGGGACATTCTGAACATCTGCAAGGAGACCCGCTGCGAGCTGAAGAACCTGCCCAGTATCTACCAGATCTACCGGGGCGAAGTGACCGTCAGCGAGATGAAGGACGTTTCCATTGACGACCTGCTGGGCCGGGAGCCTATCAAGGTAGACAACGGCCAGATCTTCCGGTATCTGACGGACAAGGTGGTTCTGATCACCGGTGCCGCCGGTTCCATCGGCAGTGAGCTGGCCCGGCAGATCGCCGCCAGAAACCCCCGGCTGCTGATCCTGTTCGATATTTACGAAAATGCCACCTATGACCTGCAGCTGGAGCTGCGGGATGACTACCCCCACCTGAAGCTGCTGCCGCTGATCGGCTCTGTCCGGGACAGCCGCAAGCTGGACGAGGTGTTCTCCACCTACCGGCCCCAGGTGGTGTTCCACGCGGCGGCCCACAAGCATGTGCCGCTGATGGAGGACAGCCCCTGCGAAGCCATTAAAAACAACACCATTGGCACCTACAAGACCGCCTACGCGGCTATGATGCACGGCTGCAAGCGCTTTGTGCTGATCAGCACCGACAAGGCGGTGAACCCCACCAACATCATGGGCGCTTCCAAGCGGCTGTGCGAAATGGTCATTCAGAGCATGGACCGGAAGATCAAGGACGGCAGACCCTGGGAGATCCCCAACCTTTTCACCCACGGAGAATCGGAGAATTCCACCGATTCCCAGAAGGAGCTGCCCGGGAAGGTGACCACGGAGTTTGTGGCGGTGCGCTTCGGCAATGTTCTGGGCAGCAACGGCTCCGTGATCCCGGTGTTCAAACGGCAGATCGCCAAGGGCGGCCCCGTAACGGTGACCCATCCGGACATCATCCGCTATTTCATGACCATCCCCGAGGCGGTGAGCCTTGTGCTGCAGGCGGCCACCTATGCCGCCGGCGGTGAGATCTTCGTGCTGGACATGGGTACAGCGGTGAAGATCGACACCCTTGCCAGAAACCTGATCCGGCTGTCCGGCTACAAGCCGGATGTGGATATCAAGGTCCAGTACACCGGCCTGCGGCCCGGCGAAAAGCTTTATGAAGAAAAGCTCATGGCCGAAGAGGGCATGCGCAAGACCCCCAACGAATTGATCCATGTAGGCGCGCCCCTTGCCTTTGACCCCGACGAATTCTTCACGCAGCTCCGGCAGCTGATGACCGCCTCCTATGCCAATGATCCCCACATTCGGGAGCAGGTGGCCCGTATGGTTACCACCTACCATCCCGCGGGCCAGCACGGCAGTGAGGAAAAGGGCAAAGCCTACGAAGAGCAGATGAAGGAAATGGCCACAGTGTGACCAAACCCAAAAGCATACCACGGCAGGATCTCAGGCAGATCCTGCCGTTTCCAATTCACGGCCCTTTCCCCTGAAAAACCGCACGAATTGCCCGCAAAGCGGCTTAGATTTCTGCCCGGATAGACCCGCCGGTAAAAAAAGCTGTTTTTTTACGGTAAATGATGCATTTTTTACCTTTCCATTTTTGGCATCATGCGGTAGAATACAATTGGACAATGGGGTAGACCGCCCCGCAAGAATAAAACATATTACCGTATCAAGGAAGGGATAACACGATGGCAAATGATAGACTGGCACAGATCGCCGCTGATGGCATGGGTGGCAAGATTGAACTTCTGCACATCCCGGAACCGATTCCCTATGATGTAGGCACTTGCGTTCTGACCGAATGCACCGCGGAGCCTGTGGCGACTACGGAAAAAATATCCACCAAGGAAGAACTGTATGAGGCGCTGGCCAAGCTGCGCCGGCAGTACCGTCCGTTCCTTGCAGACCATGCCCCTGCTATGGATCTGATCACCAAGAAGACCAAACTGACAAACTTCGTTCTCAACGGAACGGAGAATATCACCCTGCCTTATTACGGCGAGCCGGTGGGTTACGGTGTCCAGACCTATGAGACGGAGTTTGAAGCTGAGGCGCTGTCTGACGATCAGGCTATGTACATCCGTTTTCTGGGCGCTGACTATATCGCCTTCGTCTATATCAACGGCGAGTGCGTAGGCACCCACGAGGGATTTTTCTCTCCCTTTGAGTTTGAGATCACCGATCAGGTGAAGCCCGGCACCAACAAGCTGAAGGTGGTGCTGAAAAACGACTGTATCTTCATGGGCAATGACGATGAAAAGGGCCACCGGACCGTGGAAGGCGATAAGCTCTACGCCGCTACCGGCCTTGGCTTTGACGATCCTGCCAGAGGCTGGCACCACTGCCCTCCCGGCATGGGCATCTATAACGATGTGACCGTGGAAGTGCGCAACAAGATCCACATTACCGACCTGTTTGTCCGTGAGGGCAAGGAGGTTTGGGTAGAAGTCCAGTACCCCGGCTACGGCTCCATAGACATTGCCCTGCGGCTGTCCGTCTACGGCCAGAACTTCCCCGAAACGGTTTTTGAAAACATGACCGTATCTCCCACCACCTACCGGATGGTGGGCATGGGCGACAGCCTGACCCAGGCAAGTGTCCGCTCCGTCATGAGCATCCCGCTGCCTCTGAAGCTGCAGCACGGCCGCAATGTCTATAAGCTGCCCATCGAGATCCCGGACCCCAAGATCTGGAGCCTGGAGACCCCCTGGCTGTACCAGCTGCAGGCCGCTGTCCTTTGCGGTGACAAGGTCTGGGATACCGCAAAGACTCAGTTCGGTATCCGTACCTTCACACAGGACTTAGAGGGCGAGCGCAAGGGTATGTTCTACCTCAACGGCAAGAAGATCCGCCTGCGCGGTGCCAATACCATGGGCTTTGAGCAGCAGGATGTGCTCCGCGGCGATATCGACCAGCTCATCGACGATATCCTGCTGGCCAAGCTGTGCAACATGAATTACTTCCGTCTGACTCAGCGCCCGGTGCAGGACGAGATCTATACCTACTGCGACCGTCTGGGCCTCATGACCCAGACCGACCTGCCCCTGTTCGGCTGCATGCGCCGCACCAAGTTCTGCGAAGGCGTGCGTCAGGCCGAAGAGATGGAGCGGATGGTCAGAAACCACCCCTGCAACGTGGTGGTTACCTATATCAACGAGCCCTTCCCCAACGGCAACAACGAATCCCACCGGCATCTGCTCCGGGACGAGCTGGAGCAGTTCTTCGCTGCCTGCGACATCGTTGTGAAGCTCAACAACCCCGACCGGGTCATCAAGCACGTAGATGGCGACTATGAGCCGCCGTCATCCGACATGCCCGATAACCACTGCTATCCCATGTGGTACAACGGCCACGGCATCGACCTGGGCCAGCTGAACAAGGGCTACTGGATGCCTGTGAAACCCGGCTGGTACTACGGCTGCGGCGAGTTTGGCGCCGAGGGTCTGGATTTTGCCGATGTGATGTACAATGAATACCCCGCAAGCTGGATGGCAGAGCCTTTCAACCCCAAGAACATCGTCCGTGCCCAGACCGGCAACTTCCATTACTTCTTCTATGACACCCCTGATGGCGTGGATAATTGGGTCAGGGAGAGCCATAAGCATCAGGCCTATGCCACCAATATCATGACCGAAGCCTTCCGCCGGGATGACCGGATGGTCTCTCAGGCCATCCACCTGTTCATTGACGCGTGGCCCAGCGGCTGGATGAAGACCATCATGGACTGCAAGCGCAATCCCAAGCCTGCCTTCTTTGCCTACCGCAACGCGCTGGAGCCGCTGCACGTCAGCCTGCGTACTGACCGTTACACCTACTATGCCGGTGAGTCCATCAATATCGAAGGCTACATCTGTAACGACACCGATTATCAGGGCAACTGCACCGTCCATTATGAGCTGTATGACGGTAGCGGCAAGCTCTGCCGTGCTGCCCGGTGTACCGCCAAGGCCAAGGAGTGCGGTGTCATCCGTGTAGACGACGCGGCATTCGTCATCGAAGCTGTGGATGACCGCCAGAAGTATACCCTCAAGGCCGTGCTGACCGACGAAAGCGGCAGCGTGGTGGATTACAACAGCATCCATCTGGAAGTCTTTGCCGATTGCCAGGTCAAGGAAAACGAAAACGTGGTGCTCATCGAAAAGCTGGCTCCCGGCACTTACGAAATCGCCGGCGAGCAGGTAAAGGTAAAAGGCTGCTCCATGCTGCCCCTGCACTTCGTCTCCCGCAAGACCGGCCACCCCATGGTCGCCGGGTTTGAGCCTCAGGACTTCAAGAACTGGTACAACACCCAGGAGGATATGATCACACCCATCATCGAAAGCACCTTCACAGCCGAAGGCTTTACCCCCATTCTGACCAGCGGCAACACCGATGATGACGGTGAGTGGAACTGCGCTCTGGCCGCTGCTGAAAAGTGGTACGAGGGCAAGCGCTATGTGATCTGTCAGGCAGACCTGCGGCAGGAAAACCCCGTTGCCAAGCGGTTCCTGCGTAACATCTACCTATAATTAGGAGGCCCATTATGAGCAAACCTATCGAAGTAAGCTTCAGCTATCCCTTGCCCGTCCCCACCGAGGGCAAGACGCTGGCGGTGGATCATTTTCCCACCGCTTACCAGACACTGATCTTCCGTCTGTGGGAGATGGTGGACTACCGCAAGATCGCGAAAGTTCTGAAAACCAGTGAAGACAATGTTCTGCGCGCTGCCGAGGCCATGGGTTTAGGCGTGCAGGATGTTCTGGATACATGGATGAGCCGCGGCTATATCGCCATCATCAAGGCCGTCTGGAATCTGCTGCCCTATGAGCAGATCTATGAGCTGCTGGATTGGGACGAGGATCATCTGGCCTACATATTGCAGGAGGACGACTTCCTTGGCTCCAAGCTGGGCGAAAAGTGCTTCTGCGCCCCCGTTTACTACCGGGAGCTGACCGCTGAGGAGCAGGAGCGCACTGCCGCTATCCGCAATACCATGCTCAGCGCCATCCGCTGCCTGGACGGCGAAGCTGTCGCCAAGCCCTTCGATTTCTATAACAGCACCTACGCCCCCATCGCACCAAAGGTCACCAGGGAAGTGGTGGTAGACGACAGCTGGTCTCTGGAGCTGCCCGAAAACAGCGCCGATATCGATGTATTCGTGGCGGACTTCAAGGCTTTTGCCAAAAAGTACGGTGTCACCTTCGCTCAGAAGGGCGATAAGAAGATCGCCATTTCCATGGATGTCAAGACCGAGGACGAAGAGTACCGGGAAGTGTCCATCAGCGATACCGAAATCCGCATCCGTGCCGGTTATCCCGTAGGCGTTCTGCGTGGCCTGTACGATCTGGAGGATCTGGTAGAAAGCGTCGGCACCTTCAGCTTTGAAAAGAAGACCTACCGGAAAAAAACCAAGGTCAAGACCCGTATCATCTATTCCTTCAGTAGCCTCTATACCGGCGTTCTGGAAAAGGACACCGCGCTGTCCTTCCCCGATGAGCTGCTGGAAGGCTACGGCCGCCGTGGTATCAACGGCATCTGGCTGCAGGCCGTGCTGTATCAGATGGCTCCCTATCCCTTCGCCGAAAACTTAAGCGAGGGTTGGGAAAAGCGCCTTGCCAATCTGGAAGCGCTGACTCTTCGTGCTGCCCGTTACGGCATCAAGGTATACCTGTATATCAACGAGCCTCGCAATATGCCCGCTTCCTTCTTTGAGCATTATCCCCAGATGAAGGGCGCGGAGCTGAAGAAGGGCTGGTTCAGCCTGTGCAGCTCCCATCCCGACACCCACAAGTACATGAAGGACGCTATGCAGACCCTGTGCCGGAAGGTACCGCTGCTGGGCGGCTTCATCAATATCACCCAGTCTGAAAACCGTGTGCTGTGTGTTTCTCAGGGTATCCATACCGCTGAGGAAAACCGGTGCCCCGTATGCCGCAACCGGAAGAATTCCGAGGTCAATGCCGAGGCGATCCGGGTCATGTGCGATGCCATTGCCGAGGTAGCGCCCCAGATGAAGTTCTTCGCCTGGGCCTGGGCATGGGTCCAGCATCTGGGCAAGGAAGATACCGACAATCTGCTGCACCTGCTGCCTAAGAACGCCATCGTCATGCAGGTCAGCGAATCCCAGATCCAGTTCGAGCGCGGCGGCATCCACAGCTTCGTCCGTGACTACTCCATCTCTCTGGTTGGCCCCGGCGAGCCTGCCAAGGATATGTGGAAGATCGCCCGGGAGCAGGGTCTGGAAGTGGCCGCCAAGGTGCAGATCAACAACACCTGGGAGTGTTCCTCTGTTCCTTACCTGCCCGTTTACGAGAACGTGGCGCAGCACATGCAGAACCTCATCGACGAGGGCGTGGAGCATATGCTGCTGTCCTGGACACTGGGCGGTTACATCTCCGATAACATCAAGATCGCGTCCTCTTACTTCTTCGAAGAGGAATGCGTGGAGGTCGATGCCTATGAGCAGGTGCTGACCAGAAATTACGGCCCCTATGCCGAAAAGGTCAGAGAGGCCGTCAGCCACTTCTGCCGTGGCTTCGATGAGTTCCCCTTCAACGTCTGGCATATCTACCGTGCCGGCTGTAACTCCGGCGCTGCCAACCTGCTGTACCCCCGTCCCTCCGGCATGAAGTGCACCATGACCTGCTATCCCTACGACGATATGGAAGGCTGGTGCGGCGCCCGTCCCACCGACCTGCGGGAAGGCACCCCATGGCCTCCGGCAATTCTGGAGGACCAGTACCGGAAGATGTGTGAACACTGGGAGAAGGGTCTCCAGGTTCTGGAAGGCATGCCCTGCTGTGAATTCTACGATATGGCCCTGTATGGCTATACCCTCTTTAAATCTACCTATAACCACATCAGCTATGTCAATCAAAGAGACGGTGAGCGCGATGAAGCCGTTATGCGCAAGGCAGTGGAGTCTGAGCGTGAGCTGGCGCTCCTTGCATACCGCATCATGCTGCGCAACGCAGCCGTAGGCTTCGAAGCCGCCAACCACTACTACGCTACCCGTTCCAATCTGATGGAAAAGGTAGTCCAGTGCGACTACCTGCTGGGTAACAAGTAAAAGGAGATACATTATGGGTAACCGTGTAGAAGTCAAATTTGGCTATAACCTGCGTACCCCTACCGAGGGAAAGACACTGGCGGTGGATCATTTTCCCACCGCCTACCAGACACTGATCTTCCGTCTGTGGGAGATGGTGGACTACCGCAAGATCGCAAAAGTTCTGAAAACCAGTGAAGAGAATGTTCTGCGTGCCGCCGAAGCTATGGGCTTGGGAGAGCAGGAAGTTCTGGACGCATGGATGAGCCGTGGCTATATCGCCATTATCAAGGCCGTCTGGAATCTGCTGCCCTATGAGCAGATCTACGAACTGCTGGATTGGGATCAGGCCCATTTGTCCTACATTCTGCAGGAAGATGACTTCCTTGGCTCCAAGCTGGGCGAAAAGTGCTTCTGCGCCCCGGTCTGCTATCGGGAGCTGACCGCCGAAGAACAGGCACGGACCGCGGAGATCAAGCAGACCATGCTCAGCGCCATCCGCTGCCTGGACAGTGAGAAGATCGCCAAACCCTTCGACTTCTATAACAGCACCTACGCTCCCATCGTGGAAAAAACCACCAGGGAAGTGGTGGTGGACGGTAGCTGGTCTCTGGAGCTGCCCGAAAACAGCGCCGATATCGATGTATTCGTGGCGGACTTCAAGGCCTTTGCCAAGAAGTACGGCGTTACCTTCGCCCAGAAGGGCGATAAGAAGATCGCTATCTCCATGGATATTCAGACTGGGGACGAAGAGTACCGGGAAGTGTCCATCAGCGATACTGAAATCCGCATCCGTGCCGGTTATCCCGTAGGTGTCCTGCGTGGCCTTTACGATCTGGAAGATCTGGTAGAGAGCGCGGGTACTTTCAGCTTCGAGAAAAAGACCTACCGGAAAAAGACCAAGGTCAAGAGCCGTATCATCTACTCCTTCAGTAGCCTCTACACCGGTGTACTGGATAAGGATACCGCTATCTCTTTCCCCGATGAGCTGCTGGAAGGCTACGGCCGCCGTGGCATCAACGGCATCTGGCTGCAGGCCATCCTGTACCAGATGGCCCCGTACCCCTTTGCGGAAAACTTAAGCGAGGGTTGGGAAAAGCGCCTTGCCAATCTGGAGGCGCTGACCCACCGTGCCGCCCGTTACGGAATCAAGGTGTACCTGTATATCAATGAACCCCGTAATATGCCCGCTTCCTTATTTGAACATTATCCTCAGATGAAGGGCGCGGAGCTGCAAAAGGGTTGGCACTGCCTGTGCAGTTCCAGCCCCGATACCCACAAGTATATGAAGGACGCATTGCAGACCGTGTGCCGGAAGGTACCGCTGCTGGGCGGCTTCATCAACATCTCCCTGTCTGAAAACCATGTTCTGTGCAGCTCCAACGGTACCCGTGTCAAGGAAGAGGCCCGCTGCCCCGTCTGCCGGAACCGGAAGAATTCCGAGGTCACCGCCGAAATGCTTCGGGTCATGTGCGATGCCGTTGCTGAGGTGGCACCTCAGATGAAGTTCTTCGCATGGGCATGGGCATGGGTCCAGCTTCTGGGCAAGGAAGATACCGACAATCTGCTGCACCTGCTGCCCAAGAACGCCATCGTCATGCAGGTCAGTGAGTCCCAGAAGAAATTTGTCCGTGGCGGCATCCACAGCTTCGTCCGTGACTACTCCATGTCCGTCATCGGCCCCGGTGAGCCTGCCAAGGAAATGTGGAAGACCGCCCGGGAGCAGGGTCTGGAAGTAGCCGCCAAGGTGCAGATCAACAACACCTGGGAATGCTCTTCCGTGCCTTACCTGCCCGTCTATGAGAACGTGGCGCAGCACATGCAGAACCTCATCGACGAGGGTGTGGAGCATATGCTGCTGTCCTGGACACTGGGCGGCTATATCTCCGATAACATCAAGATCGCGTCCTCTTACTTCTTCGAAGAGGAATGCGTGGAGGCCGATGCCTATGAGCAGGTGCTGACCAGAAATTACGGCCCCTATGCGGGGAAGGTAAGAGAGGCCGTCAGCCACTTCTGCCGTGGCTTCGATGAATTCCCCTTCAACGTCTGGCACGTCTACCGCGCCCCCTGTAATTCCGGCGCTGCCAATCTGCTGTACCCCCGTCCCTCCGGCATGCGCTGCACCATGACCTGCTTCCCCTACGACGATATGGAAGGCTGGCGTGGCGCGCTGCCCAATGACCATTATGAGGGCGCGGACTATCCTCCCGAAATTCTGGAGGACCAGTACCGGAAGGTTTGCAGCCATTGGGAAAAGGGTCTTCAGGTTCTGGAAGGCATGCCCCGTTGCGAATTCTACGATATGGCCCTGTATGGCTATACCCTCTTTAAATCTACCTATAACCACATTACCTATGTCCGCCAGCGTGATGGTGAACGGAACGAAGACATCATGCGCAAGGCCGTGGAGTCTGAGCGGGAACTGGCGCTGCTGGCCTACCGGATCATGCTGCGCAACGCAGCCGTAGGCTTCGAAGCCGCCAACCACTATTTTGCAACCCGGGCGAATCTGATGGAAAAGGTGGTCCAGTGCGACTACCTGCTCCAAGCAAAATAATCGTTTATAGCAACGACTATCGTCCTTCACTGTCACCCTGAGCAAGCGTGTTGCAGAGCGCAGCGAATCTTCAAAAAACAATGATTGCCGGTGGCAATCATACATCCCTTGTCATGCATGCCAAAGACGGCATTGGCTTTTTCCATAAGGAGTGAACAGCATGATAAAATTTGACACGACCCAACGGGCCGATGACCGCTGGAGCATCTACGGAAGCTTCGGTCAGGTTCAAGGCCAAGTTCAGGGTGATGAAAATTGCTTCTGGGGCGAGGATAACGGCTGCCGGGTCTGCTCTGTCCGGGAAGAGGACGAAAACGGTGTCATCCGTCAGACCGGTACCATTGCAAACACCTCAGATAAACCCATTCAGATAAACTACGCCATGTCCAAGTTCCTCTTTGACGGCGGTGAGTACCGGGTCTATTCTCAGGCCAATTCGTGGCAGAATGAAAGCACCGGCGCATGGCAGCCGCTGGTCACAGCGGTCACTGCCCAGACCCCGGGCGCCCGGAGCGCCTTTGGCGCAGCACCGTTTTTTGTGCTGTGGAATGAGCAGACGAATCGCGGCCGGGCATTTCACATTCTGGCGGATTGCGCTTGGAAATACACGGTGGCGCGGACCCCGTATTTTTCTACGGAAGCCATGAAGGTGGAAGTGGAGATCGGCTTCAATAACTGCAATTTCTCCATGGAGCTGGCACCGGGCGAAGAACTGAAACTGCCGGAGATTCTGTACTACGATGTGCTGGATCCGGTAGGTATGGACGCATGGAAGCTCCACAATTATATCAATAAGCGTTTTCCCATCCGGAAAACGCCTGTGATCTTCAATACATGGCTGTATAAGTTTGAGAAGATCAACTTTGAGAATGTTGCCAGCCAGATCAAACGTGCCGCCCAGCTGGGCGTGGACTATTTCGTCACGGATGCCGGCTGGTACGCAGAAGGCAACTTCTGGGGATGCCGTGGCGATTGGATGGAATCCCCCAATGGCAGCTATGGCGGCCGGATGAAGGAACTGTCGGATTTGGTCAGAGCCAACGGCATGGGTTTTGGCTTCTGGCTGGAGATCGAATCCGCCGGAAACAACGCCAAGGTGCTCTCCGAGCATCCGGATTACTACTTCCGGTATGACGACATGATTCTCTTCGACTTTGGCAACCCCGAAGCCTGTGATTATATCGTGGATGTGGTCTGCGGATTGGTAAAGACCTATGATGCCGCCTTCATCAAGTTTGACTTCAATCAGGACACCCGTTTGGACTCCCGCCAGTGCGCTCTGATAAAATACGGCGAAGGCTTCCGCAGTGTCCTCTCCCGGATCCGGGACGCATTTCCGGATCTGTACATGGAAAACTGCGCCGGCGGCGGTCTGCGCATGGGTCTGGACAACTGCCGGGACTTTGACAGCTTCTGGTACAGTGACAACCAGAGTCCCTATGAGGGCATGCGGATCTATAAGGACACCCTCCGCCGGATGCCGCCCCAGCGGATCGAGCGGTGGGCCAGCATCCAATCTGTCAGCGGTATTGGCGACGTGTATATGGACAATCCCATGGCAGACAAGATCATTTCCAACAACGATGCCACATGGTCGGATGTCCGGGGCGTATTCCCGTCATTTTTAGACGGCTTCCTTCTGGGAAGTCCCATGGGTTTCAGCTGCGATCTGAATCAAATCAGCGATGCCCATTTTGAACGGCTGAAAGCGCTTATCGCGGAATTCAAGGCGGACAGGGCATTCTGGGAAAACGCGGTCTGCCGCATTCTGACGGATACGGAATCGGCTTTGGTGTTGCAGTACAGCGACATGGCCCTTTCCCGGTCGGAGATCATGGTCTTTACATGGCGCTGCCGCCAGAAGAATATCTGCGTCTACCCCAAGACGGCCCCGGGTAAGACCTACCAGTTCAACGGGGAAGAAACCGTCTCCGCTGCTGACCTTGACCGGTACGGCATCGACGTACCGCTGCAGGGCAATTATCAAATGATAAGATTGAGCTTGCGTGAAAGCTCTCAAAATTGATAGGAGGCACACTATGGAACCTGTATTAATGAAATCCATTTGTGGTGAACCGATCACCGATAAGGAAGCTTGGGAAACCTACCGCAAGGAAGAGATCCTGCACCTGTTCCAGCACTATGTCTACGGCGAGCGGCCGGTGGAGCGGCCTGACGATCTGGCCTTTCAGGCGGAAACCGTCAGCGAGGATTTCCACGGTCTGATCTATAAGAAGATCACCGCCAGCTTCAGCGGCTATTCCTTCCCGATACAGGCCTTCATCCCCAAGTCGGATAAGCCGGTTCCTGCCTTTGTGTACGTGATGCACGAGTACGAGGAGGAACGCTCCGATCTGGAAAAAGACCCCAACTGTACTTATGTACCCGTTCTGGACATTACATCCCGCGGCTACGCGGTATTCGTGGTGTACTTGAGCACCATCTACCCCGATTGCGACCATAAGGCCAATTACGAAGCCGGTATCTTTACCGTCTTCTCTCCCGACCGGGCAAAGCGGAAGGATTCCGATTGGGCCTCCATTTCCGCATGGGCATGGTCCGCCTCCCGTGTCATGGACTACATCGAGACCGACGCCGCCATCGACGCAGCCAATGTGGCGGTAGCCGGTCACTCCCGCGGCGGCAAGACGGCTCTGTGGGCCGGCGCCACCGACCCCCGGTTCAGCTTTGTGATTTCCAACTGCTCCGGCTGCAGCGGCGCGGCGATGCTCCGTGGCAAGACCGGCGAGCATCTGGACTTCATCACCACCGTCACCGACTGGTTCTGCGCCAACTACGGCAAGTACGTAGAGAATGAAGAAATGCTTCCCGTGGACCAGCATATGCTTCTGGCCCTGATCGCCCCCCGGCTGCTGTATGTGGGCAGCAAGACTCTGGATGACTGGGCAGACCCCAGAGCCGAGCGGCGGGCCTGCGTTCTGGCAAACGAAGCCTATGCTCTCTATGGAAAGCAGGGTGTTGTTCTGCCGGGCATCGAGGCGGAAGATGTGGAGTGTGACAAAGGATACTACGAGGGTACCATCGGCTACCATGTATCAACGGGTGACCATAGCATCAAACCCTCCGATTGGAATCACTTCATGAACTTCTGGGACAAGAAGCGCAACCCCTGACACACCACCCATCCTTGTCATTCTGAGCGAAGCGAAGAATCTCCTGCCTAACGACACCCCGGAGATCCTACGGCCTATGGCCTCAGGATGACAGGAATAAAGATTGTCATTCTGAGCGTGTTGCAGAGCGCAGCCAATCTTCTAATGTAATGATTGCCGGTGGCAATCATACCGCTACAAAGCCGCAAAGCGGCGAAGTCGAAGAATCCCCGCACTATCGTGCATCCCTGTCATTCTGAGCGAAGCGAAGAATCTTAGGTGTACCGTCCCTTCCACTGTCATTCTGAGCGAAGCGAAGAATCCCCGCACCATCGTATACCCCTGTCATTGCGAGGAGCGCAGCGACGTGGCAATCCGTATTCCTTACATAATGTAAACCGGAGGAAACAGCTATGAAAATTCTTTTTGGCGGCGACCTGTCTTTTTCTCATTTTAAAGAGTACCCCGGCAACGAGGCCGTGGAGAAAATGTTCGCTCAGGTAAAGCCCTGCTTTGACAAAGCGGACTTCCGCATGCTGAATCTGGAATCCGTATTCAACAAAGGCTTCACCCCCATCATCAAGAGCGGCCCCAATATTGCCGCTGTGCCGGAGTTCGTGTACGCGCTGAACTATCTGGGCATTGACGTGGCGGGCCTTGCCAACAACCATCTGGGCGACTACGGCCACGAAGCCATGGTATATACCATGAACATTCTGGACGAAAACGGCATCGCCTATGTGGGCGCGGGCAACAATCTGACCGAAGCTTATGAGGCCCACGTTCTGTCTAAGGACGGTGTGAACGTATCCATTCTTGCCATCTGCGAAAACGAATTCGGCATTGCCACCGCTGAGAAAAGCGGCGCGGCAGGCTACCGTCTGGGCATGACCGCCCATGCCATCGCCCGGGAGAAGGCCAAGGGCAACTATGTTGTGATCTTCTTCCACGGCGGCAACGAAAACGACCCCTATCCCTCTCCTAAGAAGCAGGAGCTGTACCGGATGTTCGTGGAGCTGGGTGCCGACGCGGTCATCGCCATGCATACCCACTGCCCCCAGGGTTACGAGACCTGGCAGGGCAAGCCCATCATCTACTCCATGGGCAACTTCTTCTTCCCCCACGGCACCGCGGGGAATTTGGCAGACCCCAACTATACCTGGTACTACGGCTACATGACCCAGCTGGAGATCGCGGACGGCAAGATCACAGCCCAGCGGATTCCCTATCACTTCACCTGCGAGCAGATGGAATTGCTCACCGGGGAAAAGCAGGAAGCCTTTGAGCGCTATATGCAGACCCTCTGCGCCCCCATCGGTGACGAAGAGGAACTGCGCCGGCTCTTTGAGGGCTGGTCCATGATCACCGGCCCTGTCTATGCGGACCTTGCCCGTTATACCGAAGCCATGATCGACGATCAGGACCAGGTGCGCCACATGAAGAATAACTTCTCCTGTGAGGCCCATAACGAACTGCTCACCGCTTATTTTGACCTGTGCTACGAGGGCCGCACCACAAAGGTAAAGCCTGTCAGTGACCATATCAAGTCCCTGCAGACCATCGTTCTGGATTAATTGTGCATCCCTCTCTGTCATTCTGAGGAGCGCTGCGACGAAGAATCTCCCATCTATCGATATGCCGGAGATCCTTCGGCCTACGGCCTCAGGATGACAGAAACGAACCCTTATGTCATTCTGAGCGAAGCGAAGAATCCCCGCACTATCGTGCATCCCTGTCATTCTGAGCGAAGCGAAGAATCTCCTGCCTATCGACACCCCGGAGATCCTTCGGCCTACGGCCTCAGGATGACAAAGCCAAAAGTTCTCCCCCTCCGCCCCCAACAGTGCAATCTGCCAAAAAAGACGGTCAAATTTTTGTGAAAATGTATGGTACCCCTACCGTCTTGCAAAATCTGCCAAGATGGTATATAATAACAGCTACATCGATTACCTCTTCGTCAGGGGCAACCGTGGCGGCAAACCGTCCAGCCTGCCGAAGTATGCAAACTGCTGTATTTCCGGCCCCATGACCTCGGGCAGTTTGTGGCATTGTGACGCATCCCTGCCCGTTTTGTGGCAGTAAATGATAATATCCTTACATTCCGTAGTTGTTCATTATTTGGTAAAATATAATTAGTTTCTAAAGCTTGGAGTGAAAAGACTATGAAAAGACTGAAACCGAGACGCCACAGTAAAATGGTCAGACGGGAAAGCTTGACCCTGCTGCTGATGACGCTGCCTTCCGTGGCTCTTACTGCGGTGTTCTCCTACCTGCCTATGTACGGTATCGTGCTGGCCTTCAAGAACTACAAGATTCCCAAGGGCATCCTGGGTAGTGACTGGCAGAAACCTCTGCTTAAAAACTTCGAGTTCCTGCTGAAGTCCAACTACGCCTGGCGTATGACCCGTAACACCATCGGCTTGAACTTCATGTTCATCATCGTAGGCACGATAGCGTCCATTGCTTTCGCTATGCTGATGTACGAAGTCAAGAAGCGCGCCCATGTAAAAGCTTACCAGACCGTTTCTATCCTCCCCAGCTTCCTGTCCATGGTTGCGGTTTCCTACTTCGTTTACGCCTTCCTGGATCCCACCAAGGGTATTCTGAACCAGATCATCGTTGCCTTTGGCGGCGAAAAGATCGCATGGTACTCCGAGCCGAAATACTGGCCCTTTATCCTCCAGTTCGTAACCTTGTGGCACGGTGTCGGCTATAGCTCCATCCTGTATTACGCGTCTATGATGGGTATGGACGATTCCCTTCTGGAAGCTGCCGAGCTGGACGGTGCCAACAAGTGGCAGCGCATCCGCTATATCTTCATTCCCCATCTGACCGGCCTTGTGGTCATCAAGACCATTCTGTCCATTGGCAGCATCTTCCGCGCGGACTTCGGCCTGTTCTACAACGTTCCCAGAAACATCGGCGCTCTCTACCCCGTTACCGACGTTATCGATACCTACATTTACCGTACGCTGACCGAAAGCGCCCAATTTACCCTCTCCAGCGCTGCTAGCGTGCTGCAGTCTGTGGTTGGTACCATCATGCTGCTGCTGACCAACTTCATTGTCAAGAAGATCGACCCCGACAAGGCCCTCTTCTAAATCCGCCGGAACAGTTATTTAGGAGGAACTATGAGAAGAGATAAGATACATACCAATCCGTTAATTCACGCGTTTTTCATCATTTGGGGCATTATTTGTCTGGTCCCCTTCCTGATCTGTGTTTCCGCGTCTTTCACCAACGAGCTGGCGCTGGCAAAGTACGGCTTCAGCCTGTGGCCCAAGGAATTCGATCTGGCTGCCTATGCCTACGTCTTTGAAAACCCCAGTGTTGTCGGCAATGCCTACGCTGTCACCATTTACATCACCGTTGTTGGTGTGTTCCTTGGCTTGATCATCAAGACTCTGACTGCATATGCCTTCGCCCGCCCCAACTTCATCTATAAGAATCTGATCACCTGGATCCTGTTCTTCCCCTCCCTCTTCGGCGGCGGCATGGTTGCCAGCTACATCGTCAACACCCAGGTTCTGAAGATGACCGATAACATCTGGATCATGATCCTGCCCGGCCTCACCGCCTTCTTCCATATCGTCATGTTCCGTACCTTCTTTAAGCAGCTTCCCGAAGGCCTCTTTGACGCTGCCAAGATCGACGGTGCCAGCGAGCTTCGCATTTACTCCACCATCGCCATCCGTCTTTCCACCCCCGTTATCGCCACCATCGGCTTTATGGATGCGATGGCCAAGTGGAACACCTGGTATTCTGCCCAGCTTTACATCCGTACTTCCTCTAAATACCCCCTGCAGTACCTGCTGCAGCGTATGATGATGAGTATCGATCAGATCCTGCAGGATATGGAAAAAGTGCCTTCCATGGTCGATATCAGCTCCATCCCCGGTGAAAACCTCCGTATGGCCATGCTGGTCGTCTGTATCGGCCCCATGATGCTGGTGTTCCCCTTCTTCCAGAAGTACTTCACCAAGGGCATGACCATGGGCGCCGTTAAGGGTTAATTTTCCCGTCTTTTATGTCATTGCGAGCCGCCCTTGGCGGCGTGGCAATCCGCGCCCCCCATCTCTCCGTGTCATTGCGAGCCAGTGCGCACACTGGCGTGGCAATCCGCAACCCCCAAAGAACGGATTCCCACGTCACTCACTACGTTCGTTCCTCGGAATGACACCGGATTACGAATGTCATTGCGAGCCAGTGCTCACACTGGCGTGGCAATCCGCGCCCCCCATCTCTCCGTGTCATTGCGAGCCAGTGCGCACACTGGCGTGGCAATCCG
>JAZRKL010000086.1:0-7634 GCA_045646265.1 Faecousia sp.
TCCGGTCTAATGTTGCAATCATATACGGTGTCGGATTTGGTGCTGCTGAGGATATGAATACCATACTGATTGGTAATGTCCAGGAGGCCCTTGGTGATTTGCAGATTCTTTTCTACGGGCTGAAAAGGATCTGACATACCACCCATGTGCCAGGTGAAGCCCTGAGAAATCAGAACATCAAGGAGGTTATCCGCCTTAAAGTCCCCATTCCCCAAAACTCTTTGCAGTCTTTGCTCCACGCCGGAGAGCTTTGCAACAGCAAGCTCTTCTTCGTGGCCCATGATTTTTCTGCAGTTGGAGAAACAGTATCTGCATCCAAAGCTGCAGGTCTTGTAGGTGTCCACTCGGATGGGGAGTCCGCAAATTGCGAACTTACTGGACACGTCCAGTGCGTCAAAAGTCTTTCGTGTATCTGCCATAAATTTTTCGCTTTCCGGTCGGGTTACGACCTATGTAATTCGGACAGCTGCCCGAGGAAACAATTGCAGTAAATTTTTGTTTCCTGCAGAATTATGAAAGAGCAGGGTTTTCTCGTGCACAAGCATCAAGGGCGCTTCTTAGGGCTGCGATCCGAGTCAGTAAGTGATGTATTTTTTCTTGCTGACGCCTTAATTACTGCAGAGTGAAAAATTTTATACACAACAAAAAAAGGCCTCTGGGATAACCCAAAGGCCTAAATAAAATGCTATTGCATATAATAGTAATACTAATAAAGGGCGCACCAGGATCACAAAAGTCCTGGTGCGCTTCATATTAGTGATAATGCTGTATTAAAGATACTGGTATTTTATTCAAGTTCAAACGCACCTGTATAAAGCTGATAATAAGTTCCTTTTTCGGCAATCAGTTTATCATGATTTCCACGTTCTATGATGTGTCCGTGGTCAAGCACCATAATCACATCGGAATTTTGAACGGTGGAAAGTCTGTGGGCAATGACAAACACAGTTCTGCCTTTCATCAGCTTATCCATACCATCCTGCACCAATGCTTCGGTACGGGTGTCGATAGAGGATGTGGCTTCATCCAGGATCATGACCGGAGGATCGGAAACAGCAGCACGGGCAATGGAAATCAGCTGTCTCTGACCTTGAGAAAGTCCGCTGCCGTCACCCTTGAGTACGGTATTGTATCCCTGGGGAAGCATACGGATAAATCCGTCGGCATTGGCAAGCTTTGCGGCGGCAATGCACTGCTCATCGGTTGCATCCGGATTGCCGTACCGCAGATTCTCCATAACCGTTCCCGTGAACAGGTTTACATCCTGAAGAACAACACCGAGAGAGCGGCGAAGATCCGCTTTTTTAATTTTATTGATATTGATTCCGTCATAGCGTATCTTACCGTCGGCAATATCATAAAAGCGGTTGATGAGGTTTGTAATGGTGGTTTTACCTGCTCCGGTCGCACCTACAAAGGCAATCTTCTGTCCGGGCTCGGCATAAAGGGAAATGTCGTGCAGCACCTGTTTTTCGGGGACATATCCAAAATCCACACTGTCCAGAACCACTCTGCCTTCCAGCTTTGTATAAGTGACCGTTCCGTCGTGATGGGGATGCTTCCATGCCCACATTCCTGTTTTGCCTTCGGATTCACACAGGACACCGTTTTCTTCTTTGGCATGGACAAGGGTCACATAGCCATCATCCGTTTCCGGTTCTTCGTCCATAAACGCAAAGATCCGGGATGCACCGGCAAGTGCAGTGACTATGGAATTAAACTGATTTGAAATCTGAGAAACGGGGTTGGTAAAGTTTCTGGAGAGTGTCAGGAAGGAGGCAATCATACCAAGGGTAAGCACGCCTGTTCCGGTAAGACCGAGGTTGGTGACACCTGCGATTGCCATATACGCACCGAGAAGCGCGATGATAATGTACTGCACATATCCAAGTGCATTCATCATGGGCATCATAGAATGGGCATAACCGTTTGCGTTTGCAGCACTGACTGCCCAAGCTTTGTTTTTCTCACGCAGTTCTTCCTTCGCCTTTTCTTCATGGCAAAACACCTTGATAACCTTTTGCCCGTTTACCATTTCCTCCACATAGCCATTCACATCGGCAAGTGTTTTCTGCTGCATCATGAAAAACACCCCGATTTTACCGGTGATAACCTTCACAATTTGCAGGATCAGGAAGAGCACAACAACTGCAACAAGGGTCAGCCAAACGCTGATATAAAGCATGCAAATGAACACCGAAACGATGGTAAATATAGAAGAAACCAGCTGCGCCATGGAAATTGCGATCATCTGACGAAGCGTGTCGGTATCGTTGGTGTAAAGGCTCATAATATCGCCGTGGGTGCGGGTATCAAATGCGCGGATGGGAAGCCGCTGCATTTTTTCAAACATCTCATCACGGATTTTTTTGAGCGTTCCCTGGGCGATGGTAACCATAATGCGGTTATAAAACAAAGTGGAAAGAACACCAATCAGATAGACACCGCCGATGATCAGCAAGACCTGCAAAAGCTCCGTAAACACCGGTGCGGAGGTGCTGAGCAAGGGCACGATATAGTCATCAATGAGGGACTGCAAAAACAGAGAGGACACGGCAGAGGCAATGGAACTGAGCAATATGCAGACAACAACAAAAATCAGCTTTCCTTTGTAATCCTTCATATAAGAAAGCAATCTAAGAAGTGTTTTCAAGTCAAAGTGGGCTTTGGGCGGCATACCCGCAGGCATGTTGCCCATAGGCGGCATTTTTCCTTTCTTATTCATGTTCTTCGCCTCCTTTCTGCTGGGATACATATACTTCCCGGTAAATCGCACAGTTTTGCAAAAGCTCTGCATGTTTACCAACGGCAACGACCTTACCGTCGTCCAGAACGATGATTTGGTCCGCATGCTGTACCGAGCTGATACGCTGGGCAATGATGATTTTTGTGATGTCAGGAATGTGCTGGGCAAAGGCTTTTTGAATGGAAGCGTCGGTTTTGGTATCCACCGCGCTTGTGGAATCGTCCAAAATCAAAACCTTTGGTTTCTTCAGCAAGGCACGGGCAATGCAAAGACGCTGCTTTTGACCGCCCGATACATTGGTGCCGCCTTGCTCAATATAAGTATCATACTTATTAGGAAATCCCTGAATAAACTCATCTGCGCAGGCAAGTCTGCAAACGTGTTCAATCTCTGCATCTGTTGCGTTTTCGTTTCCCCAACGCAGATTATCCTTAATCGTGCCGGAAAACAGTTCATTCTTTTGCAGCACCATGGCAACAGCATTGCGAAGAATAGTAAGGTCATAGTTCCTGACGTCAATGCCGCCCAGCATAAGGCGTCCTCCTGTTACGTCATAAAGGCGAGGAATCAGCTGCACAAGACTTGATTTGGATGAGCCTGTACCGCCGATGATACCGACGGTCTCACCGGAAGCGATAGACAGATTGACATTATCAAGCACTTTTTTATCGGCTTTGGAAGCGTAGACAAAATCAACCCCTTCAAAACAGATAGCTCCGTCTTTTACTGTCATTTCGGGTTGGTCAGGATTTGCTATGTCGGTTTTCTCATCCAATATTTCGGCGATACGGCGTGCAGAAGCCAAAGATATGGTCATCATGGCAAACACCATGGAAAGCGCCATAAGGCTCATGAGGATCTGCATAGCATAAGCAAACATAGCGGTCAGATCACCCGTTGTCATACCCAGTGCGGCGTTGTTTCCGCTGGCAACGATGGCTTTCGCACCAATCCACGAAATGAGAATCATGCACGCGTACATAAAGAACTGCATAATGGGAGAGTTAAAGGCCAGAAGTCTCTCACCCTTGGCAAAATCGTTATAAATATCTTTGGATATTCCCTTGAATTTCTTAATCTCGTAATCTTCCTGGTTGAAGGATTTTACAACACGGATTCCCCGGATGTTTTCCTGCACCACATTGTTCAGCTGGTCATACGTACGGAAAACACGACTGAATACAGGGTGTACGCTTCTGACAATCAGAAGCAGCAGAGCAGCCATCACCGGAATAATCGCAAGAAAAATCCAGGCAATAGAGCTGCTTATGCTGAAAGATACGGCCATGGAGAAAATCAGCATAATCGGGCCCCGGATCGCCATGCGAATCAGCATCTGATAAGAGTTCTGAATGTTGGTAACATCAGTTGTGAGGCGGGTAACAATGGATGCGGTTGAGAACTTATCGATGTTGGAAAAAGCAAAGGTCTGCACGTTATCGTACATGTCCTGCCGGAGATTGGCAGAAAAGCCTACCGAAGTTTTTGCGGCAATATGCGCCGAAAGCACACCTGTAAAAAGTTGAAGCGCGGCGAATATCAATAGTGCAATACCATATTTCCATACGGCGCCCATGTCGCCCAGGTCAATGCCTTTGTCGATGATGTCGGCCATGCAAAGCGGTATCAATATTTCAAATGCCGCCTCCAGTATCGACAAAAAGATTGTCAGAATGGAGCCCTTCTTATGTTCACGCAGACTCCTTGCTAATGTTTTGATCATAGGTTCCTCCTTTTAGTGTAGCGCGCTACACATTGTATCTAAGTAAAAGCCGATGGTGCATCGGCTTACTTATTCCAGATTTTCGTAAATAACAAGCAGCAGTTCTCTGAGTCGCTCCACATCCTCGGTCGAAAGAGAGGCCAACATTTTCTGTTCATTGGCAGAAATATTATTCTCCATATCCACACTGAGTGCTTCCGTTGCCTCCGTCAGCTTGACGATTTTATTTCGTTTATCCTGCTCGTCGATCCAGGTTGTAACATGACCGTTCTGTTCCATCCTTGAAACGATACCCACAACCGTTGGATGCGACACCTCCAGAAACACTTCTATCTCTTTTTGTGTAGCTTGTCCGCCGTTGCTGTGCAAAAAAGCGAATACACGACTTTGCGCCAATGTGAGATTATAATGTTTTAAGTCTGCATCGGCTTTCACTTTTAGCTTGTCGTTTATGCTTTTGATGAGATAACCGATATCTTTTTTCGTCACAATATATACCCCCTTCGCAAAGTGTAGCACGCTACATATCATACTGCATTTATTCGGAAGTGTCAAGGGTTTCCATATGTTTTTATGACTTACCTATCAGAATCATGCCGCTATCTGTATGCTTCATCTGTCCGGTAGTTTTCTTCACAAAAAAGCGCATCAGGATCAAAGATCTTGATGCGCTTTGATGAAGATTGATGCCTGTTAAGTTTCAAAGATGACAAAGGCTACGCTTCGGAGAGAACAGCGATTCCAGCAATAACGCAAATTACCGTGTCCAGAACCAGGATCCTATCATCCAGAAACGTCGGTTGGTATTGTAAAGACCGCGGTTAGTTCAGCACAATTGCCTGCACAGCTTCCACAAGCTCCATAACGGAGGAACGGGTAACCAGGGAAACGGGATCTCCGTCCACAACTGCGAGGCACACAGAACCATCATAGCGGTACAACCGGATCTCTACCGTGGGGAAATTCTCGTTGTCCAGATGGAGCGTCAGACAAATCTCTTCTGCCTTGCTGGGCAGTTCATCAGTAAAGCTGTCAGCACTCAAGGCTTCCAATGCCGTCTGCACATCGCTGATATCCAGTTCTGTCTCGCCGTAGTACCAGATAAGCTCCTGCGCATCTTCTTCGCCTTCCAGCTTGGAGACGATAGAGTGCTCTTCGCCTTCAAGCGCAATATCGATCTGCTTTACAATTTCAAAATCACCCCAGAACAGCGTCTTGTGCCGCAGATCGTCATAGGATGCTGCCTTCAGAATTGCAAAATCGGTATCGTCCATGGTGTAGACAATCTGAGAATCACCGATCCGGACATACTTGGTAACTGCGGTGGCAGTATTGCCTTCTGCAACATTTGCGTCAGAGGCAGCCCGTTCCTCGGGATTTTCGCTGATATGAATTACGCAGGTATCGGATACGGTCTCGTCATCATCATTTGTATAGGTGTAGTTGACGGTGACAGACAGTATCGGATTATCAAAGCCGAAGGTCTTTAATTCGTCTTCAGAGACATTGTAGCTTGCATAGGTCAGCAGATCCAGAGAAGTGATGGTATTCAGGAAAGTCCTGACGGAAGGTGTGTTCAAAGGAATTGTCTTGCCGTCACGCTCAACAAAGTAAATATCATCCTCGGGATTGTAGGTGTTGGTACTGTCGTCAGTTCGGACGATGGTATAGTTCTCTGCGCCTGCAAAGGTGATATCCACAACCTTTTCAAAACCGGGCGTATCATCGTGCAGGATCATAGAAGACAGATTGGAATCCACATAGTCCATAGGATCTTCGCCAACCAGGTACACATTACCGTCGCCAATGTCGATGTAGCGCTGTTCATCCATCTTGCTGAAATCGCCCATCTTGATGTCATAACTGCGCTCAGAGGTTGCCAGATGCAGTGTGCATTCCGGCTCGTCTAAACCGTACTGGGCATAGTCGGTCACATCGGAGATTACAAAGGTGACACCGTATTCCTCGAAATGCTCCAGAATATCCATGACCTTTTCTTCGCTGACCGGAAATGCCTCATCATCTTGGTATTTCCAACCATTGTCCGTCTTATTGAAAGCCAGACTTCCACCGCCGGAATATTCCCAGGAAAGGGACTGCACACTGTCACTTGGGATTTGCAGAATGATCTCGTCACTGGTGCGAATCTGCTCCTGCTCTTCTTCATACCGGGTCAGTGCAAAGGTTGCGATACAGGCCACCACCAAAACGGCAGCCAAAATCAGTACACGCTTATACCGCTTCATTTTGCTTCCTCCTCTTGCTTACGATTACACAAATGCCGATGCCCAAATAGGCAATGGGGAATACGCCGATCATCAACAGCTTCAAGGTAGAGGAAGTCTCTTCGTTGATGGTAAGATAATTGTAATTCAGAGATTTGCTGCGGATAGAAATTGCCTCACGCTCACCCAGAAGGCTGGAAATAGCATTCATAACAAGATCCACATTAGCACCGGAGGAGTATGCATTGTACATATCGTTAAGGAAGTCCGATGCAGAGAACCAAACAATTTGACCACCGCCGTTGGATTCAATGGACAGCGCAATGGTGAAGGGGCCGTCGATGTCGCCGTCTTCTTTTTCATAGGTATCCAGTTCAAAGCCTGCAACCTTGCTGAAAGCATCGCTGGAGGTGGACATTAGCGCAGTAACAGTACCGTTGCCGGTGCTTCCGACGGTCATACCTTGGGCCAATGGGATGATGGGATAGTACCGGTCTTCGATCAGCGGATCAGTGATGGCATGGCTTTCCATATTGGGCAAAAGCATATTGGGGTAACCGGTGTAGTTTTCGCGTCTACCTTCAATAACAATACCTTCGTTCATGGTTACACCGTAGTCAGCCAACAAGCTGTTCAGGTTAGTCAATTCAGCTCCCTCTACGGGTCCTGCAATGACCAGCAGCTTGCCGCCGTTTGCGGCATACTCTTTCAGCATGGTTGTTTCTGCCTCGGAGATATCGCTCTGGGGTGCGTAGATCATGATAGCGTCAGCATCCTCGGGGACCTCGTCGACGGTCAGCAGAGAAAGTGTGCCGCCCTCGATATTCTCTTTTTCAACTGCGTCAGAGAAGGTGGTGGGAAGTTCGCCCTCACCGTGGCCTTCCAGTACATAGATTTTCGGAAGATCTTCCGTCACTACATAGTCAATGGCGGAGGTGAT
>JAZRKL010000087.1:0-30134 GCA_045646265.1 Faecousia sp.
GGGTCTGACTATGGAAATCATCGCAGACGCACTGGAGCGTTGCCGCAAGGCTCGTCTGGTGATCCTGGACGAAGTTATGGTTCCCTGCATAAGTCGGATCGTAGCCATGTCGTTCTGTGAGCCAAGGAGTTGGTGAGTTTAATTGTCTTCCTAAGACCGCTTGGCTTCCGACTTGGGTCTGACTATGGAAATCATCGCAGACGCACTGGAGCGTTGCCGCAAGGCTCGTCTGGTGATCCTGGACGACGTGATGCTGCCCTGCATCGCTGAGCCTCGCGCTGAGGTTTCTGAGTACGCTCCCAAGATGCTGAGCATGAAGATCCCCGTGGACAAGATCCGTGAGGTCATCGGTTCCGGCGGTAAGACCATCCAGAAGATCTGCGCTGACACCGGCGCTAAGGTGGACATCCACGACGATGGCTCCGTGTTCATCTCCGCTGTTGACTCCGCTTGCGCTTACGCTGCCAAGAAGATGGTGGACGACATCTGCTTCGTTCCCGAGGTTGGCAAGCTGTACTACGGCAAGGTCGTTCGCATCCTGCCCATCGGCGCATTCGTTGAGATCGCTCCCGGCCACGACGGCATGGTTCACATCTCCAAACTGGAGAACCGCCGCGTAGAAAAGGTCGAGGATGTTCTGAATCTGGGCGACATGACCTGGGTTAAGTTCATGGGCTTCGACGAGAAGGGCCGCGCAAACTTCAGCCGCAAGGACGCACTGAAGGAAATGGCAGAAAACGCCTAATATGAAAAGCACCCCAACCGGGGTGCTTTTTTAATGCAAAATTCAAAATTGTGGTGTCGCCTGCGGCGACGATTTTAAATCATGCGCAAAGCGCATACCTTAATTTTGCATTATGCATTTTGCATTTTCTTTCCTATATGTTGTGTTTCGACAGCATTTGCATACAAGATATGCTATTATTTTTCCGGAACAAGTCGAACCACCGCGACAGTGGCATCGTCTTGGGAATGCAGCTTCCCCGCTTCCAGGATTCTGGCCGCCAGCTCCCCGGGCGGCTCATCCGCTTCCGCATACCAGCAGCGCAGGGCATCCTCTCCGCCCACACCGTCGCTGCACAGCACCAAGGTCTCTCCCCGGCGCAGGGACAGCCGCTCTACCGTTTCCCGGGCTTCTGTGACAGACAGCCCCGGCGGTGGCCCGGCTGTCCCGATTTTTTCTGCCCCAGCGCTGGTCAGTAAGTACGATGCCGCCGCTCCCCACTTATACAGCAGCACCTTTCCGGTGTCCAACTGCAACTGGGCCAAATCCACGGTCACTGCCCCGGCCATTCCCCGCAGGGCGCAAAGGCTATTTAGGCTGCGCAGGGCATATTCTGCCGGAAACCCTGCCGTCAGCAGCTTTTTCAGCAGGGACATTGCGTGTCTGGCCTCATCCATCGCCCCAATACCCGTACCCATTCCGTCGCACAGCATAATATAGTAGCTGCAGCCGGTGCCGGTGAAGCACTGGAAGCGGTCACCGTTTTCCTCCTCGCCCCGGTTGGCGCATACGGATATCTGGGGTTTATACCGTGGGATCGCAGACTTGACCCGTTTTCCCAATTCGTCCGACAGATCCTGTAAATATTCCGCCAAAAACTGGTACTGCTGCAGCAGCGCGCTGCGGTTTTCCCGCTGCATTTCCCGGCTTGCCCGAAGGCTTCGCAGTTGTTCCTGGGCCCGGTGCAGCTCATTGAGCACCCTGCCTTCCTTGCGGCAGGTAAATCCAAATTCATGTCCATCCAGCAATGGTCTGTGCAGGATTTGTGTTGGCAGATTCGCCGCCGACCCCCGCTCTTTGCATGTCTTACGGTTGGGGCAGCCGCTGCAGGCACGGTCCGCTGCCCGCCAGACCAGCGCCGTTTCATCGATGGGAGGCACATGACTCTCCAAAAGCAGCATCTGCATCTGTGAGAATACCCCCGCTGCCAGCTCCAAGCGCACCTGCGCGATTCCGGTCTCTCCCCGCCGCGGAACCACCTCTGTGCTTTCCGGCAAAAAGCGCCCTAAAAAACCGCCCATGACCAGCGCCGGCAACGGATACAGATCCCACACACCGCACAAAGCCATCACCAGAACATACACAGCGCCGGGCGTTGCCAAACTGAGCCACTTTCGCATTCCGGGAATCAGCCGCAAAAAATAGGTCACGCAGATCACAGCCGTCATGGGTACCGGGGTGATCTGGGCCAGATCCAAGGCCAGACCGCCCAAGGCAGCCGCGGCAAAGGTGCCGCCTGTTCCCAGAGCCGCCCCAGCGATATACCCAAGGCAAAGCCACGGAAACGGTGCCGCCTGTGCCAGAGCCAGCACCCAAACGCCCCACACCAGATACCGGGCATACTGGCCGTGAGATTCTTCCGCCGTCAAAAACAGCCTGGTCACCGCTACGGCCAGAATGATCCGCAGCAAATAAACGGGAACCGGCGTGGCATCCCCCAACCGCAACTGAAACGCCAGTCCGGCCGCGGCTGTGATCAGACCCGCAACCGCGGGCAAAAGCAGCGGCATTCGTCTGGCAGAGGGTCGTGATCCAAGAAGCAGCGCAACCGGCAGACCTGCCGCGATCCAAGCAATCCCCTGAAGTCCGGCCTTCCCCCAGAATACATAGTAC
Source organism: Faecousia sp. (assembly GCA_045646265.1). GTDB lineage: Bacteria > Bacillota > Clostridia > Oscillospirales > Oscillospiraceae > Faecousia. The sequence goes on from JAZRKL010000087.1 coordinate 2,618, forward strand.
CCCAGCCCCGAGCCCAGGGCCGTCAGCACAGCGGCCCACCGTTCCCCGGCGCATACAAGCGCAAGGGCCAGAGGCTGGGCATATTGCCCCAAGCTGGCACCGCTGAGCAGAAATCCCCGAAGCAGGTATAGAAGGATCTGAGCGGTCTTATGTACCCGTGGATCCAGCAGCCACCTGCGTAAAACATGTTGTCCCTGCCGGGCATAGGAGCGGATGGCGGTCATCATTTGTATCACTGCCTTTCGTGTTCGATACCAAAATCCTACCACGGCCGGGCAAAATATTCTGTCGCAAACAGACCCCAATGCCAATTCTTTTTCTCTCACAAATGATCGTTTATCTTACGAATTCCATACGCCTAAGGCCCCCTTGTGTAAAGGGGGCTGTCAAAAATCTATGATTTTTGACTGGGGGATTGTCACCTTTCGACAACCCCTCCGGTCAAAATCGAAGATTTTGACCACCTCCCCTTACACAGGGGAGGCTTGGGTGCGGCAGTAACTTAGGCCGCTAAACGATCATTTATGAAATTACAATGGGTTATTGCGTCGAAAGGTCACAAGGTGTATAATAAGTACAAATGGCAGGAGGTACGGATATGGGCATCGAATATGAATGGAAATTGAAAGCAGAACCCCAGGTGCAGGAAGCGCTTTTCCGTGAAACAGAAGGTATTTGGCAGGAAACCGCCATGGAAACCACCTACTATGATACTGCGGACGGACAGCTTTCCTCTCTGCACTACACATTGCGCCGCCGGACGGAAAACGGCAAGAGCGTTTGCACCATCAAAACGCCCTCCGCTGATGGCGGACGGGGCGAGTGGGAAGTGGAAGAGACCTCCATTGAACAAGCGATTCCAAAGTTATGTAAGCTTGGCGGACCGGAAAATCTGCTATCCCTTACCCAAAATGGCATTCAGGCCATCTGCGGCGCTAAATTCCTGCGCAGATTCTGTCAGCTCAATCTGGGCACAACCGTTGTGGAATTGGCGTTGGACCGGGGCATCCTCACCGGCGGCACACGGGAGATCCCTCTGTGCGAAGTAGAAATCGAATTGAAAGAGGGCAGCAAAGAAGCCGCCGCGGCCTTTGCCATGTATATCGCGCAAAACTATAGCCTGACACCGGAACAAAAGAGCAAATTCCGCCGGGCGCTGGATCTGACAAAGGAGTGATCCCATGGAACAGTTAAAAGAGTTGTTTGCCCGGTATGACCGGCTGGTGATCTTTGATACCGAAACCACCGGTCTTGAATTCAGCCGGGACGAAATTATTGAATTTGCCGCGGTTGTGGTAGAGCAGCACGGCGGGCAGGCAAAGATCGTCGAAGAGTATGACGAACTGATCACCCTCAGTCCCGGAGGCTTTGTGCCCCCGGAGATCGTGAAGCTCACCGGCATTACCAACGAAGATATCCGGGAGCGGGGCATTGCCAAAACCCGGCTGTGCTGCGATATTGCCAGAATGATCAGCGGCAACACTCTGCTGCTGGCTTATAATGCCCATTTCGATCTCAGCTTTCTTTACTACCTGCTGCTGCGCAGCGGAGACCCCATGATTTTGAAGGGCAAGGACAAGCTGGACCTGCTGACGGTTTATAAGGATCGCCGCAGCTATCCTCACAAGCTGTGCAACGCAATTGAAGCCTACGGCCTTTCCGACCAGGTGGTCAACTCCCACCGGGCGGTAGACGATGTGATCGCCACCGTGGCTGTCATGTTGGAAATGGAAAAGGAGCGGGACGACCTGCATAATTATGTAAACCTTTTCGGCTACAATCCCAAGTATGGCATCTCCGGAAAAGCCATCGGCACCGTCACCTACAAGCCCCAGGGCTACCACGAAACCGCCCCGCTGTACTTAAAATAAATGATCGTTTATCTTACGAATTCCATACGCCTAAGGCCCCCTTGTGTAAAGGGGGCTGTCAAAAATCTCTGATTTTTGACTGGGGGATTGTCACCTTTCGACAACCCCTCCGGTCAAAATCGAAAATTTTGACCACCTCCCCTTACACAGGGGAGGCTTGGGTGCGGCAGTAACTTAGGCCGCTAGACGATCATTTACAGCAGCTTTGGATTTGGATTTTTTGATTTAGGACTTGCAAGTTATGGCATAAGATGGTAGAATAATCTCGAAAACTATGCCCGGAAACGGGGCAAGGAGGATACATTATGACTGCAAGCGAAAAACTTTCTCTGCAAAAGACCGCCTGCAAGATCCGCAAGGGTATCATCGAATCCACCCATGCGGCTAAGTGCGGCCATCCCGGCGGCAGCCTGTCTGCAACCGAGATGTTTACCTACCTGTATTTCAAGGAACTGAACATCGACCCCGCAAATCCCAAGGCAGAAAACCGTGACCGCTTTGTGCTGTCCAAGGGCCACACCGCCCCCGGCCTGTATGCCACTCTGGCAAACCGCGGCTTCTTCCCCGTGGAAGACCTGCTGACTCTGCGCCGCATCGACTCCTACCTGCAGGGCCACCCCAACATGAACATGGTCCCCGGTGTTGACATGTCCACCGGTTCTCTGGGCCAGGGCGTTGCCACCGCTGCCGGTATGGCACTGGGTCTGAAGAAGACCGGCAAGGATGCCCGTGTTTACACCCTGCTGGGTGACGGCGAGATCCAGGAAGGCCAGGTATGGGAAGCCTGCATGTTCGCTGCTCACTACAAGCTGGACAATCTGGTTGTCATCGTTGATAACAACGGTCTGCAGATCGACGGCAACATCGCCGACGTTATGAGTCCCTACCCCATCGTGGACAAGCTGCTGGCCTTCGGTTTCCACACCGTTGCCATCGACGGCCACGACTTTGACCAGATCGAGAAGGCCCTGAACGAGGCCAAGACCGTGAAGGGTCAGCCCTGCGCCATCGTTATGTCCACTGTCAAGGGCAAGGGCGTAAGCTTTATGGAAAACAACGCCGGCTGGCACGGCAAGGCACCCAACGATGCCGAGTTCGAGCAGGCTATGGCTGAGCTGAATGCCGCTGAGGCAGAACTGGAGGGCTGATACTATGGCAGAAATGAAGAAAGTTGCTACCCGTGACAGCTACGGTAACGCTCTGAAGGAGCTGGGTGCTGTTTGCGACAATCTGGTGGTTCTGGATGCCGACCTGGCAGGCGCTACCAAGACCTCCATTTTCCAGAAGGCCTTCCCCGACCGTCACCTGGATTGCGGCATTGCTGAGGGTCAGATGATCTGCGCCGCCGCTGGCCTGTCCACCACCGGTCTGGTTCCCTTCGCTTCCTCCTTCGCCATGTTTGCTGCCGGCCGTGCTTTCGAGCAGGTCCGTAACTCCATTGGCTACCCCCACCTGAACGTCAAGATCGGCGCTACCCATGCCGGTATCTCCGTCGGTGAAGACGGCGCTTCCCACCAGTGCTGTGAGGACTTCGCTCTGATGCGTTCCATCCCCGGCATGGTGGTCATCTGCCCCGCTGACGACGTAGAAGCCAAGGCTGCTGTCAAGGCTGCTTACGAGTATGTTGGCCCCGTTTACCTGCGCTTTGGCCGTCTGGCTGTGCCGGTATTCCACGCGGAAGACTACAAGTTCGAAATCGGCAAGGGCGAAATTCTGAAGGACGGCACCGATGTGGCTATCATTGCCAACGGTCTGCTGACCTACGAAGCCATCAAGGCAGGCGAAGAGCTGGCTGCTGCCGGTATCAACGCTATGATCATCAACATGCCCACCATCAAGCCTCTGGACGACGAGCTGGTCATTGCCGCTGCCAAGAAGTGCGGTAAGATCATCACCTGCGAAGAGCACTCCGTCATCGGCGGTCTGGGTGAAGCAGTTTGCTCCTGCCTGAGCGAGAACTACCCCGTTCCCGTAAAGCGCATCGGTGTCAACGACGAGTTTGGCCACTCCGGCCCCGCCGTGGCTCTGCTGGAGCAGTTTGGCCTGTGCGCAAGCAACATCGTTGCCAAGGCCAAGGAAATGTGCAAGTAAGCTACTTTCAAAAAGAGCCATCCACCCGGATGGCTCTTTTTTTGCGGCCTGTGGCCGCTGCTGTAAATGATCGTTTAGCGGGCATGGCCCGCGGCAAATTCGCACCAAGACTTCTACTTGTCGTTTCTTCCCTTGTCCGTTTGCGGTACCCGGCAGAAGCATCGCAAACGGATCCGTATCCCTAAATGCTGTAATTACAGGGTTTTTTCTTTAGGAGAACGGATTCTTCGACTCCGCCTACGGCTTCGCTCAGAATGACATGCACTTAGGTTTCTGCTCAAATAAACGATCCTTTATCATAACAAAACCCTTTTTTCCAAAACTTGAATAATTTTCTTCTTACTGGCAAACACTACCTGCGGACATGAAATATAGGAGGTTATCAAATGTTCCGAAAGCGTATTGTTTGTCTGGCAGCAGCGCTGTGTCTGCTGGCCATGCCCGTTGGAGCAGCAGAGGTGGATTGTGATGCCGTCTACTGCTTCACATCCGAGGATTTTGCCGGTGAGGAGCCGCTGGTGGGAATCTGCATCACCGATATTCCCAATGCTCAGACCGGTGCTGTGCTGTTGGGACAGCGGGTCCTGCAGCCCGGCGACATTCTCACCGCCGATCAGCTTTCCTTAATGACCTTTGCGCCTGTCCGTACCGAAGCGGACGCGGATGCGGTGGTCACTTATCTTCCCATCTATGAAGACCGTGTGGAGCGATCCGCGACCATGACCATCGGCATCCGGGGCAAGGAGGATAAGGCCCCCGTTGCCGAGGACTTTACCGTAGAAACCTATAAAAATCTTCCCAACGAAGGCACACTGAAGGTCACAGACCCGGAAGGTCAGCCTTTGACTTACACCGTGATCCGTCAGCCGAAGCGGGGCAATGTGGAATTGAAAGAGAATGGTACCTTCGTGTATACCCCCAAGAAAAACAAAGTGGGTGTGGATTCCTTCACTTATACCGCCACCGATCCTGCCGGCAAGGTCTCCCGGGAAGCCACGGTTACAGTACAGATCCTGAAGCCTACCGATGCCGCCCAGTACACCGATACCGTAGATCTGGATTGCCGCTTTGAAGCCGAATGGCTGCGCAATACCGGTTTGTTCGTAGGTGAGCAAATGGGCAACTCCCAGTGCTTCCAGCCGGAAAAAACCGTCAGCACCGGGCAGTTTTTGGCCATGGTGATGCAAATGCTGGAGATTCCCATGGCTGAGCAGACCGTGTATCCCGAAATGGCCGCGGATGCCCCTCAGTGGCTGAAGCCTTATCTGGCAGCGGCACTGCGCTCCGGTCTCATCGCTAATCTGCCGGAGGATTTTAATGGAAGCACTCCCATCACCGGCGCAGAAGCTGCCGTGATCCTGCAAAACGCGCTGGATCTGAGCCGCCGGCAGATGGACGAAGCGGATGAAACCACCACCTATGCAGACAACGCATTGGCCGTTATGAACGAAAACGGTCTGTTGCTCACCGCCGACGAAGCCCTGACCCGGGCACAGGTAGCCGACATTCTCTATAAGGCCTACGGTCTTGCCCAGAATGCCCCCGGCATCGCGGTATTCAAAACAGAGCAATAAACAAATGCCCTGCCGATCGGCCAATGTCATTAAGTTAAGCTGTCATCCTGAGCGAAGCGCCAGCGAAGTCGAAGGATCCCCCTCCTAAAGGGGGGATTCTTCGTCACTTTCGTTCCTCAGAATGACAGCTATTTTGTTAACTTAATGACATTGGCCGATCGGCAGGGCATTCTCTTTTAGCTTACCTTTTTAACGATACCGGGGATTCTGGCCAAAAGCACAGAGACGATCATAGTAAATATGATCTCGGGGATCATATAGAAGCCGTTGTATACCACGCTGTAGGTAAGGCCCAGTGTTTCGGGACTTAAGCTGGCTACCAAGGCAGCGCCCCATGCGGGGAAACCCTCCTGGGTAAAGAACCACTCTGCCCAACCGGAAAACAGGATATATCCGGATGCAATGTGAGCCAGATACCGGGCAAACAGAGCCACAGCAGAACCTGCCATCAGGGCCGTGCCGGGTTTTTCAAACCGGTTGCGGAACATACCGCCCAGACCCAAAACCGTAAAGGCCACCAAATAGTCCAGCACACACATGATAAACGCGTTCAGGAGCATGATTCCATCCCCGAAGTAGCCGGGCTGGAATGCGGCGGCTACGGTTTTGGCGCCAATAGCCATTTCCAGCAGCGCATAGGTAACACCTGCCACCAATCCCCACTTGACACCGTGGCGGTAGGAGATCAGCACCACCGGCAGCATACTGACCAGCGTGACCTGTCCGCCAAAGGGCATTTCGGGGATGAACATTTTGGACACCAGCTCCAGCACAATGGCCACAGCCAGAAGCATGGCGCTTTCGGTAATTCGTTTTGTTTTTACACTCATAAGATAACCTCCATATAGGGCAACAATCGCCCCTAAACTATAAGGCAGCCGAAGAAAAGGCTTTTTTCTTTCGATGGCGTGGGATTTTTTCTGAACGCAAGGTTGTATGCCGCCGACATACTTTGTGTATTTCAAGGCATACAAAACGACGCGTTCAGGAAAAAGACCCACCAACGATGGAAAAAGAATTTCGTAGGTTGCCAAAAGAAAAATCGCATTGCAAGTCCGTCAAGAGCTGCAATGCGATAAAGCTATCTTACAGTGCATCTTTTCCTACGACGGTACTGACCGTATCAGGTTCGCGGGTCAAGGCACGAATCTCTGCCCAATCTCAGCCGGAAGCGTCCGGCACCCCGAAGATGGATTTGTTTTGCGATCTGGATTTATAATAGCACAAATTTTTCCGTTGTCAAGCCATTTTCAGTTCCATTTGCTTTCCGCCCAGAATGTGAAAATGCAGATGGGGTACGGTCTGACCGGAATCCGCGCCGCAGTTGGTGACCACACGGTAGCCGTTTTCCAGACCTTCGGCTTTGGCGATCTGGGGGATGACCGTGAAAATGTGGGCAATGACCGCGCTGTTTTCAGCGGTGATGCCATCGGTATCAGCAATGTGGCACTTGGGAACTACCAGCACATGGGTAGGTGCCTGGGGAGCGATATCCCGAAATGCCAGAATGGTATCGTCCTCGTAGACCTTGGTAGAGGGGATCTCCCCGGCAATGATCTTGCAAAACAGGCAGTTAGACATATTGGTTACCTCCAAAAATTAAAGTCCGAATACATGCACGCCGGTCATACTGACCACGCCCATAATAATACCGGCAATGACAACGCCCAGCGAAACAGCCACGGTCGTGGATTTGATGCCCATGTTCAAAAAGGACGCCGCCAGCGTACCTGTCCATGCGCCGGTGCCCGGCAGGGGGATTCCCACAAACAGCATCAGCGCTACAAAGAGGCCGCCCCGGCCTGCCCTGGCAGATAACTTCTTCCCGCCCCGCTCGCCCTTTTCGATGCAGAACGTAAAGAATTTTCCGATGTATTTTTTGTCCTTACCCCATATCAAAACCTTCCGGGCAAAGAAATAGATTATGGGGACAGGCAGCATATTGCCGACGGCACAAACGACCAGCGCTGTCCAGTAGTCCAGACCCATCAGCACCGCATAGGGCACACCGCCCCGCAGTTCGATCAACGGTACCATGGACACCAGAAAGGCGATCAGGTATTTTTTCAGCATAGCTTCCTCCAGAAGTGGTTTCCGTTATTATAGCACAAGTATTGCCCCATCGCAACGGAAATCAAACAGATAGTTCTTAATATTTGAATAAAACCCAAACCCCATACCACCATAAATGATCGTTTATGCGGGCAGTGCCCGCCGCCAATGCGTGCATGGTGCTATGCTTTTCGTAACTTCCCTGACCCGCTCGGTATCGTTACTGCAGTGGAAAACGATCGTTTATCTGAGTAGAAACCTAAAGCGCATGTCATTCTGAGCGGAGCGCAGCGGAGTCGAAGAATCCGTTCTCCTAAAGAAAAACTCCGTAATCACAGTATTTTAAGAATGCGGATCCTTCGACTCGCGTTGCTCGCTCAGGATGACACGGATATCTGGTAGTTGCTGCGCTAAACGATCATTTATCTTTCTCTCCCACTTGAAGAATTCTTAAGATTTGCTCCGGGGCTGAAACTTGCAATACCCCCTCACCTGTAGTATAATGATAAAATATTACAAGGCAAGGAGTCGGGAATATGCAATCCAAAGAATCTCAAGTGGTGACCCAGGCCCAAAAAGTCATCTCCCAGGTGCGCCGTGTGGTGGTGGGCAAGGACAAAACCCTGCTGTGGGTACTGGCGGCCATTATGGCAAAGGGTCATATTTTGCTGGAGGATATCCCCGGTGTGGGCAAAACCACCATGGCTCTGGCCTTTTCCCGCACCCTCGGCCTTTCTTACAACCGTGTACAGTTCACACCGGATGTTCTGCCGTCTGATGTGACCGGTTATTCCATTTTAAATCAGGCCACGGGCAAAATGACCTACCAGCCCGGTGCCGTTTTGTGCAACCTGTTTCTGGCTGACGAGCTGAACCGGGCAACCTCCCGTACCCAATCCGCCCTTCTGGAAGCCATGGAGGAAGGGCAGGTAACGGTGGACGGTGTGAGCCACAGGCTCCCGGAGCCGTTTGTTGTCATTGCCACACAAAATCCCACCGGCGCCGCCGGCACACAGCTTCTGCCCGACAGCCAGATGGACCGGTTTATGGTGCGGCTTTCTCTGGGATATCCCAACCCCAAGGATGAAATGGCCATGGTCCTGAACCGGCAGGGACAAGATCCGCTCCAAAGTCTGGGGCAGCTCCTTGCTTCCACAGATGTGGCGCTGCTGCAGGAAACGGTGGCCCATACCCATGTCAGCACCGATGTGGTAAAATATATCGTGGAGCTAATCAATGCCACCCGGCAGCATGAGGATATTTCCCGTGGTGCCAGTCCCCGGGCGACTCTGGCCGTCACTGCCATGGCCAAGGCCGTTGCCCAGCTTCGGGGCAGGGACTATGTGGTGCCGAAGGACGTGCAGGAGGTTTTTTCTCACGTTGTTTCCCATCGTCTGCTGCTGTCCCAGCGGGCAGAGGCCAAGGGTTTTTCTTCCGAACAGGTACTGAAACAGATCATCGACGGGGTAGATGCCCCGAAACTGCGTTGATATGACCCAGCGGCGGATCGTTTATTGCACGGCGCTGGCAGCCTGCCTTTTTTTCTACTGGGCCAACCGTGCGTGGCTCAGCGGTCTGATGCTGGCTGCAGCAGTATTTTTGCCGTGGTTGTCGCTGCTGCTCAGCCTGCCTGCCATGGTAAGCTGCAAAATCACACTCCGGTGTCCCGATCATATAACCGCAGGCACACCCCTGCGGGCATTCTACAATATCCGGTGCCGGTTCCCCGTTGCTCTGATCAGCGGCAGGATGCGGCTGTACATCCCCGCCACGGGAAAGGCAAAACGGATCAGACCCGGCACTTCTCTTCCCACCACCCATTGCGGTGCTTTTCGGCTTCAGTGCCGACGCTTATGGATCTCCGACTATCTGGGATTGTTTCGCCTGCCGGTGCGTGTTAACGAAGACCGGCTGGTTCTGGTGCGCCCAGTTCCCGTATCCCCCGGAGAATTTCCGGATATGAGCCGGTATCTTTGCGGCATCACTCGTCCCAAACCCGGCGGCGGCTATTCTGAAAACCATGAAATGCGCCTTTACCGCCCCGGTGATAACCTGCAGCAGATCCATTGGAAGCTGTCCGCCAAGACGGGAACGCTGATCATCCGGGAGCCCATGGAGGCCCAGCAGGACGCGGCCCTTCTGACTATGATCCTTTCCGGACAGCCGGAACAGCTGGACCGGAAACTGGGTCAGCTTCTTGGCATGAGTACCTTTCTCATTGAAAACGGCATCCGGCACAGAATTTTCTGCTATACCGGAAAAGGCATGTCCATTCACAGCGTTCCCAACGAGCAGGAAGCGCTGAACGCACTGGATGCCCTGCTGCAGCTGCCCCATGCACAGGAAGGCATTACCCCTGTTTATCCCAAAGCCATCTGGCGTCATCATATAGGAGGTGGCGACCATGCAGGCTAACAAAAAAGCGGCCCGTGTGGCCGGATTTCTTCTGGGCTTTCTCGGCAGCTTTGGCGGGATAGGCTGTATCGTCACCGGCTTGCGCTTTGAAGGCATTTCGCTTCTGACCATTGCTGTTTTCTGCTTTATTACCGCGCTGATCACCGCCGTTCTGGCAGGCCGCAAGCTGCTGGGCGTGGCAGTAGCCGGATTCCTGCTTGCCGGCCTGTGGTCATGGCAAAAAGGCAGCCTGAATGTGAGTCTGGAAGCATTTTTGCATCACATCTCCCGCCTGTACGATATGGGCTACGGTTGGGGTGTGATCCGCTGGAGCAACAACCCCCTTTCCGTAAACATGGCACAGCCGGTACTGTGCGCGCTGGGCATACTGACCGCCTTAGGCATTTGCTGGAGCTTTCTTCGGTGCAAGGGCATTTGGCTCACCGCGTTTCTCATCAGCGCGCCGGTGATCCCCTGTATGGTTCTGGTAGACACCCCGCCTTCTGCCGCCTGTCTTTTTATCCAGCTGCTGTGCGTTCTGCTTCTGCTGATGATCCGTTTGACAAGAAAGCACCAGCAGGACATCGCGCTGATCAAGCTGCTGGCGCTGCCGGCAGCGGCGGCTTTGCTGGCGCTCTTCCTGTTCATCCCCCAGAAGACCTATTCCTCCTTCAAACCGGTGGATCTTTTCCTCAGCTATATTCAGGAGTTATTCACCGAACATACGCAAACCCCACCTGCGCCCCCTGTTCAGCAAGAGGGCAGCTGGGTAAACCTGTCCACTGTCGGCCCCAAAGGGCAGCAGCGGGGCGTGGTGATGGATGTTACTGCCGACCAATCCGGAAATCTATATCTGAAAGGCGCCGCCTATGACACCTATCACGGCACCTGGTGGGATTGCGCGGCGGCCGCTCCTGCCATTCCTCTGCCCCAGACGGCTGCCCACCGGGTGACCGTCACCACTCGTGCCATACATGATGTGCTGTATTTGCCTTACGGTGCCTACGGCATTGGCAATGAGCAGCTTTTCTACCCCGAGCGGGATGGTCAGGTTGCCAATCAGGAGGGTTGGCACAGCTATAGCGTACAATACCGGGAGCTGCCGAACTCCGAAAATCTGCAAATTACTTCCACAGAAGCACTCAACGCCTATACACAGCTTCCTAATGCCACCCGCCGAAAGGCCATGGACTATCTGTCGCGGGAGCTGCCCCAACTGCAAACCACCGATGCTGCCGATGGGTGGAGCCAAGCCAAGGCAATCGTCCGGCATGTGTCCTCCAGTGCCGACTACGACCTGCAAACGCCCAAAATGCCCTCCGGAGAAAAGGATTTTGCCCTGTGGTTTCTGGAAGAGAGCGATACCGGCTACTGTATTCATTTTGCCTCTGCCGCAACGGTGCTGCTTCGGGCCGCGGGCATTCCCTGCCGGTATGTGACCGGCTATCTGGTATCGGCACAGGCTGGCCAGTCTGTCGAAGTACAGCGGCACAATGCCCATGCCTGGGTGGAATGCTACATCGACGGTATCGGTTGGGTTCCCCTGGAGCCTACCCCCGGAAACGGTCTTTTGGAGACAACGGGCACAGAAACCACCGCTCCCACCGAAACAGCGACAGCCCCCCAATTCACACAACCCACCGAAAATACCCAGGAAACCACTGCGCCTTTACAAACGGAAGCATCCACCGAACATACCACCCTGCCGAATCTGGTGACCAAACCTTCCGAGGATATCAGTGATATCGGTGGTGCCGACGGTCCCTCTGTCAATAACGGCGCTGCTGAAAAACCCTCAAAACCGTCCCGGCTGCTGATCTGGGTCGCCGCAACTGTGTGCGCCATTGCCGCTATAGTGGGGCAATGGCGGCTGCGGGTAATGCTCCGGCAGAAAAAGTGCCGTCGGGGCAAACGAAATGCTCAGGCATTGGCGCGCTGGCGGCTGGTAGTCCTTCACTGCCGTGTGCGTAAGGAAGAGCCGGACAGCACCCTGCTTGCATTGGCCCAAAAAGCCCGGTTCAGCCACCATACCCTCACCGGTGAAGAGCTGCAGGCTTTTGATGATTGGATCGCAAGCTCCACCCAGCAGCTTCGTCAGCTTAACCTTTGGAAGCAATTTCTGGCAACAGTCATTTTCGCCCTGTATTGATCAAAAACCCACCCACACAAAGGGCGATGTTCTTACCGGAAATATTGTAGGGCGGGGGCTTGCTCCCGCCGCCAACGCAAAGATCCCCTCGACGATTATAGTCGAGGGGATTGGTTTTAGTAATCAATTTTATAATCAGAGTATGTCAGCGAGAGATGTTTCAAGTATGGCATTTGTGCAAAAACAGATACATCAAACAATGCCTTCTTTGTGCGGCCATCATTGTCAGAACTGTCAAAGCAGACATATTCTACACAAGATTGTTTCAACACTTCAATTCTGCTGAGTTTGGATATTGCTACAAAGGAAATAACCTTCAGTTGCTCGTTGCCTGTCATATCCCATAAGCTTTCTAGCGAGTTGTTCCAATAGATATGCACACACTTTAACTTCGCAAACTGGGACAATGCAAAAAGGTCATATATTCGTGGGCATTTGAAAAAATAAATAATCTCAGCAGTTTCCTTTAATTTCGGCGCGATGTGCAGAAACTGTTCTTGATTCAATCCATTCAGAAATACATATCTCGCATCACAATCCATAATCGCTGCATCTAAAATATGAATATCATTGGTGCCGAATTGCTCACGGTAATCATTATAGAATGGGGATTGCTTTTCTTCTTTAGTAGCCACTTTCGTAGCTAGAAGTTTTGTGTCATAATCAACACTGTAGCAATCAGGGAAAAACTGCGAAAGCTTATGATCCATACCGATGATAGGATTCTTTAGCGAGGTGCTTTCAAACCATTCTCTAGCGGTTATGAAAATGGTATTATTCTTCATACCGTCGCTCCTTTATCGCAAGTTTCGCATTTGTAACACAAATGCACCTGGCAAGCTCAAACCTCGTATTCTTCCGAGTATAGCTTATCCAATTCCCATTGTTTTGGATTGTTTACAATGTATTCTGCAATCTCATCATAATCTTCGCGCCCGCGAATCACATGCTCGTAAAACGAGGTTTGGAACAGCTTGTCAATTGGTCGAACTTTCTTGCATTCCCTTGTTGTCAGCGATTTGTACGCACAAACCATATCCGGGATCGTAGGACGGGGGCTTGCTCCCGCCGTTTCCTCCAACAAAAGGATCGCATGAATATGATTTGGCATGATCACATATTGATCAATCTTCAACGAAGGATATCTCTTCTCCAACAGAAATAGCTGTTCCTCTGCAATTTGGCCGTATGTAGTATATTGGGTTTCGGCGGGAGCAAGCCCCTGTCCTACGATGCGAGATAACAGGCATCTTCTATTGTGAGTGCAGATTGTGATAAAATATGCACCGGCGGTACTGTAGTCATAATGATTCATGCGAGGATGCTTTCTTTGTGGCAAACTATTCTCCATAAATATCACCAAGGTTATTATATAGTAAAATCCGCAGATGTGCAATATCATCTGCGGATGTTCAAATATTTAGGGTTAGCGGCGGGAGCAAGCCCCCGCCCTACGACAGGGTTATCACCATAATTTCTCCGTTAAGAACATCACGGAAAGTTGGTGGGTTTGTTTTTTATACCGCCTGTGGGGCCTTTTTTGCTTTTTTATCCTTTAGATACCAGGGCAGATAGGAAACCGCATACAGCGCGGTAATAACCGCAGCCATGATCAGCGTCCGCAGCAGGAAGTTGGGCGGCAGGATATCCAGCACCGAAGGTGCTTCCTCGGGACTTGCCAAGAACAGGTAATTGGCACCGTTGCCGATGAGCCGGTTGGCAAAATAGGCGATCACCGCCAACACCAGCAGCGCGGCATAGGATTTCACCGCAGATTTTACGGTAGGCCGCATGCCATGCACAAAGATCATGTAGAAAACAGCGATGTATCCCAGGGTATGCTCCGCCCAGAACTGATAGTAACGGAACCGGGTGGGGCCGGTATGGCTGATAACCGCCGGGGTGATCAGCGCGAAAATAGAACCGGAGAAGAGCCAGAAGTAGGAAATATCAAAGAGCGTCTGACTCTTTCCGATGACCATGTAGCTGCAGAACACCACAGCCCAGCCACACACGGTAATGGGCAGGTGATCCGCCGCGTTGGGGCCCAACGACGGCATGCCTACCAGCCGCCAGTAGTAGGACATCTCGGAAAGGATCAGCAGAAAGGCTATCACATAGCGCAGCCGCTCCTCATGCTTATAATCCCGGATCTGTCCCCGGAAGTGATAGATCAAGAAAACGACACCGATCAGCACCAGAATCGGCAGAAAATGTGCCATGGAAAAATTGGTGAATTCCACACCCTCGCTCTGTCCGAAAAAGTATTGGAAAAATTCTTTCATAGTAATCACCCGCAGTTTATGGTTTTCTGTTTGTTCTGCTTTTTATCCTTGAGATACCAAGGCAGATATGCCAGCGCAAACATTGCTGTGATCACCGCCGCGATGATCAATGTCCGCAGGGCAAAATTAGGCGGCAGGATATCCAGCACCGAAGGCGCTGACTCGGGCCGTGCCAGGAACAGATAGTTTGCCCCGGGGATCATGGTGTTGACGCTGTAGGCGATCAGCGCCATAATAAACAGCGCCACATAGGATTTGATAGCCGACTTTACGGTAGGCCGCATGCCGTGTACGAAAATCATATAGAAAACAGCGATATATCCCAGGGTATGCTCCGCCCAGAACTGATAATAGCGGAACCGGGTGGGGCCGGTATAGGTCAGAGGTGTCGGTGTCAGCAGCGCGAAAACCGAGCCGGACAGCAGCCAGAAATAAGAAATATCAAACAACGTCTGATTCTTTCCAATAACCATATAGCTGCAGAATATGGCCGCCCAGCCGCATACACCGATGGGCAGATTGTCCACAGGCCCCGGCTGCAGGGCAGGCATACCCACCAACCGCCAGTAATAGGACATATCGGAAATGATCAGCGCAAAGGCCAGAATATAGCGGATCATTTCTTCTTTTTTCCATTGGCGAATCCTGTCCCGGAAATGCCGGATCAGAAAAATCATACCGATCATCCAAAGAATCGGCGCAAAATGGGCAACCGTGAACAAAGAAAACTCCACCTGGTCTCCCTGTCCAAAGAAATAAGCAAAGAACGCGCTCATGATACCCCTCCGTTGTAAATCTTTCATTGGAACGACGCTTGCCTCTATTATATGGTCTGCGTGTCGAAACATCAAGTATTTCCGGGAATTTTGTGGCAGGATTCCCACAATAACAGAACCCCCGACCGTTTTGAAACGATCGGGGGTCTTAAGCTTTACATTTTGCCGCGCGGCAGGATCACAACACCTGCTTTTGTGCCTTCTTCCGGCTGATCAACTGCCGTACGACCACAACTGCCAACAGGCAAAGGCCAATGCTGTCTGTGACCCAGCCGGGATAGATCAGCAGCAAGCCGCCTGCAGCACTGAGCACCCGCTCATACCAGCGCATCGGGCTGAGGAAATATCCTTCCAACGCAGCCGACACACCAAAAATACCTGCCAAAGAGGTAATGCAGATCAGAATCACATCTCCAACGGTGGTATCGATAAACAGCATGGCAGGATTCAGCGCAAACACGTAAGGTACAATAAACGCGCCGATGGCCAGCTTGGTGGCGGTGAACGCGGTCTTCATCGGGTTAGCCTGGGCAATGGCAGCGCCTGCGTAGGCAGCCAGTGCCACAGGGGGTGTCAGATCAGCCACGATGCCGAAGTAGAACACGAAGAAGTGGGCAGCCACTTCCGGAACACCCATCTTGATCAGAATAGGTGCGCAGGTAGCAGCCATGATGCAGTAGTTGGCAGTAGTGGGAACACCCATGCCCAGAATAATGCAGCACAACATTGTCAGGAACAGCGCAATAATGACCTGGTTGCCCGCAACGGCTACAATGCCGTTAAAGAGCATAAATGCCAGACCAGTGACACCGATGATACCGGCAACGATACCGGCAATGCCGCATGCAACTGCCACAGTGATCATACCCTGACCGCCAGCAGCCAGCGCCTCCAGAAGCCGCTTGGGTGTGATGCGGGTTTCCTTATTAAACATGCTGACAACAATGGCCACAGCAATGGCGATGGCAGCAGCATAGGCAATGGACTTGGTGCTGCTGGCTACCAGATAAATCAGCAGGATCAGGGGCAGCAGCAGGTATGTCTTCTTCAGCAGCGGCTTCAGCCGAGGCAGCTCTTCCTTGGACAATCCCCGGAGGCCTTCCTTCTTGGCTTCCAGATGGACGGTGATGAACACACCTGCAAAATACAGAACCGCAGGCAGAATTGCCTTGGTAACAACATTCGAGTAAGGAACGCCAATGGTCTCCGCCATCAAAAACGCGGCAGCGCCCATAATGGGGGGCATGATCTGACCGCCGGTGGAGGCAGAAGCTTCCGCCGCGGCAGCAAACTCCGGCTTATAGCCGGTCTTCTTCATCAGAGGAATGGTCACAGCACCGGAGCCAACGGTGTTCGCCACGGAGGAACCGGAAACCATGCCTTCCAAAGCAGAGGCCACAACCGCTACCTTGGCAGGACCGCCGGAAAAACGGCCAACCAGCGCATTGGCGATCTGGATAAAGAAGTCGGCAATGCCCGTTCTCTCCAAAAACGCACCGAAGATAATAAACACTACGATGTATTTGGAGCAAACATTGACAGGCGTGGAGAGAATGCCTTCCTTGGAGTAGAACAGCACACGGACATACTCGGTAATTCGCTTAATGATATTCGGGTTGGTAGAACCCCAGATCAGAGCATACACCAGCAGTGCACCGGCCACGCACAGGATCGGCAGACCCACGCAGCGGCGGCAAAGCTCTGCCAGACAGGCAATGCCCAAAATACCGATCACTACCTCATAGGGCAGGATCGAGAAGCGGGATACGATCTCCTTGGCATTGATGGCATAGTACAAAAACGCGCCCGTGCCTACGATCATCAGCACGATATCGTACCAGGGCATGTAATTGACCCGCTGTACACCCTTTTTGGCAGGGAACACAAGATAGCCGATGAGCATGATATAGGCCATAAATGTTGTCAGCCGCAGTTCATCCAGCCAGGTGGCAACCAGCGTTACATAAAGACAGAAAACAGAAAACAGTGCCAGGATACAAGTGACCAGAATCTTGGGCGCACCTTCCCAAACACGGGTGTTGGACTCGCGGTCATACTTTTTCATAACCGCATCCAGATCCATCGGCTCCTGGACAGGGGGTGTCTTTTTCTTAAAAAGAGCCATAATAACCTCCTTGTAAAATAGCGGAATTGGCTGCGGCTATTTTAACCGCAGCCAATCTGGATTACGGGGGAAGAGGGTCTTACTCGGTCTCGACAGTGACACCCTTTTCAGCGAAGTACTTGGCAGCACCCTTGTGGAAGGGAGCGGTCATACCGGCAGTTGCGTTTTCAATGGACAGCTCTGCCTTCTTGGCGTGGCTGATGGCATCAATATTATCAAAGATAGCCTTGGTGATGTTGTAGACATCTTCCTCGGAAGCAGAGGTGCTGACGATCAGGGTAGCCTTAACGGTAACGGTGGTTACATCAGCGGTCTGACCCTTGTAGGTCTCTGCGGGGATCACATAAGTGGTGTAGTAGGGGGAATCGGCCATCAGCTTGGCAGCGATATCGCCGTCGATGGGCACCAGAGAAGCATTGGCAGCCAGGCACAGCTCAGTGATAGCGGGGGTGGGAGCGCCTGCTACGATAAAGGCTGCGTCGATCTTGCCGTCCTTCAGTGCGTCAGCGGAGTCAGCAAAGGACTGGTACTGGGCAACGATGTCTTCCTCAGTCAGACCGGCAGCACCCAGAATGTCGATGGCGTTGAAGTAAACACCGGAACCGGCAGCGCCGATGGAAACCTTCTTGCCCTTCAGGTCGGCAACGCTCTTGATTTCGGGATCCATGGTGATCAGCTGCACAGCCTCAGCGTACAGGCCGCCGATAACACGGAAGGAATCCAGCTTGCCTTCCGTCTCGAAGGAACGGGTGCCGGCATAAGCATAAGCCATAACGTCGGACTGGACAGTCGCCAGCTGGTAGTTGCCTGCGTGGATGCCCAGAATGTTGGCCTTGGAACCGTCAGTGGAAACCACATTGACCTCAATACCGGTTACGGACTTGATCTGATTGCCCAGTGCGCCGCCGTAAGCGTAGTAAGTACCGGCAGTGCCGCCAGTGCCCATGGTCATCTTAGTGGCGGATGCGTTACAGGCAGCCAGAGCCAGAACCAATGTCAATACCAAAAGAACGGAAATGATTTTTTTCATGATAATTTACCTCCCTTGAAAAGTTGTTGTGATTATACACCCTGTTTTGCAATTTTTCAAGTATTAAATTGCATTTTTTATCCATCGGCCCCATTTCATTGGTGGAAAGCTCGTCAATTTTGCTCATTCTTTGCCAATCTTCTTGCATAATTGCAAATTAATTTGCATAATGTTGTAAAAAACACACAACAAGCGGCGCTGTTTCAGGTGTATTTTATTCATTTGTTACATAATTTACAAATTTAGTGCAACAAAGTATTTTTGGCCCTAAATTTCGGTCTGTACCCTCAAAATCCGGTGCTGTTGCAGCTTGTGCCGCAGTATTTCATTCCTTTATTCTTCGTTTGTAATCGGGATGGTTGACCATTTTTCGGTACGCGCCGGGCGTCATACCGGCATATTTGGAGAAAAAAGAATGGAAGTGATACTCGTTTGTAAATCGCATTTCCTCACTGATCTGTTTCAGTGACAAATTTGTGTCTGTCAGAAACTGCTCGATCCGGGCGATCTTCTGACTGCGGATATAGCTGCCGATAGAGCTTTCCAAGAAACGGGTAAACAGGCGGGTCAGCTGTTTTTGGCTTAAGTGGCAGTAAGCCGCTACCTCCGGGCATGTCAAAGGCCGGTCGATATTATCCAGAATGTACTGCTTCGCCATGCTCAATCTGGAGTCTTCCTCCTGGACAGGCTGCCGCTGTTCCTCTTGAAATCCCGCATCCCGGGCCAGATACAGTAAAAACTGCAATATTTTCGTTTCGATCACCACAGATGCGTATTCCTTCTGCAGCCGTGCTTCCGCATCTATTCCGGCAATGGCACTGCCTGCATTTTCCGGCAGCGCCCTGCAAAGCGTGTTTTTTTGCAGGAAACCTCCAAGACTGGACGCACTTTGCTTGTCGGCTGTAAACGTAACAGAATATTTACTGGTGTTTGGCGCCGAGCCAATGTATTGGTGGGCCACTCCGGGCGGGATCAAAATATAGTATCCTGCCGGAACATCATAAGTGGTTTCACCGATTCTGTATTGCTGCGCGCCTTGTATCACCAGATGAAGCTCGGTGCTTGTATGATGGTGCAGACGGGGTGTGATGCTGAACGAATCCTGTAACGGCTCAATATATTTAAAATGACAGCCCGTGATGCCAACATGAACTGCCGGGTGCTTTTCATTTGATTTACCGGCAACCCAGTGCTTCCATTTCCTGTTCCAGCTTTTCATTGTCTGCCATGACCTGCCGCACTTTCCCTCTCAGCTCATCCAAAAATCCGTGCCAGCTTTCAGGCGCTACAAAGGGATTGCCGCCCTCACGCAGCTGCTGCTCCCGTTTTTGCACAGTGTTATTGTTATAAGGATGGTTGCCCAGATGCACTACCACAGGCTCGTCCCAAATCTTATCAATGGAATCCAGCATCTGTTGGGCAGAGGCTCCCTCCAGTTCATTGCAGAATGTATAGGGCAGGGTGACCGCGGCAAAGCCGGCGCCGCCGAACATGCCCGCAAGGTAGGTTGTTCCCTGATCGGCCACCTCAAAGAAGATGCTTAAGACACCGGCAGTGTGGCCGGGGGTAAGGACAAACCGGAACTTTATATCGCCGATCTCAAAAATCTCCCCATCCTCCAGCTCCCGGTCAAATACCGGCACCTTTGCGTAGGGAAAATCGGTTTTGGAAATGGCTGCTTCCCCCTGACGCCGCAGCATCTCCGCGTCGACGCGGCTGATAGCAAGCTTTGTGCCAAACATGTTCTTAAATTCATCGGAAGCGCCGAAATGGTCGCTGTGGCCGTGGGAATGGATGATCCAGCGAACATCCGCCGGGTCAAAGCCTGCCCGCCAGATACTGTCGATCAACAGATGCTCCGTACCCACAAAGCCCGAATCCAGCAAAACCAGACCCGCGCCCGTGTCGATCAGGTGGATGCAGACCTCTTTGTCGCCCACATAATATAGCCGGTCGGCAATTTTAAAAGGCGCGATCCGTGACACAGAAGGATTGATATAAAAATTCATATGGTTCTGCCGGTATTTGTCCTCCGCCTGTTTCTTCTTTTTACGCAAAAATTCTTCCTTGGTCATCGCCAGCACCTCCTGTGAAGTATAAAGCTACTATACCATAGGACCGAAGCACTTTCAACCAAAAAAGGAGAGGCGAAAGCCTCTCCTTTTTGACTGCATTATTGATTCAGCATTTTGTAGAAGTAGCCGCCCTCTTTCTGAGCCAGCTCATCGTAAGTACCCTCTTCCACGATCTGACCGTGGCTGAACACCAGGATCCGGTCTACATTTTTGATGGTAGACAGGCGGTGAGCAACGACGATCACCGTATGGGTCTTCATCAAAGCCTCCATAGCGGATTGCACGGCCCGTTCGGATACATTGTCCAGCGCCGAGGTTGCTTCATCGAAGATCAATATCTTAGGATCACCCAAAACAGCCCGGGCAATGCCCACACGCTGCCGCTGTCCGCCGGATAGCTCTCTGGCGCCATCGCCAACCACGGTATCCCAGCCGTTTTCCAGAGAATCCTTAAACTCGTTCATCTGCGCCATATCAATGGCCCGCAAAATTTCCTCATCGGTGGCAGTGGGGCAGGCAAGCTTGATGTTATCCCACACTGTTCCGTGGAAAATCGTAGTGCTTTGGGGCACAACACCGAAGGCCGAGCGCAACGCGCGAACGGAATAATCCTTTACATCGTTGCCAAACACCCGGACGCTGCCATCCTGCACATCATACAATCGCAGCAGCAGCTTCGTGAAGGTACTCTTGCCGCTGCCGCTTTCGCCCACCAGGGCAACGCTTTCACCCGGACGCAGGCGGCAATTGAAGCCGTCAAATATCTTCATATCGTCATAGGCAAATTCTACGTCGGAGAACTCAACACAGCTGAACTTCTTTCGCTCCATTGTTTGGTAAGCCTTGACCACATCCTTGGAGAATTCCTGAGGAATGTCGGGAACATCAATTTCTTTGTTGGTAATCTTTGTGATGGCATCCATGCCGGACTGGGCGCTGACCCTGGTAAGGCTCATGGTGAGCCAACTGTTCAAAGTATTCAAAATGATGCCCATGCTGGACAGGAATGCGTACAGAACGCCGGTTGTGGTGTCCCGATATATGCAGGATACCGCACCGACCATATACAGAACGGCTACACCAATATAATGTGCCAGTTCCATTTTGAGCGATTCCTTGTGGTTGGCAAGGGTGACCTTTACCATGGTTTCGTGCACATTTTTCAAGGTGTTGTCAAATTTGGATTGGAAACTCTCTTCAACGCCGTACATTTTCACAGCTTCCATACCGCCCAGGGTATCCACCAAGAAGTGATTTGCTTTCTTTTCTACCTGAATCTGCTCAGCAGATATCTTTCGTATTTTTTTACGGGCAAAAAAGTTTAGCACAGCCATCAAAATGGCGGTACACAGCAGCACAAGGGTCATAATCCAGTCGTAACCAAACAGCGCCACCAAAGAGATCACCATGGAAATTGCCTGATACGGCACATGCAAAATGACATTCTGCAGGTATGTACGTATATTTGTGATCGGTGTTCCGTTCAGACAGTTATGAAGCTCTCCCGTGGAAACCTCGGAATGAAACCGCAGACCCATGTGCTCTACGTGATCAAAGACTCTGGATTTCAAATCCCGCAGAGCGCCTTCCACACTGTTCAGAAGAAGACGGTAGCCGTTACGGAAGGTCAGCAGTCGAGTAATACCCAGCAGCACATACACACCGCACATAAACAGTACAAACCGCAGTTTCTCGCTGTTGTTCAAAGCATCATTGGTGATACCCTTGTCTACAATGTGCTTAATGACCAGTGGCTGCAACGCTACGCAAACACCAGTAAAAGCAGAGCAGATCATAGCAATAAAAATAGAAAGCTTATACTTTTTCATGTATCCCCACATAATGGGAATCAGGTTTCGCTGTTTCTTCATACTATGCCCTCCTATGTTTTCAAAGGATTCTATACGGCTTAGCGGTTCGCCTTTATTATAGCACCGGCAACCTGAAAGGCAATACACATTGTGCCGTCAGATTTTACAAAAAAACCACTTCTTAATTTATGGATATTGACAGATGGTCGCTTTTGGGTGCAGGCAACAGGACTCGATTTGCATTTGGATGGGTTTGATTTCTGTCTGCACCAATAAGAAAAGGAAGGCGCTTGCCTTCCTTTTCTTATAAGGGTGTTCATAACGGACTTCTTGCTGACCTATCATATACAACAGATCAAGGTGTGTTATTTATCCACCCATCCGATATATCGACCCATTGCGCATCAGGGCACAGAGCATGAAGACGCAACACAAACTCAGGTGTACAGGGCAAATTGCAGCAATCGTCTTTTTTGACAGACCAGCGAATAGCTTCTTTTGTAGCATATCGATACACTTGTAAAAGCTGGTTATCGTCCAATGTAACTACCCTTTGGGTTATTTCTTCCAATGAGTGGACAGATAGAAACAGCACGGGAAGATGATGCGGAAAATACTTGTCGTATGGCCTGAAAATATCCACACGTACAATTGTTTTGATATCCCGCAACGGGATTCTTCTTTTCTCCTCTTTTTTGGTGTAAAGAATAACGGCATCTTCTTGAATCACTACTGAGCAAGGATCAATCGGCATCCAAAAACAGGGTGCCTGTGTCTTGTCAGAAAAAGGAGTGGCTTTGTAGTCAGTGATACCGGTATAGTTTTTGTACGGTAGATGTGCATAGAGCTTGCGAATTTGATGCTGCACAACAGGATCCATAGTCATAAACAGCGTTTTCTTATCCCGAAAGATGCCCAGAGGGCTTCGCCGAATCCGGTTCAAGTATTTTTTTGCAAGTATGTCTTGCCAGTTGGCTTTTTTCTTCAAGAGAGGAACATCATATTTGGTAAAGTAATTACGCAGAAGATGCGTTTCCTCCAAAAGCGCCATGTCCTCAATAGTAAGGGAAGTTAAGCACAGTACATCCTCGCGTTCATTCCCAACCGTGCAGAAGAGCCGCAGCGTGTCTACAGAAAGTCTACGTAGGGGAATGCCCAACCAAGACAGAACGACTATGTTCTCCGTCAGAGTGACTGTGTAGAATGATGATAGCAGATGCAACACCACTAATGCAAAAACCAGCAGACACGGAAATGCCATGATCCAATCATTATTCTTTATAGCAGGAAAGAAATATGCCAGAGGAATCAGGAGCAGTAACCATACCCATATGGAAGCAATATAAATGATGCTGATGTAAAAAACGGATACTCCGGATAACCCGAATCC
Organism: Faecousia sp.; assembly: GCA_045646265.1. GTDB lineage: Bacteria > Bacillota > Clostridia > Oscillospirales > Oscillospiraceae > Faecousia. The sequence continues at coordinate 26,241 of JAZRKL010000087.1, forward strand.
ATGAGTTTTCAAAGAAGATGTGTTTTTGCTTCTCATACAGTCACCTCCTGCAGCAACGGGACACCACTAAATATCTTTCCCCCAGTTTATCATAATTACCGCACAAGGTCAATGTTGTCCGATGCCGTAACGAGCAGGGAATTTGTAAAGCAAATTCCGCGATCTTCTGAGAAAGGCTCCCTTGTGTAAGGGGAGCTGTCAGCGCAGCTGACTGAGGGATTGCCCTACCGCAAGATCGATGTATTCGCAGACCCCTGAAAAGTTTCGGGTTACTTCATTGTTTGGAATTCTTAAAACACGAATACCGTACTGCTTAAGATAAGCAGTTCGTTCCATGTCATATTCCATTCCCTTATCTTCGTAATGCTGCGAACCGTCTAGTTCCACGATTAGTTTTGCTTCAGCACAGTAAAAGTCTACGATGTACTTCCCTAATATCTTCTGACGCAGGAATTTAGTAGGATAGGAGCGAAGAAAGTCATACCACAAATGCCGTTCTTCTTTGGTCATATTCTTGCGAAGATTTCTTGCGTTGGAAACGAGAGATTTATTATGCTTGTAATCCATTTGACAATCCCTCCGTCAAAAATCAAAGATTTTTGCCACCTCCCTTTACACAAGGGAGGCTTTTTAGATTGTAGCATATTTGAAAAGAAAAATCGAGTGTTCACAACGGTCAAATCCGTTATGAACACTCGATTTGGTGCGGGCAACAGGACTCGATTTGCATTTGGATGGGTTTGATTTCTGTCTGCACCAATAAGAAAAGGAAGGCGCTTGCCTTCCTTTTCTTATTGGTAAGGGCAACAGGACTCGATTTGCATTTTCTTTCGCGGTTGCGAAAGAAAATAATTGTAGCCACCAGTTTTTGAACTGGTGGCAGAAAGTGTCCACCGGACACTTTCATTAAAATGGGTTCGAGTCCTGTCCTACCTTAACAGAAATAGAAAAGAGAGGCTTTGTGCCTCTCTTTTCTATTTGGTGCGGGCAACAGGACTCGAACCTGCACGCTCTCGCAGTGGAACCTAAATCCACCGAGTCTACCAATTCCACCATGCCCGCGTATTCTCTTGTGCGTTTGTAGGGGCGGTCTGCGACCGCCCGCGGGCGAACACAGTTCGCCCCTACCTCTGATTTTTACACGGGGAGGTACCCGAGGTGGGGCTATTCGCCTGATCCACGATTTATAAAAACAGGCGAACCTGCTTTTAGAGAACGGATTGCCACACCAGTCTGCGGACTGGTTCGCAATGACAGAAAAGCAGAAGCATTTACCAACACTGTATGCCTGTTTTCCAACCAGTCAATGCATACGAACGATACATCTGAACAGTCTTTAATTTACATTCATATTTTGCCATCAATTCAGCATCTTTCATCCGAACTATTTCAGGAGTTTCATAAGTGTCATTCAACATCTGTAGAATTCTCGCAAAAACTCCGGCTTCATGCAGTGATTCATGAATAACGATGTATTCACTAGTTCCTTTCTTTTGAATGCAGACCTCTTCCGTGTTCATTCTTTTAATTGCTTTATCAATCCAAGTCCAGTGCCGTCCTGTGTCAAGCATCAGTTGAGCTTGACAAACACGGCATACACCATCAGATTCCTTGTATTTCAAAATGTGATCAATAAGGTCTTGGTGATGCTTTACACTTTCAATGAATAATGTATCTTTCATAGGAAACCTTCAGTAATTATGTTGTGTTGTAAAAACCTTCCCTAAGGTGACATTACCTAAATCCACCGAGTCTCCCTGTTGCGGTGCCCGGCGAATGTCCTCGGCACGAATGCCGTCGTCCCTCGCCGACCGCTGCCACGCGGTCAGCTCGCTTCCTCCGCCACCGGCGGCGCTCGCATCGCTTCCCAATTCCACCACATCCGCATACAGGGGCATTTTACCACACAACGGTTCATAAGTCAACGCGGGGAAAATGTATTTTTGTGTCTGCCCACAAAAAACAGTTTTTCTTTGCCTGTTTTTTAGGCAATTACACTTGACATTCCCCGCTTACCCCGCTAAAATAGATTCGGTATAATGTACGCTGGAGAGGGACATATCCCCCGGCGTTTCATGAATAACCGGCATTTGCCTGGATTTTTGGGTTATGCGCCTCATGGCGTTTGTTTGTGCTTGATTTTTCAGCCGGGTTTTCCCGGAGGTTTTATTTGCCAATTTAACACACATGGGGTTCGTATACCTTCCTTCTATGGTTATGCCCATTTTACAAAGGAGGTGTGCTGAACTATATGGAATTATTAGACATTGTTCTGATCGTTCTTGCGCTGGCTCTGGGTGTTGGTATCGGTATCGGCATCGGTATTGTGATCCGCAAGAAGGTTGCCGAACGGGAAATCGGCTCTGCGGAAGCAGAAGCGACCCGCCTGATCAACGAAGCTATCCGCAGCGGTGAAAACCGCAAAAAGGAGCTGCTTCTGGAAGCCAAGGACGAGATCCATAGATCCCGCACGGAACACGAGAAAGAAGTCAAAGAGCGCCGCGCTGAGCTGAGCAAGCAGGAGCGCCGGCTGGAGCAGAAGGAAGCCACCCTGGACAAGAAGACCGAGGCTTTCGAACGCAAGGAAGAAGACCTGAGCCGCCGCATGAATGAAGTGGCCCAGCTCAAAGCAGACGCAGAAGCACTGAAGCAGCAACAGACCGCTACCCTGGAGCAGATCTCCGGTCTGACGCAGGAGCAGGCAAAGGCTTACCTGCTGCAGACCGTGGAAGACGAAGTCCGCCACGAAACTGCCATGAAGATCAAAGAGATCGAGACCGAGCTGAAGGACGAAGCCGAGGAAAAGGCCCGGGAGATCATCGCCATCGCTATTCAGCGCTGCGCCGCGGACCATGCCGCGGAAACCACCGTTTCTGTTGTGCCCCTGCCCAACGACGAAATGAAGGGCCGTATCATCGGCCGTGAAGGCCGCAATATCCGCACCCTGGAGACGATCACCGGTGTTGACCTGATTATTGACGATACCCCCGAAGCCATTACCGTTTCCAGCTTTGACCCTGTCCGCCGGGAGGTTGCCCGTCTGGCTCTGGAAAAGCTGATCGTCGACGGCCGTATCCATCCCACCCGCATCGAGGACATGGTGGAAAAGGCCCGCAAGGAAGTGGACCGCACCATCCGCGAGGAAGGCGAGCGTGCCTGCTACGAAACCGGCGTGCACAACCTGAACCCCGAGCTGGTGAAGATCCTGGGCCGTCAGAAGTACCGTACCTCTTACGGCCAGAACGTTCTGAACCACTCCATCGAGGTTTCCCACATTGCCGGTCTGATGGCCAGCGAGCTGGGCGTAGATGTAGCAATGGCCAAGCGTGCAGGTCTGCTGCATGACCTGGGTAAGTCCATCGACCACGAAGTGGAAGGCAGCCACGTACAGTTGGGTGCTGACCTGGCCCGGAAGTACAAGGAAAATCCCGTGGTTGTCAATGCCGTCGAAGCTCACCACGGCGATGTAGAACCCAAGACCGTTATTGCTGTGCTGGTACAGGCTGCTGACGCGGTATCCGCCGCAAGACCCGGTGCCCGCCGTGAAAATGTTGAGAACTATATCCGCCGTCTGCAGAAGCTGGAAGAGCTGACTTCTTCCTATCCCGGTGTTGACAAGGCCTTCGCCATCCAGGCCGGTCGCGAAGTCCGCATTATGGTCAAGCCCGAGGTTGTTTCCGAGGACAACATGATCCTGCTGGCAAGAGACGTTGCCAAGAAGATCGAGGCTGAGCTGGAATATCCCGGCCAGATCAAGATCAACGTCATCCGTGAGACCAAGGCTGTCGAATACGCAAAGTAAGAATCAAAGGACACAGTGTAAACTGTGTCCTTTTTCTTTATATTCATTGACAGGTATGGTTATACCCCATATAATGAAAGAAAAACAGAACA
>JAZRKL010000088.1:0-14123 GCA_045646265.1 Faecousia sp.
CGACATGGCTACGATCCGACTTGTGCGGTGCTTGACGCCCAGCGCCAGAATCACAGTCTTACCCTCAAAGGTGTTCCCCTCTTCGGTGTTGACCCGGAAACCAAAATCGGTCTTTTCAATGCCGGTGACGGTTTCCAGTTCCATATCTGCACCCAGGTTCATTGCCTGCTCCACCAGCTTGTCGGCAAATTGCGCACCGCTGATTTGAATGGTGCCGGGAATATTCTCCACCTTGGGAGAGTAAGCAATCTGTCCACCGAAGCCATTCTTTTCGATGACCACCACACTTCTACCGCCGCGCAGCGCGTAAACAGCAGCGGTCAGGCCGGCAGGACCGCCGCCGACGATAACGATATCATACATATAAATTCCTCCACGAAAAGGACCGGGCAGCGCCCGGTCCTTATGATATTAAAGGGAAGCCAGATACTTCTTGATTTCGGGAACGCTGTAGTAGCTCTGAGAAAGCTGGCCATCGGTGATGATCAGCGTGGGAGCGCCCTTGACACCGTACTGGCGGCACAGATCCAGATTCTCCTCGGCGATCTTCTTTTCAAAGTCGATGCCGGCCTTGGTCAGCAGACCCTCTGCAACACGGCAGTTGGGGCAAGTAACACGGGAGATCAGGATGGCCTTGGTGCCGGTAGCAGGTGCGGCAGCAGGCGCTGCACACTCTTCCACAGGAGCACAAACAGGTTCTTCCATCACAGGCGCGGACTTCTTCAGCACAGAGTTGCCGATGTTATACACCTTGCGATCCTTGTACTCCTGGCTCTTGCCATCGTTCCAGTTCTGAACAGGACGATAGTAACCGGTGATACGGCTGTAGACCTCGGTCTTCTTACCGCAGTGGGGACAGGTATACTGGTCACCGGTGAGATAGCCGTGATCAGCGCAGACGGAGTAAGTGGGAGACATGGTGTAATAAGGCAGCTTGTGGTTCTCCGCGATCTTACGAACCAGAGCAGCGGCAGCCTTCCAATCCGGCAGCTTCTCGCCCAGGAAGGCGTGGAACACGGTGCCGGAGGTGTAGCGAGTCTGCAGTTCGTCCTGAATTTCCAGAGCAGAGAAGATATCCTCGGTGTAACGCCAGGGCGACTGAGAAGAGTTGGTGTAATAAGGCGTGCCATTCTCGTTGGCGGTGATGATGCCGGGATACTTACTCTTCTCGTGCCTAGCAAAGCGATAAGTGGTGGACTCTGCGGGAGTAGCCACCAGGTTGTACAGGTCGCCGTACTTCTCCTGGTAATCAGACAGACGCTCGCGCATATGATCCAGAACATCCTTCGCAAACTGCTGGGTCTTCTCGTTGGTCAGATCAGCGCCGATCCATTTGGCGTTCAGACCCACCTCGTTCATGCCGATGAGGCCGATGGTGGAGAAGTGGTTGGAGAAGGTGCCCAGGTAACGCTTGGTGTAGGGATACAGGCCGTTTTCCAGCAGCTGGGTGATAACGGTACGCTTGGTCTTCAGGCTGCGGGCAGCGATGTCCATGAGCTTATCCAGCTGTGCGTAGAAGTCAGCCTCGTCCTTGGCAAGATAAGCAATACGGGGCAGGTTAATGGTAACAACACCGATAGAACCGGTGGATTCGCCGGAGCCAAAGAAGCCGCCGGACTTCTTGCGCAGCTCACGCAGGTCCAGACGCAGACGGCAGCACATGGAGCGGACATCGGAAGGCTCCATATCGGAGTTGATGTAGTTGGAGAAGTAGGGAGTACCGTACTTGGCGGTCATCTCAAACAGGAGCTTGTTGTTCTCGGTTTCGCTCCAGTCGAAGTTGCGGGTGATGGAGTAAGTGGGGATGGGATACTGGAAGCCACGGCCGTTGGCATCGCCTTCGATCATGATCTCGATGAAGGCCTTGTTGACCATATCCATTTCCTTCTTGCAATCGCCGTAGGTGAAGTCCATCTCCTTGCCGCCTACGATGGCAGGCTGGTCGGCCAGGTCAGCAGGGCAGACCCAGTCCAAAGTGATATTGGAGAAGGGTGCCTGCGTACCCCAACGGGAGGGAGTGTTGACACCGTAGATGAAAGACTGTACGCACTGCTTGACTTCCTTCTGGCTCAGGTTGTCCACCTTAACGAAGGGAGCCAGGTATGTATCAAAGGAGGAGAATGCCTGTGCGCCTGCCCACTCGTTCTGCATGATGCCCAGGAAGTTGACCATCTGGTTGCAGAGGGTGGAGAGGTGGCTGGCGGGGGCAGATGTGATCTTGCCGGGAACGCCGCCCAGACCTTCCTGAATCAGCTGTTTCAGGCTCCAGCCGGCGCAGTAACCGGTCAGCATGCTCAGGTCATGCAGGTGCAGCGCGGCAGAGCGGTGTGCCTCTGCGATCTCGCTGTCGTAGATCTCGGACAGCCAGTAGTTGGCAGTGATGGCACCGGAGTTGGAAAGGATCAGACCGCCTACGGAGTAGGTGACGGTGGAGTTTTCCTTAACACGCCAGTCGTTGATCTGGAGGTAGTTATCCACCAGATCCTTGTAGTTAAGCAGAGCGGAGTTGACATTACGAACCTTTTCACGCTGCTTACGGTACAGAATGTAGGCCTTGGCAATGTCGGAGTAGCCTGCAGCGGACAGGACCTTTTCCACGCTGTCCTGAATGTCTTCCACAGCGATGAAGCCGTCCTTGATCTTGGGCTCGAAATCAGAGCTGACCTGCAGAGCCAACATGTTGATCACAGTGGGGTGATAATTCTTGTTCTGTGCTTCAAAAGCTTTGATCATAGCAGCGCTGATCTTGGAAATATCAAAATCCATGGTGCTGCCGTCGCGCTTGAGTACCTGATACATGGTGCTTACCTCCATAAAATAGAATAATACAGGCATCGGTTTTCTTTGCCTGAAAAACCGCAGTGCCTGTATTATACTTGAGGGTTATAAAAAAGTCAACACCAAAATTCAATATATGGTGGTTAAAATTTGGTTACAAACACAACATATTGTGTTTTAAACACCACGAAGGGCGATTTTGTCTACATATGGCGTTAAAATTTCAACATATTTTTCAAGTGTCTCCCGCTGGGGAGCATGCAGTCCTTCCAGAAGGACACTTTCCCGGTTTGTAAAGCACTGCAAGAATAGCTGCGCCGGCTTTTTGGGTGCGGCCAGCGCGGTAAGCCACTGACCCATCTCCAAAATGGAAGCTTCGCTGTGCAGCTCTTCTACCACGGTAGTTCGGAATTCATAGGGTATATTGCCTCCCATCAAAAACCGCAGGCTCTGGGCAATGCGGTCCAGGTCGATACCGGGATGGCCTGTGGTGGCGGCATAGCAGGAAGGACTGTTTTTTACATCCATGGCTACATAATCCACAAGACCGGCTTCCACCAAAGACCGAAGTACCTCCGGACGGTAACCATTGGTATCCAGCTTTACAAGAAATCCCAGATCTTTGATGCTTTTCAGGAAGCGGGGCAGCTCCGGCTGGAGTGTCGGTTCGCCTCCGCTGACGCAGACCGCGTCCAAAAGGCCTGTCCGCTTTTTGAGAAAATCCAGAAAAGCGTCATCCTCCATCAGCGCTTCCGCAGAGCCGTCCAGCAGGTCACTATTGTGGCAGAAGGGACAGCGGAAATTGCAGCCGCCCAGGAAGACGGTGCAGGCTACCTTACCGGGAAAGTCCAGCAGGGTCAATTTTTGCAATCCGGTGATTTTCATACGCAGCCTCCTTCTTGTGACAACAGATAGATTATATCATATTCTGTCGAAGACGCAACTGGGAAAGTTATATAAAAATGTTCCCGCAATTGTGTTTGACAATTGGGCCGGGTTGTGATAATAATAGAAACGGAAGCTCCCTGTGAGGAAGAGAGGAAAATTTATGAATGTTTTGATCATTGATGCCCAGGGCGGCGGTTTTGGCAAGCAGCTTGTTTCCGCCATGAAACGGGAATTTCCCAATGTAGAGATTACAGCAGTGGGCACGAATTCTGTAGCTACAGGCGCTATGCTGAAGGCAGGTGCAGATCATGGAGCCACCGGGGAGAATGCAGTGGTGGTAGGTGCCAGAAAGGCAGATATCATTGCCGGTCCCATCGGCATTGTCATTGCCGATTCCCTCTACGGAGAGATCACACCGAAAATGGCCCTTGCGGTGGCCCAAAGCGATGCCAAGAGGATTCTGATCCCCTTTAACCACTGCGATAATATCATTGCCGGTATCTCCGACTTGAGTGTCGGAAGGCTGATCCAGAGCGCTGTGGACGAGATCAAAAAAATACTTGCGTAATGGATGTTTTTCCGTTAAAATGATGCAAAGGCTTGCAGGAAGCGGCCTGTGGATGCCGAAGCATCCGATCCACCGGCAAATATAACATAAATGTGCTATGAAGGTACAGAAACCCTTACGAGAGGGTCTCTGTACCTTTTTTCTTTGGAGGAACTATGGATTTAAAAGCGTTTTTTGAGGAGTGTCCGGAAGTGGCTATCGCTTTTTCCGGCGGTGTGGACTCTGCCTATCTTTTGTACGCGGCAACCCAATATGGCAGGCGAGTGAAAGCTTACTATGTCAAGACAGCCTTTCAACCCCAATTTGAATTGGATGATGCCGAACTTCTGGCCAAGGAATTGGGTGCGCAGATGGAAATTCTGGATGTGGATGTGCTCTGTGACGGGACGATTACTGCCAATCCTGCCGACCGGTGCTACCATTGCAAAAAGAAGTTGTTTTCGGCGATTCTGGCGGCGGCGGAAAAAGACGGTTTTACTGTACTGCTGGACGGCACCAATGCCAGTGATGAAGCCTCCGACCGCCCCGGCATGCGGGCACTGACGGAGCTTTCCGTTCGTTCTCCTCTGCGGGAGTGCGGTCTGACAAAGGCAAAGATCAGAGAGCTTTCCAAGGCTGCGGGATTATTTACCCACGATAAGCCTGCCTATGCCTGCCTGGCCACCCGAATTCCCACCGGAGAACCGATCACCAAAGAGAAGCTGCACAGAACGGAACATGCCGAAGGTTATCTTTCTCAGTTGGGCTTCCGGGATTTCCGTGTTCGCAGCCAAGGGGGTATCGCAAAGCTGCAAATCAAAGAAAAGGATATGCCCTTGTTGATACAGCATAGGGAAGCCATATTGAAAGAACTGAAACAACACTACAGCAATGTTTTGCTGGATCTGGAGGTACGAGGATGAACAGTGATATCAGACAGCTTTTGGAAGCGGTTCGCAGTGGACAGACCAGTGTGGACGATGCACTGCTGGAAATTAAAAAAGCACCCTTTGAGGATATTGGCTATGCCAAGGTAGATCTGCACAGAAAGATCCGCCAGGGTGCGGCCGAGGTGATCTACGGCGCTGGAAAAACACCGGAGCAGATCGCAGGGATCATCGATGCTATGCAGAAAAACGGGCAAAACCGGATTCTGATCACCCGGATGTCACCGGAAGCTGCGGAATATGTAGGAAAACTGCATGCTCTGGATTACCGGGCGGAAGCGAAGGTGGGCATCGTCGGTTCTCTTCCTGAACCCAGCGGCATTGGCAAGGTGGTCATTGCCACCGGCGGCACCAGTGACATCCCCGTTGCGGAGGAAGCCGCCTTAACCGCCGAAATTCTGGGCAGTGAAGTGGTGCGGCTGTACGATGTAGGCGTATCCGGTGTTCACCGGCTGCTGGCCCATATGGAGCTGATCATGGGTGCCAGTGTGATCATTGCCATTGCCGGCATGGAGGGTGCTTTGGCCAGTGTGGTAGGTGGCCTGGCGGATTGCCCCGTGATCGCGGTTCCCACCAGTGTGGGCTACGGCGCTTCCTTTGGCGGTGTTTCCGCCCTGCTCAGTATGCTCAATTCCTGCGCCAGCGGTGTGTCTGTTGTGAATATCGATAACGGCTTCGGAGCCGGTTATCTTGCCAATATGATCAACCATATGGAGGTCAAAAAATGAGAACACTCTATATTGACTGCGGCATGGGCGCTGCCGGGGATATGCTGACAGCGGCCATGCTGGAGCTTTTGCCCAACCGGGAAGCCTTTCTGCAAAAATTAAATGCGTTGGGAATCCCCGGTGTTACGGTAGTCGCTGAGCCAAGCACTAAATGCGGCATTTCCGGAACCCATATCCGGGTGGCTATCCACGGGGAAGAAGAAACGGAGCATATGCATGCCCATCATGCCCATCATGACCATCATCACCATCATGGCAGCATGGATGAGATCCGAAGCATCGTCAGCGGTCTGCCCGTCCCCACTATGGTCAAGTTGGATATCATGGCTGTGTATCAGGAGATCGCACAGGCAGAAAGCCATGTCCACGGAGTGCCCGTAGAGCATATCCACTTCCATGAGGTGGGTACCATGGATGCCATTGCGGATATTACGGCAGTATGTCTTTTGATGCATGAGCTGGACGCGGATCAGATCATTGCCTCCCCTGTTCATGTGGGCAGCGGACAGGTGCGCTGCGCCCATGGTATTTTGCCGGTGCCTGCTCCCGCGACGGCCTATATCCTGCGGGATATTCCCATCTATGGTGGCAGCATCAGAGGAGAACTCTGCACGCCCACCGGAGCGGCGCTTCTGAAGCACTTTGTCACAGACTTTGGGGATATGCCTGTCATGCGTATCCAATCCATTGGTTATGGCATGGGTAAAAAGGATTTCGAACGGGCAAATTGCGTTCGGGTCATGCTGGGAGAAACCAAGGAAAAGCCGGAGGGTATTTGGGAACTGAACTGCAATGTGGATGATATGACCGGTGAGCAGGTGGGCTTTGCGCTGGATATGCTCATGGAGCAGGGCGCGCTGGATGTGTTCACGATTCCTGTTGGAATGAAAAAATCCCGCCCCGGGATTTTGCTGACGGTGATGTGCCGGGAAGCGGATAAGGAAAAAATGGTCCAGTTACTCTTCAAGCATACCACGACTTTGGGTATCCGGGAAAAATTCTGCAATCGCTATAAGCTGGAACGAAAGATAGAAACCGTTGATACACCCTACGGCCCAATCCGCAGAAAGGTCAGTACCGGTTATGGCGTCAAGCGGAGCAAATATGAATATGAAGATATTGCTGCTGTTGCCAAAGAAAAAGGTTTGAGCATTTCGCAGGTGGTATCTGAAATTGAATAATAAAGAGAGGACTGTCACACTAAAAAGATGTGACAGTCCTCTTTGCTATAGATCGATTGATTTACCGTTCCAGTGAATTGATGTTTTCGACAGTTGAAACGATTGCGGAATAATCTGCGTCATCGGCATAAGCCTGGATACCGCGATTTTTAAACATGGTGATCTCATAGCCGCCGAGAGGGATCTGGCTCTGGGTGGGGAAATAACCCATCTGTCCGTTGGTACAAACAGAATTTACAACATGAAGATCTTTGACGGCATATTCGATTCTGAGACCAATTTCACCAAACAGCTCAAAACCAAAGGTTGCGAATGCTACATTTCCAAGACGGAATACAATCTGCTCGAATTCATTGTATTCTCTTTCCGTGTAGCCTTCTTCGTAGCTTTTTACCACGGCCTCACAATGTTCATACTGAACGGATTCCATGTTATACATAGGTCCTTTTTTCAGTTCTTCCATTTTACTGAGCGCAGCCTCTTTTGAGATTCTCGGAAGAAGCGCGACCTTTACCTGACATTGCTTAACGTCCATGGAAACGTCTTTGTATTCACCGAGATCCTCAAAGATTCTCAGAACTTCTTTTGCCGAATATGCGCCAAGGGCTTCGGTCTGTTCGATTCTGGAATCGCCTTCCAGAAGCTTTCTGGGGCCTACGTCGCCTTCGGGACCCAGAACGAATGCGGTAAGACCGCCTGTCTTTTCTTCGAGGGCATCCACCAGATATCCGGACCAGTCACGGGTGATCAAAGTGCTGGCACCGGCGCTTGTGCCATGGGCGCCATAGCATACCAGATTACCCTTTATGCTCCCGTCCGCAGCCTTAAAAGAAAGGATCGTCATTTTGGTATTTAGGATGCCCCAAGGACATTCGCCAAGCCACATGCTGTTGGTACCTTCTTTTTGCATTCTGCGGTTGATGCCGATTTTACTGTCACCAAAAGCGGTAGCCATGGTAACAGGCTCGACGTTTTCATAGGCCTGTGCGATGGTTGAGAACAAAACGGGCTTGAGGATTTCCTCATAGTATTCCGTATCAAAACCGCCCCATGCCGAATGCATTCCCGCAACCGATGGGCCGGAATGTGTGTGGGTCGCTCCAAGCACTACGTTTTCATAGGCAATGCCAAACTTTTCGCTGATTATTTTTCTTAATTCAGCGGCGATATCATTTCTGAATACGCAGAGGGTTGCGTTTATGTATAAGAGTTTTTTCTCTCCGCAAGAAAACGCATAGACAGTTACAGTCAGATCGTCATGCACACCGGTTGATACCGGCTTCGAAGAATAGCCATAAAGCATAGAACCCACTTTGGGTGTAATAATGCCTCGGCCAACGCCAAGCTTCAGCTTGTTTTCCATAAATGATCCTCCTATTTCAGATCGGCATGAAAGATGGGTTTTCCCTTTGCGGGATAAAGACCTGCCAGAACATCAAGGGCTGCCATGACGCACTTTTTCGATTGGGCACCGATGATGTAACGCGGTGTGTGGTTAATGTTTTCAAGAACGAAGGGGTTACCAAAGTGAAGGATCGTGGAGATCTGTCCGCTATGCTGCATGGCCGTGATGACATTTTCAATCCGGCGTGTCAGATGCTCGGGGCCCGTGTATGCCAGAGCTTCGGAGAAGGTGATAAAAATAACATCATCATGCTCTGTTCCAAGGGTAAGAACTTTTGCACATTGCATCGGTCCCGGGAATTGGTCGAGCATGTGCACGGTAGAATTGGGGAAAAGTTCGGTCAACCGGCGGTCAATATCCATAGGCTGATACCAGTCTGTAGAGTAGGTATCCACATCCATTTTGCCGCCTTCGTTCAGCTTGGCACCGTTTCTGACCAGAGCGACAAACAGGTGCTTTCCGTCACGGGAGATGGAAACAGGAACCCCGTCGTCTGTTTTTGCGTAAATGCAATCCTTATTGATGCTCTCAAAGGTTTCAATATCCGCAGCGGTAAGCTCTGTAAATTTTGGCTCGGCCATGGTTTTCTTCTGGGTAGCCAGAACCCGCTTGACGGCGGCGTCAAGCGCTTCCATGTCAACGGCACCATTGCGATAAGCTTCTGTAACCGCCTCAAAATCGGGTTTGTTATCCTGCGACCAGTGAAGCATTAGGTCAACGCCGGCGTTGATAGCAAGGCCCTTGGATTCTACCAAACCAAAGTTGGCTTTGATACCCATCATGCACAGAGCGTCGGTCATCACAACACCGTTAAAGCCAAGGTTACGGATGATGTTGATCACCTTTTTGGAAAGGGTTGCCGGATAGTCGGGATCGATATTCGTAAAACGCTTATGGCTGGTCATAAGACCGTCCAGAAGCCCCTCATCCAGCAGCCGCTTATAAGGATGAATATCATAATTCAGCAGATCTTCAACAGTATCTGAGGAAACAGCTTCAGCCATATGTGAGTCGATATTTTTAATATTTCTGCCACCGGGATAATGCTTTGCTACAGTCAAGATGCCGGCATCATGCAAGCCTCTTGCCATAGCGACAGCCAGCGCGGCTACTTTCTCTTTATCGCCGCCCATGGAACGTGCTCCGCCAGCTTTGTTCAGGTCCACAACGGGATCGCAAAGCATATTGTAGCCCATATTTCTGGCAGTGACACCGATGCACTTGCCGAAGGCATAGGCATGCTCTTCTGTGCCCGCAATACCGATAGCGCTGTGTTTGCCGACCATAAAATCTTCAACACCGCTCTCTGCGTCCTGTACGATCAGGATCGGATAATCCGCCATTGCTCTGATTTCTTTTACAAGGCCGGGCATGTCATCATCGCAGAAGCCTTGCTGGACCCACACACAGCCAAGTGCATGATTTTTGATGAGGTCAAATACAAATTTCTCATATTCGGGATTCTGTCTGGTATTGATGGTGGCAACAGACAGCATACCTAATTTTTGTTCTACGGATAGATCTTCAAATTTCAATTCTTTCATCTTGAGTTACTCCTTATACAACAGTTTCACGCCAAAAAGCTTGTGCACCGCAGTGCTAAAAACACGATACCATAGCGGAAGCTGTAAAGAAACCCCAAAAAGTATCAAAGAATTCTAATTAATTCCGATTTTAAATAATGCGTATGCAAAAAAGTTGTTTTCGGCGATTCTGGCAGCGCACCAAAGAAGCTTTTTGGTGCGCTGCGCTTTTGCATGCCACATCAAGTTTTACTGGTTTTTAACCGTTGATGCTGCGCAAAAGCCATAATATAGGGATGCATTTCCACAAAAAATATGCTATAATAGCATATCATGGGGGATTATGGAGGTTTGGTAATGACGAATAAAAAACAGATCGTTACTGACAGCTTATTTACACTCATTACCTTGCTCGTAGTATTTTCAGTGAACCTGTTTCTTGTTATGCAGTTCAACACAAAAACCATGACACCCATGATCTTTGTGTTGGGTGTATTTCTGGTGTCCTGGAGGACCCAAGGATACGGCTTTGGAATCGCGGCCAGCTTTCTGAGTGTGTTGGCAGTGAACTGGGCATTTACTTATCCTTACTGGGAATTTGACCTGATCTCTCCGGAATGTATTTCTTCTGCTGTTGTTATGCTGATCGTTTCCACCATGACCGGTGCTTTGACTACCCGGCTGAAGCAGCAGGAGAAGCTGAAGGCAGAAGCGGAAAAGGAACGGATGCGGGGTAATCTGCTCCGGGCGGTATCCCATGATCTGCGGACACCGCTGACATCCATCTACGGCTCCTGCTCTGCGATTATTGAAAATTTTGACAGCATTCCCCGGGACCGGCAGCTGCTTCTTTTAAAGGATATGGAATCCGACGCACAGTGGCTGAACCGTATGGTGGAAAATCTGCTGTCTGTTACCCGGGTGGATGCGGATAAGGTTCGCCTGTCCAAGCACAGCACGGTTCTGGAAGAGCTGATTGATGCGCTGCTGGTAAAATTCTACAAGCATTATCCGAACCAGAAGGTGCAGGTGGCGATACCGGAGGAATTTGTCATCATTCCCATGGATCCGATGCTCATTGAGCAGGTGCTGATGAATCTGCTGGAAAACGCGGTGTTCCATGCGCAGGGCATGAAGAATCTTTGGTTGAAGGTCGTTTTGAAAAACAACAAAGCCGTTTTTTTCGTGGAAGATGACGGCTGCGGCATTTCTGAGGAAAGAATGGCGCACCTGTTTACGGGAATTCTGGACAGTGAAGCGCCGGTGGATTCCGCCCGCAGCAATATGGGAATTGGCTTGAGTGTTTGCAGAACCATCGTCAAGGCCCATGGTGGAGAATTAAAGGCTGAAAACCGTCCGGGTGGCGGAGCGCTGTTCTGCTTCTCACTGGAAATGGAGGAAACAGACTATGTCGAATAACAAATATAAGATCCTTGTGGTGGAGGATGACCGCAATATTTTAAGCATGATCCACACGGTTCTGGATACCAATGGGTACCAGGTTTTGACAGCACAGCGGTGCCAGCAGGGAATATTAATGATGACATCCCACGTGCCGGATCTGGTGGTCCTGGATCTGGGCTTGCCGGACATGGATGGGGAAGAGCTTATTCGCATTACCCGCCGCAACAGCATGATCCCCATTATCGTTTTGTCTGCCAGAACAGACGAAAAAGATAAGGTATCTGCCCTGGATCTGGGTGCCAATGATTACATTACCAAACCCTTCGGCACAGCGGAGCTACTGGCTCGTGTAAGAGCATCCCTGCGGATCAATCGCATGAATCTGCAGGCTGCGATCCCCAACAGTGTATTCACATTGGATGACCTGGAGATTAATTATGACCGCAGACAGGTTTCTGTGAATGGCAAGATCGTGCATTTGACCCAAACAGAGTATAATATTCTCTCCCTGCTCAGCCAGCAGGTGGGAAAGGTTATGACCTATGCCGCGATTATCTGCTCTATTTGGGGCGCGATGGATAATGGCAGCGTCAAAAAACTGCAGGTCAATATGGCGAACATCCGAAAAAAGCTGGGTTGTAAGCCCGGTGAAAACCGCTATATCATCAATGAGTTGGGTGTCGGTTACCGGATGCTGGACACCCAGGAATAACTTTAACTGTATCTTAACTGAAAACCGCTATTATTTACTCCGAATTAACCGCCTTGCCCATATAATGGGTGAGGCGGTATTTTAATTTCAACACAAAGGATGTATTCGCTATGACAGTATTTGACGTATTAACAATGATCGGCGGCCTGTGCCTGTTCCTGTTCGGTATGAACGTTATGGGCGATGGCTTGGAGCGTCGCGCAGGCAATAGCCTGAAAACCCTGCTGGGTAAGCTGACGGACAGTAAAATCAAAGGATTCTTGACTGGCTTGGGTGTTACCGCGGTGATCCAAAGTTCTTCCGCAACAACCGTCATGGTGGTTGGCTTTGTCAATTCCCGGCTGATGACTTTAAAGCAATCCATCGGTGTGATCATGGGTGCCAATATCGGCACCACCGTCACGGCATGGATCCTCTCACTGGGCGGCATTTCCAGCGACAATCTTTTTATGCAGCTTTTGAAACCAACTTCCTTTACCCCGGTACTGGCATTGCTGGGAACGGTCTTTCTGATGTTCTCCAAATCCACCAAGCAAAAGGATGTAGGTACAATTCTTTTGGGCTTTGCCACCTTGATGTTTGGTATGGACACCATGTCCGGTGCCGTATCCGGTCTGGCAGATATTCCCGCATTCCAGAACCTGTTTTTGATGTTTAAGAATCCCGTTCTGGGTGTGTTGGTAGGCGCGGTGCTGACGGGAATCATCCAATCCAGTTCCGCATCTGTGGGTATTTTGCAGGCTCTGTCGGCTACCGGTGCTGTCAGCTACGCGGCAGCAGTTCCCATTATCATGGGACAGAATATCGGCACCTGTGTAACCGCGTTGCTGTCTTCCTTCGGCGCAAACAAAAACGCAAAGCGTGCGGCGGTCGTTCATCTGGCCTTCAATGTGACCGGTACGATCGTTTGGCTGACGGTGTTCAGCATCGTATCGCGGCTGGTACAGCCTGCAATTTTGGATCAATCCGCAACATATCTGGGAATCGCGGCCTGCCACTCGGCATTTAATATCCTCTGCACAGCGCTGCTGCTCCCTCTGTCCAATTTCCTGGAAAAGCTTGCCTATCTGGTGGTGCCGGGCGGTAAGGAATCCGCTAAAACGGTAGAATTGGATGAACGCTTGCTGGCAACGCCATCTATTGCCTTGGGCCAGTGCAACCAGCTGGTGTTGAAAATGGCAGGAGAAACAGTGACAGGTTTCAAACTGAGCCTGGATGCCCTTACTTCCGGGGATATCTCATCTGCGGAGAAGATCCGTACCATCGAAAATGATGTAGACCATTATGAAGACATACTGGGTACTTATTTGACCAAACTGGCCAGAGCGCAGATCTCCGATGATGACAGCTCTGAGGTGTCCAAGCTGCTGAAGGTCATTGGCGATCTGGAGCGTATCTCGGACCACAGTGTTAATGTATTGGAATCCGCAGAGGAGATCCATGAAAAGAAGATCACATTCACAGATGGGGCCAAAAAAGAACTGGAAGTGCTGTGCAGCGCACTGGCGGAAATTCTGGAGATTACAACGGATGCCTTCTGCCATAACGATTGGGAAGCGGCTACTTCTGTAGAACCGTTGGAGCAGGTGATCGACCATATCAAATCCATCCTGCGCAACCGGCATATCAGTCGTTTGAAAAAGGGCCAGTGCAGCGTGGAGGCAGGCTTTATCTGGTCTGATCTGCTGACAAATCTGGAACGTACCTCCGACCACTGCTCCAACATTGCGGTGAGCATCATCGATGCCCATGGGCATAACATGAATGCGCACCAAAGCCTGCGCAGCATGAAAGAGGGAAATCCCGTTTTCTTTGAGAAGTTGGATGATTATTCCTGCAAATATGCGCTTCCGCAGGAATAAGACCGTGCTGTAAATGATCGTTTATCTTACGAATTCCATACGCCTAAGGCCCCCTTGTGTAAAGGGGGCTGTCAAAAATCTCTGATTTTTGACTGGGGGATTGTCGTGTTTTTGACAACCCCTCCGGTCAAAATCGAAGATTTTGACC
>JAZRKL010000089.1:0-4078 GCA_045646265.1 Faecousia sp.
CTTGCTCATAAGGTCGACCCTGTTTTGACCGAAGAACTCTACGAACTTGTATGCAAACAATGTGGTGATGAACTGGAAAACTGTATTGTTCCCTGTGTTGTAGATTTGGAACATCATACCTGCGCATTCAATTGTCTGCGAGTTCCCTATGTAGGTTTTGGTTATGCGGTAAAAAACAGAGGTATCCGAATTATTAAGAACTATGTTTTTGGAGGATATCTGCCTCTTACAAAGGATCATACTCTGCCATCCATCAAGGATGCCGATCCTGAAATGAGTCTGTGGGATATGTGGAAAGAGCTTCACCATCAGTTTGTGGGAACGGCGCGTAAAATGAAGCGCCAGTTTGAATCAATGTCTGAGCGAGAAATCAAAATTCTAGATGATGAACTATACCTAAAATGGGATCAACGGGGTATTTGCCAAGTTGTCCAACTGGATGAGGTGAAGAAGCTTGCAAAGGTTCAACCGGTGACAAAATGGAGTTTTCCCAAATCCCAGCCTATCGGAAAGAAATGCATCAAAAACATTGAGGAATTTCTAACAAATTTCTTTAAAAACCAGGGCTATCATGTAGATTATTCTGATGTTTAAGATATGTCCTAATTCTACATTTTCTCTATAGGTGATCCAAATAGAATCGTCCTATGTTTATAAAAATAAGCCTATATATCCATTGATTATTAAGGAGGAAGCTATCGTATGCGGTCAAAACTTATGAACATGAATGGAAAATTAGTGAACCTAGTAGTCGGTACTGTTGGTATTATACTAATACTGATATCCTTACTGGAGTCCGTTCAGGATCCCGCTAGGACAATCCTTCTAAGTATCGGCACCTCCATATTAGCAACTTCTATCGTGACTGGACTTAATGCACGCTATCTTATTTCACAAAACAACTCTATTTCCATGACCGAAAAATGGGGATTGGGGGGCATTTATGAGGTACGTGCCCATATTAACACATATACAAACAAAGCTCTTTTGCATGCGGATAATCTGGATATTTGCGCTATGGGCTTAAAAGGATTTCGCGATGCACAAGGTAAAAATATAGCGAAGCGAGTCTCCCGCGGAATGAATCTCAGAATACTGACGCTGGACCCCACGAACCCGTATCTTTCTGAAATAGACCGCAAAGAAGGACTTGCGGTTGGTTCCACAAAAGCAACAGTAGAATCTCTAATCTTGTGGGTAAAGCAATTACAAAAACTACAACTTGCGGATGGACAGGTTGAAATCAAGACTTACATGGATTATCCACACGAGTTTTATTTCTGTATTGATGGAACAGTATTTATCGGTCCTTACGAATCAAAAACAAGTCAGCAAACGATTACTTATCGCTATAATGCCCATGGTCAGGGTGCTCGCTATTATTCTGATAACTTCGAACGTTTATGGAAGATTTGCTAATGTTAAAACCAACTTATGTGGACGGGCGTTTTTTTGTCAGCCCTATTCTTGGTTGTCGTGGTGCGTGTAGCTATTGTTATCTGCATTTGCATGACTATGCACGTCCAAGAAAAAACGAAATATCAATCGAGGAAATCCGCAACACAGCATCAATGTGTCCTGATTTCATTTTCGGTAAAAACGGTACGATTATTTCAGTTGGGGCATGGGGGGACATCTTTCCTCATGAATCCCCTGATTTGATTGAGCATTCAGTTTCCATGATTACTGATCTTTTACAGTGGGGGAATCCCGTTCAGATCATGAGCAAATATGTTTTGCCCGACCAATACATTAACAAAATCGTAGATTCCGTTCGGTATCATGGCCAGCTTTTGTATTCCACAACGATCACGAGTATTCATGATTGGAGGCAGATTGAGCCACTCACTTCAGATCCAATTGGACGTCTTGAAACGTGCCTACGTTTCCACAAATGTGGAGTCCCGACAAATGTGCTCCTTAAGCCTTATTTCCCAGAAGTAACAGGAACAGAACTGGAATCCATCGCGGATCTTATGCTCAAATATGAGATTGATTATTGCACAATTGGTATCCTGTATTGGGATGAGAAAATAATGGACAGAATTCTCCAGAATCCCTTTTTATCAAAAAAGATATGCTTCTCCAAAGAATCGGATGATCATTATCTGGATTGTGATGGATACCAGAAGATTCATTCGGATTCGGTTTCTTCATTACTAGATTCAGTTCATTTTCTAAGAACGAAAGGCATATGTGCTTTTCTTAAATCCTCCTGCGTGAATTCGAACATCCTTAAAACTGTTAATCCCAGCGGTTATTTTATTCAGGATAGCGAATTCTGTATAGATTGCGGAAACTGCAGAGTACTGATACCTACTGATTAACTTGCAAAAATACAATAACATAAGGAGCTCGTAATGCCCAGACTCATTTTCCATATCGATGTAAACAGCGCGTTTCTCTCCTGGGAAGCTACCCGCAGAGTCAGTCTGGGAGAAGAAGATATCAGACTCATTCCTTCTGCCATTGGCGGAGATCGGGATAAGCGAACCGGTGTCATCCTCGCCAAGTCTATTCCAGCTAAAAAATTCGGCATCAAAACCGGTGAGCCGGTGGCCATGGCACTTCGGAAATGCCCAGATCTATTCCTGGCAAGGCCTGACTTCCGCCTTTACGAGGAATCCTCAAAGGCCTTCATGGATATCTGCCGGGAATATGCGCCTGTGGTAGAGAAATACTCCATTGACGAATGCTTCCTGGACATGTCAGGTACCCATAAAATCTATCCGGATCCCGTTGCCATTGCTCACACCATCAAGGACAAGATCCGGGACACTCTCGGTTTTACCGTGAATGTAGGTATCGGCGATTGTAAGATACTTGCAAAGATGGCAAGCGACTTCGAGAAACCGGATAAGGTACATACCTTGTACCAGCATGAGATCTCGCAGAAGATGTGGCCCCTCCCCGTCCGGGACCTGTTCTCTGTCGGTGCATCTACTGCAGAGAAACTTGAGAAGGCCAGAATTCGAACCATTGGAGATCTGGCAAATACACCACTGGAGCGTGTGCAGCGGGTCGTTGGTGTTAAGATGGGAAAGCAGATCCATGACTATGCCAACGGAATCGATGACTCCCCTGTCCTGGCTGCCCCTGAGGAAGCCAAGGGATACAGCATTTCCACCACCCTGGAAGAAGATGTCGTTACCAGCGAACAGGCTCACAAGGTTCTCCTGGCACTGACAGACAGTGTTACTGCTCGGATGCGAGCTGACAACGTTAAGGCATTCTGCGTTGCTGTTTCCATTCGCTCCAATGATTTCAAGACCAGGTCGCATCAGAAGAAGCTAATGGATCCGACCGATATTTCTACGGAAGTCTATAAACTCACCAAGCAGCTCTTTGCTGAGCTTTGGGATGGTCATACTCCTTTGAGGCTGATTGGTGTGGCTCTGACAGACCTTACCAAAGAAGAAACTGCGCAAATGTCACTCTTCCCGGATGAAAAGAAAGAGCGCTCCAGGAAACTGGACAAGGCCTATGATGCCATCAATAAGAAGTTCGGCGCAGCAACGATCCAAAGAGGATCGAACTTGCAATCGGAACTTCGGGTGGGTAAGAAATACCAGGCGCAGATGGAACAGAAAAAGAAATCAGAATCCTAACATAACAAACAGATATTTGGAGGTATCATCATGCCCAAAACACTCGTTGCTTATTTTTCTGCCAGCGGTGTCACCGCAAAAGTAGCTGACAAACTTGCCGATGCACTCGGTGCCGATATCTATGAAATCAGGCCTGCAGTTCCGTACACAAAGGCGGACCTAAACTGGATGAATAAGAAGTCACGCAGCACCATCGAAATGAATGACAAAACCATTCGCCCCGCCATTGCCAATAAAGATGCTCGAATCGACGAGTACGATACCATCTTCCTTGGTTTCCCAATTTGGTGGTATGTTGCCCCTACCATCATCAATACTTTTCTGGAAAGCTATGACTTTTCCGATAAGAAGATCATCCTGTTTGCCACCTCCGGCGGCAGTAAGTTCGGCAAGACAGTCGAGGAGCTCAAAATTAGCGTACCTACCTCCTGTGAAATCATCGAAGGTAAGCTCTTAAACGGCATACAGAC
>JAZRKL010000090.1:0-4983 GCA_045646265.1 Faecousia sp.
CCTCGTGGTTTGGATTTGACCCACCATAATTACATCATTATGGACGGGCGTTACTATTGCTTCTTGTATATCAAGGGCGATGGCTATCCAAACCGAGTGCGTGGTGGCTGGATGTCCAGCCTGATCAATGCCGGCGAAGGCATTGACGTTGACGTGCATCTGCATCGGGAGAACCGAAGTAAGACCATCGACAAAGTGGCCCAGCGTATCCGCTTGAACCGCACCAAGCTCAAGAGTATGCACGATACCAGTACCGACTATGAGGAGCTTACCAACTCCATCCAGGCCGGCTACTACATCAAAAACGGTATTGCCAACCACAACGAGGATCTGTTCTACATGTCCGTCTTCGTGACTGTGTCGGCCAGAACCTATGATGAGCTTCTGTGGCGTAAGCAGCAGATGATCGACATGCTGAAGTCAATGGATATGTACCTCAGCGAGTGTCGCTTCCAACAGGAAGAAGCACTTCGCTCGGTAATGCCTTTCTTGCAGATCAGTCCCAAGCTGGTGAAAAAGACCCAACGCAATGTGCTGACCAGCGGCGCGGCATCTACCTACATGTTCACTAGTTTTGAAATGTCCGATGACTCCGGTGTCCTACTGGGTGTCAATCGGCACAATAATTCCCTCTGCATCGTTGACCTCTTCAATACGAAGATCAACAAGAATGCGAACCTTACCATGTGTGGCACTTCAGGTGCCGGTAAGACTTTTACCCTTCAGCTTTTGGCACTGCGTATGCGAATGCGCGGTATCCAGTGTTACATTATTGCTCCCATCAAGGGCCATGAGTTCAAGCGAGCCTGCAGCAAGATCGGCGGTGAGTTT
The DNA here is from genome assembly GCA_045646265.1 of Faecousia sp. Lineage (GTDB taxonomy): Bacteria > Bacillota > Clostridia > Oscillospirales > Oscillospiraceae > Faecousia. The sequence continues at coordinate 832 of JAZRKL010000090.1, forward strand.
ATCAAGATCGCTCCCGGTTCTCCGCACTGCATCAATGTGATGGAGATTCGGCACACAATCTCTCCGGAGATGGAGTTGATCGACGAGGTGGACTACAACGACATGGACTCCATGTTGGCCAGAAAGATTCAGCAGTTGATGATCTTCTTCAGCTTACTGATTCCTGATATGACCAACGAAGAAGAACAGATGTTGGACGAAGCCCTTATCAAGACCTATAACGACTTCGGCATCACCCACGACAACAATTCGCTGTATGTGGATGCCAACGTTTATCCCCCGAAGCTTAAGAGAATGCCTATTCTTGGCGACCTGCATAAGCATCTGTTGGATAATCCTATGACCGCCCGTGTGGCCGCCATCGTTAGTCGTTTCGTTACAGGCTCTGCCCAAAGCTTTAACCGTCAGACCAATGTAGATCTTTCTAACAAGTACATTGTTCTGGATCTGTCTGAATTGAAGGGCAAGCTCCTTCCCGTTGGCATGATGATCGCCCTAGACTATGTCTGGGATAACATCAAAGCTGACCGCACAAAGAAAAAGGCCATCATGATCGATGAGATCTGGCAGTTGATCGGCGCCTCCTCCAACAGGATGGCCGCTGAGTTCTGTTTGGAAATCTTCAAGGTTATTCGTGGCTATGGTGGCGCAGCAATTGCGGCTACCCAGGACCTCAGCGACTTCTTTAGCTTGGATGATGGTAAGTATGGACGCGCCATCATCAACAACTCCAAGAACAAGATCATTTTGAACCTGGAGCAGGATGAAGCCCAGTATGTCAAAGATGTCCTAAAACTTACCCATACGGAAGTTCGTTCCATTACCCAGTTTGAACGGGGCGAGGCTTTGATTCACAGCAATAACAACAAGGTTCCTGTAGTGATCAAGGCTTCTGCTCAGGAAAAAGAGATGATTACCACTGACCGTGCTGAACTGGAGGCCATTCTTCGGAAACGGCAGAAGGAACAAACTTAAACCTTGGGCGTTGTACTCATAATGGCCGTTATGAGTATAACGCCCATTATAAGTACAAGGAGATACGCTATGGCACTTAGAGAAGAAGAACATTTAATTGTTCGCTGGCTTAGCCAGTATGGCCCTTTAACAAAGGGCATGATCCGCAGACTTTTGCACTACAAGCCTAGTGATACGGTTAGCCGGATCCTCGGGGGGCTTGTGCGGTACCGAAAAATCACGATGATCGAGGACCACAAGTACTATGCAACCGATCGCTACTGCAAGCCGATTGCACGCATGCAAAAAGCTGTTTGGGTTCTTAATCAGTTTGTTGAAACGATCGATCCCCGGAGCCATCAGATTGCGGATAGCCCCTCACAAATTCGGTTCGCTCAAGGCAAAACCTTCTATGAGATCATCGTGGTGAATTATGGTGAGGAGCATTTGACACATCTGCTCCATCCTGAGAAAAATAAAACTTTTCTCATTGTGGTCCCGGATATGGACTTCGCGGAGAGCCTTTCGCTTCCGGATTGCCCGTGTGTTTTTGTGACACTGGAGGAATCTGACCGCGAGGCACCTACTGTTAATTTTTATTCCACATAGGAGGAAACAATGGATTCTAATAGTTTTACCGAAGCAACCGGAAGAGTCCTTCGGATCCTTCCCAAGTTGTATGCCGGCACGGTTCGAATGCAATATGCGCAGGAAAACGGAATGCTTTCCGAGGCCAACATGTTGGCCTTTGAGAATTACCGTCACGCCGAAGCACTTGCTCTTTGTTATCGTGCAATCCCTGTTTACACTGGATTGCCTTATGCCAAGAAAGAGGTCCACCGAATCATGTCTGAAGAGGTGCCCTTCGAGATTGGCTATACCGATGAAGGTTGGTTCTGTGTACGGTTTCCCAGAATGCTTCCCAAGAAGGAGAAAGGTGGCGTCGAGTATATTCGCGGTCAGCTCTATCCTGCATTGGAGCGGTTCTTCCAGAACGAGTTCCCGGAGCGCTTTAAGGACTGCGTGATTATCTACAGGCATGTATATGCGGAGGGGTTCCCCGATCGTAAGAAACGGGACCATGACAACATCGAGACCAACGAAATTACCGATGCAATTGCGGTGTTCGTGATGACCGATGATGCGCCGAAATACTGTCAGCATCACCATTGCAGCGTGGAAGGTCCCCAGGAGCGAACCGAGGTTTATGTGGTTCCCGAAAAGGACTTCATCAAATGGTATGAAGCTTCTAAAACCTTCCCTTCAGAAGGGGTGAAATTGCATGCACAAGCATCATTTTTGGGCGAGAAAATCGTACCAAAATCGCCCTAAAAATACGCCGAGGTATTCCGCACAGTTTCATAGCAGGAAAAAGCCTTGTGTCTCTAAGGAAATCTGGTTTCAGGACCGTGCCACTTTCGGTGGACAGAGCAGGCACATAGAGGAAAATTCTTCAACACAGGGGGCGTTGAGATGATACACATCAGACAAGACTCAACAGTGTATGAAATGCTTACCTTTCTTTCCTATGTTGGCGAATTTCCCTATGCTTCCATATCTCTTTTGGGACGCTATGAAACCTACCGCAAAACTATCACTAAGATGGGACAGGACCAAACCTATCGCATACCTGACCATCCCCAAAAGATTACCGGACGACTGCTGAATATCTCTGGTGGCAAAGATCAGAAAACAATTCGGTTGAGTCAAAAAGGACTTGAGGTGTTGCATCTCATCAATCCAGATGCCGGTTCTTACTATGATAGGGTTTATGGAAAAGCAAAAATATCCAGTTCTGCAGAACGGATAGATCGGGCACATCGTCTGGCTGAAACAGCGGCCCTTTTCCGGTTGGCCGGGGTAGAAACCTCACCCTTCCAATTACCACCTTTGCAGATGGCACGATTTGATACAGCACCTCCGGAACACCCCGTCTTCTATACAAGTCATGAGCTCAAACATATTGATGAAGATGGCGTGAACAAGGTTGCCTTTTCCCGGATAACTGGAATGCTGTTTTCTCCCGGTGGGTGCTATGCCATCTACAACAGTCGTGACACACGAATGGAGTGGAACGGCCGTGGTGAAGGAAAGGTCCTAGTTCATTTGAAAGCTACGGCTCGTATGAATGCAGGTCAGGACGGAATGAGTTCGGCAATTATGTTGGCCAGCGATTACAGCATCGCGCAGCCGACCCTGGCGTTCCTCGGTAAAGTTAACCGCGTAGAGTACCGCTTCGACGAAATCTATGACCACCTGCATTTTATCCCGATGAATTCCTTCGGCGTTCGACTCATCAAATTACTGACTCTCCCAGACTGGAATGAAACCTTCTTGGATTTGCTGTTTGATGAAGATGAGCGAGCCAGAACCGGAGCGACCTTTTGCTATGACGCAACTCGAGATGATGCTTATGTGCTTTGTTTCCTTGACAGCGACCTGTTTCGTTTGAAAGCCTTTTGGGATACTGTCCGGGTGCAAAAATACAAGGCATCTGTTATCTGCTTCCCAGAGCAGGTTCCTTTCCTGCGAAGCTATCTGAGGGACAAGGTTTCCCTTCAGACGGTTACGATGGATATGGTAGAAAACGCAATCTATGAAGGAGGTGATTCCAATGAATGAGAAATCACGCAGGGTGGCAATTGCTGTTGCTGCCATACTGGGATGTGCCGCTCTGATTTATCTGGGTGGCCTACTGGGTCAGCTATTTACCAACTACAACATCTGGCTCTCTGCCGGTGGCATGATGGGTAAGGCTCAGATGCAATCCCCAGACTGGAATCCGTTGACTTGCTTTGCCAGTGCCTTTACCGGGAACGGCTTGAAGGCATTGCTTCTCATTGTTGGTGCCGGCGCAGCGATCTTCATCTATATCAAGGTCCACGATAAGTTCTCCGGAACTTCCTACGATGAGCGAGGCTTTACCAAGAACAAGCATGGTACTTACGGTACAGCGGACTGGATGAGCGAGAAAGAAATGAAATCAGTCTTGGAAGTGAGCACACCTGAGAAAGCTACGGGTATGATCCTGGGCGAACGAAAGGGACAACTCATCTGCTTACCTGAAGATACCAGACTCAATCGGCACACCGCTGTATTTGGTGCATCCGGTACCATGAAATCTCGAGCGGTCGTGCGCAATGCATTATTCTCGGCGATTCGCAGAGGTGAGTCCATACTCATTTCGGACCCCAAGTC
>JAZRKL010000091.1:0-6609 GCA_045646265.1 Faecousia sp.
TAGACATGCTCCTGGCTAGTCACATTGCCCGCAGCATCCTCAGCGAATTTGTGAGTCTTGATGCGGCAGGGACGGTTGGAGAGATCGTACTCGCTCTCGGCAATCTGACCGATCAGATTATTGCGGACATGCGCGACCTGACCATTGGCGTTATAGGCATACTCGTAGCGCGGAGTGGCCTCGGAATCATACTTCACGCCAGTGACGCGATTGAAGTCATCATACTCGTTCTTGACAACAGTGCCATTACCGTACTGCATCTGAGACAGAGTGCCATAGTGCTCCTGCTCGGTATCGTTCTGATACACATTGGTAGACAGTGTAGTACCACCAACCTTAACTTTCGTCTTACGGCCCAGAGCATCATACTCGAAGGTGTAGGAGACATCATTGCCCGTGGCGGCATCGGTGTTATGCTTCACCCCGGTCAGCAGACCGCGCGTCTGATCGTAAGTATACTCGTTTCGGAACTCACGGGAGCCATCTGTCGTCTTGACCTTCACAACACGGCGCAGGGCATCATGTTCATACTCCACAGCCTGACCCTTGGGATCGGTGACACGAGTGGTAATACCCTTGTTAGCATCAACCACGGTGGTCACTGTCTTACCGCGGGCATCTGTCTGCTTATAGGCATAGTTGCCGTTGTGCTGGTATTCCGTGGTGCTGCGGGTAATGGCAGTAATGCTACCAACCTCACCGGAGGTGTCAGAGCGAGTGGCATTGCCGAAGGCATCATAGGTAAAGTAGCCGTCCGTACCCAGCGGAGAGTGAGATTCCAGCATCAGATGCTTCTTCTGCTCAGCATCGGTATCACCGTAAGAGAAGGTGCTGCTCTTGGTATGGCCAGGAGCAGTATACTGGATCATGTTGTCATGATCATCATACTCCGTCTTCTTCACGCCACCGTACAGCTGGACAGCCTTCTTCCGATTACCTTTGGCGTCATACACATAGTCGGTACCGAAGGATTCGGGGTACAGGTACAGACCAGTGAAGTCAGCATGATTCATCTGACGATTCATGTACAGGGAGAAGCGAACCTTGGTGAAATTGTAGGGAGCAACAATGCTACCGCTTGCGAACTGCCAACCATCCTCACCATAATTAAAGTTGACACGGCCACCCAGGTGCCATGTGCTACCACCGGTGAAATAGACAGACAGGGAGCAGTATACAACGCCAGCCTCATCCATCTTCTTAGCAAAGGACTTGCACCAGCCACCTGCCGTAAAGCGGTCGCCTGCATTGCCATTGCAGCGGAAATCCTGATTCAAAGTGATGTTGCGATTGTAACGACCAGCAAGACGAGCAGCCTTAGAGGTGCGCAAGAATTCAGGTGCCAGTTTACCATCGATGTCATCGGCCACAGACAGATCTTTAATGGAAACGTAGCTGCTGTCACCATCACCAATTGCCCAGCCAGTAGGGATGGCATTGCTAGAAGTCGTATGAGTGAAGTTATTGTTTTGCAGCATATTGAAGTGGTTGCAAGTCAGACCCTCCTCAAGCTGCATACAATCGATCCAGAAGTAGCCGTTAGTGGTCATACCAATTGCTTCACAGTAAACGGTTGTAGCAGCAGTCTCAGGCAGCGTAAAGGACACAGATACTCGCTGGAAAGGAGCATCACTTGCATTTTCAGAGACCGGTACTGCATCAGAGTTAAAATACTTGGTCACTCCGTTGATCGTATAAGCGACTCGAACAAACGCTTTGGGAGCACCAGAACGCATATAGCCAGACAGAGTATAAGGCTTGCCGGGAATCAGTGTCACTGCCTGACGAATGTATGCTTCACCACCTGTGGGAACCAGAATCTTGTAGGAAACAGGGCCCCACTGGGTGTTAGCCTGATCACGGGTAAAGGTACCGGTGCTACTCTTTTCCCATACAGAGCTGCCAGCATCCATCATGTGATCCAGAAGCATATTCTTGACAGCACGTTGCATACGGGAACGAGTCGTGGCATGGTTGATGGGCGTATTGGCGTTATCATCGCTCTGGTCATACTCCGTGTAGACCGCATAGCCCAGGCCGTCATCAATGCTGATCTGATTGCCGTTGTCATTGAAATGGTAACGCAGCGTCTTGTTGGAGATATTGTCGGTGACCAGAGTCAGATGGTTGCCATAGTTGTAGTTCACCTTGGCAGCATAGAGGGCACTATTCCGCACCGCCTCATTTGCAGAGAGGATAGCAGTTTCGCCAGTTTCTGCGTAGGTAATGCAATGCGGCAGGCCATAAACTGCGCCAGTGTTACTGTACTCGTAACGGACAGCCAGGCCATCCGCGCCTTGCGCCTTGACAAGCAGCCGATAGCCATTCCGGACTTCATATTGATAAGTGCTGACACGATTATCCTCATGAGTAATCGTGGCCAAACAGCCATTCGTATATGCAAACCGGGTACAGGTAGTACCGGTCTGCCAAGGAGTCCTGATGGCGGTACACTTCAGAGAACCATCCGTCTGCGTCGTATAGACAAAGGTGGTAGTACGATCCGCACCATCTTTAACATTGTCCACATACAGCGGCTTGTCGGTACGGGCGGTCACGACGATCTTACTGTTGACGGCGTCGTGGATAGTCTCGATCAGCACCTTGGCAGTAGCAGGGGTATCAGCCGTAGGCGTAGCGGTGATTGCCGGGAAGACCATGCGTCCGTCGCCCTTGCTGGTGATGGTGATCTTGTTGTCATCGCCAACCTTCAGAGTCAGGGACAGACCGGACATATCGACATACTGGGTGCTGTCATCCTCGTCCTCCTCAAACCAATGCTCGGTGCCATCGCCATCGGTGTACACATAAACGACTTCCTCGTTGATGTACTCCTTATGCAGGGTCTGGTGCACAGAAGTACGCCAGCCGTAGCCGAGGCCGAACTCGTCCACATCGGAATTGCAGGAATTGTAGTAATGGGTGATGGACACGGGCATACGGTTGCCGTCCATCGCAGTATCGCCGTGGGCGAAGATCAGGTTGCCATTGACCAGACTGACAGAGCCGGAACCGGCAAGACCGGCAGACTGACTGTCATAAGTCAGATAGCTTTCCAGACCAGCAAGGCTGGCATAGTTGACGGTAAAGTAAGGCTTCGCGCTGCCGTCGCTGGATTGAATGCGGACAGTGTTGGGACTTGCGGTGCTGGGTGTAAGAATAACGCCCTTATTGTTACCCAGATACCATTTGCGGGCCAGGGTGGTCACATCCAACTGCTGCCAAGTATACTTGCTCTTGGGGAATTTACAGTAATCCTGATACAGGGGATTCACATCGGGTTGCGTGGCAAAGGTCAGCGTGGCGGCATCCCAGTCACCCAGAACCTCGCTGCACATCAGGGGTGTTTCAGCAGTGGGCGCACTATAGTTCTTGAGGTTCAGGAATGCGCCGGTGATGAAGTGATTGGCTTCGATCTTGGGCAGAGTAGCTACGCGCATATAGCCGTAGCGCTTGCCATAGGTGGAGTTATTGCAAATCCATACCTGGTCGGCGGTGTTGTAGAGCGTCGAAGAACCTTCCTTAACGTAGGTATCCACAATACCGCTTTCGCCGCGCACAGATTCGATGGCAGGATCCAGCACCACGGGGAAAGCTGCATTCTCGACAAATGCTTCATCAGGAATGTAGGTCATGGCATACATGCCGCCCTGAAGAGCCTCCAGCTGAACGGCGACTTCGCCGCGCTGGTCGTCCGCATCCAGCATGAAGGGAGCCTGCAGGCGGAACACGGCTTCACCCTGTTCATCCTTGACGATCAGCATGTTCTGCTCGTTCAGTTCCATCTGACGGCCTTCACTTTCCAGCAGGAAGGTGATGGGGCGGACGCTTTCCTTTTCGGCAAAGATCAGCTCATCCTTGAAGCCGCGATCCAGCTTGCAGCGAAGGTCAACGCCAGCGAAGATGCCATTGTAGGCAACTTCACCATGCAGGTGATCCAGTACCTTTTCGCGCATGCCGCGAACGTTCTGGGCAGGCGCGTCATTGATGTCATCTGCCTCGGGCAGAATGCTCATAGCGCCCTCAATACCCCAGGCCAGCTTGCGGCCATCAGCATCAGTCAGATTGATGAAGGGGACTTCGCCGGACATGGCACATGCTACATCCATGGAACCGGTCTTACATTCCAGCAGGATGTCGCCGTGGGCCACAGCGGGCATGATGCCCTGCTTCCAGGCGGCCTTGGCCTCCTTCATGCGGGGAGTGGCGGAGAAACGGTTGTCCATTTCATCCCACTCGCGGGTCTTTTCGTTGTAATGGTGCACCGGATCGGTGTAGGTCACCGCCTGAAAGCGGTTTGCACCCAGGGCAAACACCTTGCCAAATCGGGTACGCTTGGACTTGATTTCCGTGCCCTGAAGCTGATCAAACTGCTCACGGGACATGTTGGAACGGAACCGGTTGTGTTTCTTGTTCATGTTGATTTCCTTTCTGTTAGTTCGTTCATTTGGATTGTGGGTTACTGGGAGTCGGGACAGGCTTCGGTTTGCGGTACATCTTCGATGGCAGGCAGAGAGGCTTCCAGCTGCGGTGCATCCACAATGCTCCCGCTGCTTGCGGTTTTCTCTGCCTGAGTCCGCCCAGCAATCGGCGTGATCGTCAGCGCAGTGACTTCGGTCATGGGGCCGGTACTGGACTGCCGCTGGCTGAGATGACCGCGCACAAACACATCCATGCCGAGCTGCAGATTGCTGGATGCCCATACTGCCAGATTGCGCCACGCATTTACGGTGTAGTTCTCGAACTTCACCTGCTGCTGGGCAGTCTTGTGGGAGACCCGCAACTGATACACCAGATGCTTGGGCTGGCTGGCAGGTGTAATGGGTTCATACACGGATACCAGCTTGCCGCGAAGATAGACTTCGTTCATGGAATTTCCTCCTTTCTTTGCGTATTTGTGCCTTGGGGTAAACAAAAAGAGCGGCACGGTGGACGTGTCGCTCGCACAAAACAGAAAAGCTGCCCCGCGTTCTGCGGTGCAGCTTCCTGGCCTCCTTTGGCACATATACATCATATCACACAAATCGTTTTGTGTCCATATCAATTTCGTTCACTTTTGTTCGGCTTCGTTCCGATTCGTTCTGTTTTGTTCGGGCGGACTTTAGGCTGAGATATGGTGTCAATAGAGCGAAGGACACAGACAACGAAGTAGCGAATCACACTTGCTGAGCAGCTTGGACTTGTAAGTCCATACGGTTGTTTTCGATAAGCCGAAAACGGGACTGCCAACAGCTTCGGTCATACCGGATAGAGAAAGTCGTTTGGTATAGTAGAAGTCAATAAATTGTTGCTCGGTTTCAGGCAAAATGGATATAAGTGAATCATACGTTTTGATCAAATACCTATATACGGAGAGTTGCTTCTGCAGTTCAGCGGAATGCTTCTTCAACGTGTCACTTGGATGCTCCAGAGCCAGAACTACTCTTTCGGTTGAGTTGCTGCGTCCGCCATGAGCTTTCGGCAAGCCGTCAAACGGCGGACGTGATAGAACCAACGCAGCAATTTCTTCATTACGCTCTTGCTCAGTTATTACAATAGGGGCGACGTTAGTGTCAAGCTGTATTTCCAGTAGCCTTGCCATTGATATATGGTCACAATGATTCTTGAATAGCCATTCAGCAGATATCATTGGTTCACCTCCAGCATGCTTTCATATATGACAGTGCGCAAAAGTGGCAAAATGCGACAATTGCTCACTTGGGGGTATCATATACAAGACGGCCATAGCCGACAATCTCTCGGCTATCCAAAGGATAGGATCTAAGCCCAACCTTACCTCCAGCATTGCCTTCCCATGTAGAGACTGTCGTTTCATTTACAGAAGCGACAATGCCAACATGGCTGACATTCACAGTCTTTGCAGCATTCTTCCATCGGAAGTATACATAGTCACCTGGTTGTGGCACATAGGCAATCTCTTCTGCGGTAAGTTCGCAGGGTAGAATATCCAGAGCTGGATAGGCACGAATCATCCGATCCTTCTGTTCACTGCTCTTGAAGCTGAATCCGCCGCTGTTGCTATTGGTAGTAAACCACACGATACCTTTACCGCAGTTTGATGTGTTAGGCAACAGCTCAGGAGGCATACCAGCATTCATTGCCAGCCAATCAGCAAACCTATGGCACCATTTGCCGCCGTAACCGTTGAAATAGATGGACTTGCTACGTCCGTTCTCGGGTAGTGCCATGAACATCATGCGTTCCACGATGTTTTCCGGTACAGGTTCATCCAGGAGCTTGATGAAGTCGGCCATGACATAAGCAGGCTCGCCGCGATAGAGTGTTTCGTACCAGCCGTCAACTGTGCAGGGCTGAACAAGTACCAGTCTGTTCATTGGCCACACATTGTTCCATCGTCGTGCTTTCCGGCTGGGCTCACGACGCACATTAAGTGCATTACTCTTGACCTGTCCATATTGCCAGGCCATATTTGTTGGATTCATTGGGTTTCTCCTTCCATAGAACGACAAAAAGGGCCACCCGGATGCTGTTCCGGGTGGCCGCAGTTCATCTTTGTAGTCGATTGTCAGGAGGACTGATTGTCCAGCCGACGTGCCATGCCGTCAAGTTTCTCGTTGATGTCAGCGATCCCTTCGGCGACATTTGTGC
>JAZRKL010000092.1:0-2309 GCA_045646265.1 Faecousia sp.
TTCATCTCTATCAAGTGGCACAGTTCATGTACCACAACATAATCAAGCACTTCAGGTGGAGTGAGTCCCAGCAGGCAGATAAAATTGAGATGGCCTTTGCTGCTGCAGCTTCCCCAACGCGTCCGCTGCGTGCGGTTCGTAATCTGATTATATTGCACCCCTATGATGGCTGCATAGTGCTTGACTCTCTCTGTTACCAGCTTTCTGGTTTTCTCCCGCAGGATTTTCACTTCCTGCTCTGTGAGCTTTTCCGGTGCAGTCAAGTCACGACCAGCAAGGTGTTTTTCTATCCAGTTAGATTTACTTTCAACGAATCTTTTGATATCGTCCCGCCGCATCCGTTTCGGACAGCGTACAACAATGCTCCCGTCAGGCATGATCTGAATCACGATGGTCTTCCGGGCACTTCGAATAATTTGATATGATAAGGTCATTCCTAATACCTTCCAACTTATTTATCAGTATTGTATCATTGCGCAGATACTTAGTCAACGAGAAGGACTTCTTGACGGATGTACAAGAATTTGAGATAATATTAAAAACAATGAAAGGAGCTTCCCTATGACCAGACTGATTTTCCATATTGATGTAAACAGCGCGTTTCACTCATGGGAAGCTACCCGCAGAGTCAGTCTGGGAGAAGAAGATATCAGACTCATTCCTTCTGCCATCGGAGGAGATCGGGATAAACGTACCGGCGTCATCCTGGCCAAGTCCATTCCTGCCAAGAAATTCGGCATCAAGACGGGCGAACCGGTGGCCATGGCACTGCGTAAGTGCCCGGATCTGTTCCTGGCAAGGCCAGCTTTCCGCCTTTATGAGGAATCCTCCAAGGCATTCATGGACATCTGCCGGGAATATGCGACGGTGGTCGGGGACAGCTCAATTGACGAGTGCTTCCTGGACATGTCAGGTACCCATAAAATCTATCCGGATCCCGTTGCCATTGCTCACACAATCAAGGACAAGATCCGGGACACTCTCGGTTTTACCGTGAATGTAGGTATCGGCGATTGTAAGATACTTGCAAAGATGGCAAGCGACTTCGAGAAACCGGATAAGGTACATACCTTGTACCAGCATGAGATCCCGCAGAAGATGTGGTCCCTCCCTGTCCGGGACCTGTTCTCTGTCGGTGCATCTACCGCAGAGAAGCTTGAGAAGGCCAGAATTCGAACCATTGGTGATCTGGCAAATACACCACTGGAGCGTGTGCAGCGGATCGTTGGTGTTAAAATGGGCAAGCAGATCCATGACTATGCCAACGGCATCGATGACTCCCCTGTCCTGGCTGCCCCTGAGGAAGCCAAGGGATACAGCATCTCCACCACCCTGGAAGAAGATGTCGTTACCACCGAACAGGCTCACAAGGTGCTCCTGGCGCTGACAGACAGTGTTACTGCCCGAATGCGGGCGGACAATGTCAAGGCATTCTGCGTTGCTGTTTCCATTCGCTCCAATGATTTCAAGACCAGGTCGCATCAGAAAAAGCTGATGGATCCGACCGATATTTCTACAGAAGTCTATAAGCTCACCAAGCAGCTCTTTGCCGAGCTTTGGGACGGTCATACTCCTTTGAGGCTGATTGGTGTGGCCCTAACAGACCTTACCAAAGAAGAAACTGCGCAAATGTCACTCTTCCCGGATGAAAAGAAGGAGCGTTCCAGGAAGCTGGATAAAGCCTATGATGCCATCAATAAGAAGTTCGGCGCAGCAACGATCCAAAGAGGATCGAACTTGCAATCGGAACTTCGGGTAGGTAAGAAATACCAGGCGCAGATGGAACAGAAAAAGAAATCAGAATTCTAACATAACAAACAGATATTTGGAGGTATCATCATGCCCAAAACACTCGTTGCTTATTTTTCTGCCAGCGGTGTCACCGCAAAAGTTGCTGACAAACTTGCCGATGCACTCGGTGCCGATATCTATGAGATCAGACCTGCAGTTCCGTACACGAAAGCGGACCTCAACTGGATGGATAAGAAGTCACGCAGCACCATCGAAATGAATGACAAAACCATTCGCCCAGCCATTGCCAATAAAGATGCTCGAATCGACGAATACGATACCATCTTCCTTGGTTTCCCAATTTGGTGGTACGTTGCCCCTACCATCATCAATACTTTCCTTGAAAGCTATGACTTTTCCGATAAAAAGATCATCCTGTTTGCCACCTCCGGCGGCAGTAAGTTCGGCAAGACAGTCGAGGAGCTCAAAATTAGCGTACCTGCCTCCTGTGAAATCATCGAAGGTAAGCTCTTAAACGGCATACAGACAATACCGAGCATTCGGAAATGGACCGAATC
>JAZRKL010000093.1:0-38782 GCA_045646265.1 Faecousia sp.
TACCGTGGGTGAAACCGCTGATATCGGAGATCTGCTTGGCCTGAACCCACTTGCCCTCTTCGGGAATGGGAGCGGGGCCATGGTAAGCGCCCTTACCGACGGAGCACATATGCTGTACTTCTGCACTATAAATCATGGCAAATTTTCCTTTCTTTCAAAAGACGTTATTCGTCCTTGGATATAAATTACGGAGCTTCAAATTCTCCCGGAATATTATACAAAGCCGTGTGCGAAAAGTCAATTCCCCGGACGAAAAAAGACGGCTGCCCGAGGAAAAATGGAAAACATTTCCTTTGTTTTTTCCTGAAACTGCGGAAATACTATTGCTGAATCTACAAAAAGGAGGAACTGACTATGAGCTGCCATGCAAACAAGTGCATCGAATGTACCGTTTCTCAGTGCGCATATCACTGTGAGGATGCCAACTACTGCTCTCTGGAGCGGATTCTGGTAGGTACTCACGAAAGCAACCCCACTGTTGACCAGTGCACCGACTGCAAGTCCTTCCGCAAGAAGTAATTTGGCAAGCGGCGGCATAGTCCGCCGCTTTTTATATGAAAAAACTTGACTCAAGGCGTAAATAAGGGTATTATGAAAGATAAGTAAAAACAGGAAATTATACGAAAAAATTCAAATTTCGTTGAGGTATCGTACATACTTTTTTAAAACTTAAACCGTATGATGATACCATAAGCTACCGAGGGAGGGCACATAAATGGATATGAATGAAAATCTGAACCCCGAAGAAGAACTGAAGGAACAGATGTCCGAAGATATACTGCAGGAAGAAGCACAGGAAGAAGCGCATGACGAGATGCTTCCTGAAGAGGAATCCCTAACGCAAGAACCCGTAATGGAAGAACCGGCAGAACCGCAGCAGGTGGCGCAGGAGATTCCTCAGCAGGCGAAAACAACAAAGAGAACTTCGCCCTATGCGGATTCTCCCTATGTAATGAATTTCCCGGTACAGGAAACAATCAAGCCTAAAAAGGTTAAGAAGGAGAAGCGCAGCGGCGGTGCGTGGAAGAGAACTCTCTGCGCGGTGCTGGCACTGGTGGTTCTTTTTGGCGCTTGTGCTGCTACGGGCGCTGTTGTCAACCACTATTGGGAAGAACGGGTAGATGCGCTTGAAGACTCTCTGGAAAGCCGAATCGATGAACTGGAACAGAAAATTAAGAAACCCACCAGCGGGGAGTCTGTGTCCGGTAGTCCTGTTTCCTCTGTAGACGGTGGTCTGACACCGGCACAGGTATATGCCAAAAATGTGGAATCCGTTGTATTGATTTATAATGAGATGACCACACAGTACAATGGTAAGATCAGCACCAGTACAGCCACAGGCTCCGGTTTCATCCTTTCGGAAGACGGTTATGTGGTGACCAATCACCATGTTATCGATGGTAACGGTTCTCTGACCGTGGTTACCTACGGCGGCGATGAGTATCCAGCAAAGCTCGTAGGAGCTGATGATACCAACGACGTGGCGCTGCTGAAGGTGGAAGCGGAAGGCTTGCCGGCTGTGACCCTGGGCAGCAGCAATGATCTGATCGTTGGTGACCAGGTCGTTGCCATTGGCAACCCCTTGGGCGAATTAACTTCCACACTGACAGTTGGATATATCAGTGCAAAGGAGCGGGATGTTAACACTGACGGCTTTGCCATCAATATGCTTCAAACAGACGCGGCGATCAATTCCGGCAACTCCGGTGGCCCTCTGTTTAACATGCGAGGTGAGGTCATTGGTATTACTACCGCAAAGTATTCCGGTACTTCCTCCGGCGGCGCCAGCATTGAAGGCGTTGGCTTTGCCATCCCCATTGATGATGTCAGCGGATTGCTTTCCGATCTGGCCACTTACGGCTATGTAACCGGTGCATACCTTGGCGTCTCTGTCAGCGATATGGACCCCAGTGCGGCTAACTATTACGGAATTCCTGTGGGAGCATATGTGAATTCTGTTGAGCCGGGCTATGCCGCACAGCGGGCCGGTATGCAGGCAAAGGATATTATCACAAGCATTGGCGGTATTCGTGTTGAGAATGTCAATGATCTGACAAGGGCGCTGCGTGGCTTCAAGGCGGGAGACTTGACGGTGATCAAGGTATACCGCGGCGGTAAAGAACTGAATTTGAAAGTCACGCTGGACGAAAAACCCCTGGCAGAGAATGAGAAGCCTGTGTTGCCTGGTGGAAGCACGACACCTGAAGAGTCTCAAAATTGGTATGACTATCTGCCTCCCTTCTTTGGAGGTAACGATTAAAACGGTTTTCGGCCTGACGGATTACCGGCAGGCCGGTTTCTGTCGCTTGTATGTCGAATTATGTCGAACGCTTTCCATTTTGTATCATTGTAATATGTTGGAAAATATGCTATCCTAAGAGTATATTGCAAAGAGGAAGCGTGAGCGGTAGTGCAGAGAATTTTGATTGCGGATGGAACGGAGGGATTCCGGAACCAACTGCGGGATGTACTGGCTTCAAAGTATATAGTTGTATGTGCCGATGATGGTTTGCAGGCATGGGAGCTGTTCCAAAAACTGCAGCCGGAGCTTTTGATCGTTGATCTGGAACTTCCGGAAATGGACGGGATGACGCTGCTGCGCCGGATAAGTGACACGGGATCTCGTCCCGCGGTGATCGTTCTTGGCAGGATGCTCAGCGATTATGCGGTAGATTCGCTCATTGCGCTGAAGGTTGCTTATTTACTGAGAAAGCCTTGTAAGATTCAAAATGTAGCAGAGCAGGCAATGGCGCTGCTGCGGTACCAATCTTTGAATGGATCTCCTGTGCAAACTGCCATTAAAAGCATTCTCTGTGATTTTGGGATCCCCTGTGATCTCAGCGGAGGCAAATATTTGCTGCGTGCTGTGATGCTCATGGCACAGAATCCTTCCCAATACATAACGAAAGAACTGTATCCTGCTGTGGGAAAACCCTTCGGCAAGAGCGGTGAACAAGTAGAGCGCAGTATCCGGAATGCTGTCGAAAAAGGTTTGACAAACGGTGATCCGCTGGTTTGGATAGCGCACTTCGGCGCAAACAACGATGGTCTGCCTAAAAAACCAAAAAATGGCGATTTGATAATAAAAGTTATGGAAATCTTAAAGAATAAACTATAAAAGTGGTTATTCTAACTATTATTTAATTGAATTTACAAAATATTATGGGTATATTTTCTCTAGATATTTTGCAAGCGTTACAGTATAATACAAAGCGTAATGATGTATGGTCGCAAAGCAGAATAAAAAGATTCTGCGCCTGAAATGGATTGACAATCCACAATACGAGGTGTGATTATGGAAAACAGTAAGAAAAAAGGATCATTGCGACGGGGCATTCTGATTGCCCTGTGCATCATCCTGTCCTTAATTTTAGTGCTGCTTATTTTTGCTGCGGTGTTCATGGACCGGTTGTTGGGCTCTATCAACCGTGTACCCAATGAGCAGACCCTTTCGTCTTCCGATATTGAGGAGCTTTTGAAGCCGGTTGAAACCAGAGACGACAACTACTCGGGTCCCGTGGTCAATGCCAGCGATGTCACGTTGCCCAGTGAAGATGCCGAGATCATCGAAAATGATCACGTGGTCAATATCTTGCTGCTGGGTCAGGACCGTCGTGGCGGCACCAGAAACAGTCTGACAGATGTGATGATGCTTTGCACCATCAACAAGGAAACCAAGACCCTCACCATGACATCCTTCCTGCGGGATCTGTACCTGAAGATCCCCGGCCATTACAGAAGCGATAAGCTGAATGTTGCTTATCCTGTGGGCGGCTTTAAAATGATCGATGCCGCTTTGGAAGTGAATTTTGGTGTCAAGATCGATGGCAATGTGGAAGTTGACTTTTCTCAGTTTGCCAAGATTATTGATCTGCTTGGCGGTGTTGATGTTGAGCTGACTGGCGCTGAGGCCGCCTATATGAATGCCAGAGGCTTTTCTGTGAAATCCGGCATGAATCATCTGGACGGAGATGCAGCCCTGCGCTATTCCAGAATCCGCTCTATTGATTCTGATTTTTACCGCACCAACCGCCAGAGAAATGTGGTCACTGCCATTGTGAAGCAGTTTAAGAACGCAAGTCTGGGCCAGATCACAGACACACTGGTTGGTGTTCTGGGAATGATCACCACGGATATGTCTGATGCGGAAATTATGAGCTACGCATTGGAGCTGGCGCCGCTTCTGAAGGATCTGAAGATTCAGTCACAGCATATTCCCGCAGAGGGAACTTACTACTATGGCGATGTCAGAGACCAGAATATTGTTGACTGCATCTTTATCAGTGACTTCGAAACAAATCGGAAGCTGATCGAGAAGGCCTTCGAGGATTGATTCTCATGAGAAGGAAAAACAAAAGCTGGTCTTCAGCAGCACTGAAAGTGCTGTGCGTTGTGCTGGCATTGATTCTTGCGGGGCTGTTGGCAGTATATATCTATCTGGACAGAATGCTGTCTCTGATTGAAAGATATCCTGCGCAGAACGAAACCCTGTCATCTTCTGAATTGCACGAGATCGAAAACCAGACGGATCCTTTGGACGAAAGCTTTGACGGCCCGGTGCTGGATCCTACAGACGTTACCTGGTCTACGGAACCCGTTGAAGTGATTGAAGAAGAACACATCAAGAATATTTTGCTGATCGGTCAGGACCGCAGACCGGGACAGGGAAGACAACGCTCTGACGCTATGATTCTTTGCTCGATCAACATGGAGACCAAAACACTGACCATGACTTCTTTTTTGCGGGATCTGTACGTTCAGATTCCCGGATATCAGGATAACCGGTTAAACGCGCCCTACGCTCTGGGTGGAATGGAACTGCTGCAGGAAACGCTGAAGCTAAACTTTGGTATACAAGTAGACGGCTGCATTGAAGTGGATTTTTCGCAGTTTGAAAAGATCGTAGATTTGATGGGCGGTGTAGAAATCTCGTTGACAGCTGCGGAAGCGGCTTATTTGAACAGACAGGGCTTCTATCTGACAGAGGGCGTCAATCATATGGACGGAAAAGCCGCGTTGGCGTATTCCAGAATCCGCTACATCGGCACAGACTTTGGCCGCACGAATCGCCAAAGAACAGTGCTGACGGCGATTGTGGAACAAAGCAGGCACATCAGCTTCGCTAAGATGCACAGTTTGCTGACGGGAGTTCTGGGTCTCATCACAACGGATATGTCAAACGCGCAGATCCTTGAACTGGCGCTGGAATGCTTCCCCATGTTAAAAAGCCTTGAGATAAGAACACAGTATATTCCGGCGGAAGGAACCTATCAGTTTGCAAACATTCGTGGAATGTCGGTCATCGTAGCAGACCTGGAGGCCAACAGAAAGATTTTGGCAGATACGATCATGCAATAACAAAAACCGGTTTGACAGATCCGTCATCAGTCAAAACCGGTTTTTGAATTTGGTAAAATTTACCGAATTAATATTTAATGAAAGTTAACAGAATTATAATAATTGAAAAAAAGTGAATAAAAAAGCATTGTAAATTTCTTCCTTTTTTTACAAATACAGAAATTGACAAAATGTTCCAACCGCCTTATAATGAGTCCATGTTTCTGGAGGTGTGGATATGGAACTGACAAGAAGCGAAATGGAGATCATGGATGTATTTTGGGAAGCGGGGCAGCCGCTGTCCCGTTCTGATTTGCTGGCACGTTCCGAGGGGAAATCCTGGAAGGACAGCTCTGTGCACATTCTGCTCAATGGTATGCTGCAGAAAAATGTCATCAGGGAAGCGGGATTTGTGAAGCGCAGCAAGACATATGGACGTACCTTTGTGCCCACAATGACACGAGAGGAATACTTTGCAGCCACGGTCTTTTCTCATCGCCATAAGCCGCAAATCGTTGGCTTGATTGCTGCGCTGCTGCAGCGCGAGGATATCACTCCGGAAGAAATGGAACAGATCAAAGCACTGGTTAACGAAAAATGAACAATGTAAGGGTAGCTGTCGCTGCCCTTTTTTTGTAACCTTTTGGGAAAATTAACGACTATATAAATAGAATACAAAAACAGGAGGAAACGGATATGAAAGGAAAACAGCTTTTGGCGATTTTGTGCGTTGTGTTCTTGGTGATGGCATCTTTTGCCGGATGCAGCGCAAAATCAGAGGCTACGAGCAATGGCGCCTTAAATCGCTATGACGACGGACTCTATGACAGTATGGCTGATTATGCGCCGACTGAATCTGTGCAGGAGAGCCCTAAAGAGCAAGCGGCGGGTTCTATTGGCGGTATCAATCAGAAATTGGTCCGCACAATGCGCATCGAAGCCGAAACCAATGATATGGATGCGCTGCTTGGTGAGCTTGACAGCAGGATCCGGGAATTAGGCGGATATGTTGAGAATAAATCTACACGAAACGGCGGCAGCACATCTTCTCACAAATACCGCTATGCAGATATGACTATCCGGATCCCCGCAGACCGTCTGGACGAATTTGTGACCCATCTCAACGGAAAGACCAATGTGGTCAACTATCGGGAGAGCGCGGATGATATTACGCTGCGTTATGTTGCCACCCAGAGTCGGGTTACCGCACTGGAAACAGAACAGCAGCGTCTGCTGGAATTGCTGGCCAAGGCGGAGAATATGAGCGACTTGCTGCTCATCGAAGAGCGGTTGACCAATGTTCGCACGGAGCTGGAAGAGTATACTTCTCAAATGCGCGTCTTCGACAATATGGTGGATTACGGTACCGTGCAGCTCAACATCACCGAGGTGCAGGTATATACCGTGGTGGAAGAGGATACTGTGTGGCAGCGAATTGGAAGCGGACTGTCTAAAAACTGGAAGAATCTGTGTGAAGGTGCCGAAGGACTATTTGTATTCCTGGTCACCTCTCTGCCGTATTTGATTCCGATTGGAGCTGCAGTTGTGGTCACGATCGTTTCGGTGAAACTGGCGACCCGCAAGACCAGAAAACCGGTAAAGCCTTCCGGTGAAGACGATAAAAGCGAATAAAAGAAGCAGGCCGTGATTCCACGGCCTGCATTTATTTATGAATTTAGTCCTGATCCCAGTTGTGCCAGACGTTCTGGACATCGTCATCATCTTCCATGACATCGATGAGCTTTTCCATCAGCTTGATCTGATCTTCGTTATCCAGCTTCTGATAGTTCTGGGGAACCATTTCAATCTGGGCGGAAGCGAAGGTGTACTTGCTGAGGTTTGCAACCACATCGTTGAAGTCATCGGGCAGGGTGTAGATGGTGAAGCAATCATCCTCAGCTTCAAAGTCATCAGCACCGGCATCCATGGCGTCCATCATGACTTCTTCTTCGTCATAATCGCCGTCTTCGTTGTCGATGACCAGCACGCCCTTCTTATCAAAGCTCCAGCTGACGCAGCCGGAAGCACCCAGATTGCCGCCGTACTTATCAAAGTGGTGACGCATGGAACCTGCGGTACGGTTACGGTTGTCGGTCATGGTCTCCACGATGACAGCAACACCGCCGGGGCCGTAGCCTTCGTAGGTAATGGTCTCGTAGTTGTCACCGCCGCCTGCACCGGCAGCCTTTTCCAGGCAGCGCTTAATGTTGTCGTTGGGCATGTTGGCGGCCTTAGCCTTGGTGATAACGGTAGCCAGACGGGAGTTGTTGGCGGGATCGGTAATACCGCCGCCTTCCTTAACGGCCACGATCAGCTCCTTGGCGATCTTGGTAAAGGCGGCAGCACGCTTGGCATCCTGTGCGCCTTTGGTTTTTTGAATGTTATGCCATTTGGAATGTCCGGACATATCTATTTCTTCCCTTCAAGGTAGTATAAAAATTAGCCTATATATTTTAGCACTTGATAACGCAAAAATCAATAGAATTTCATGCAATCTGCGTGAGTTTTTGAAATAATTACTTCAATTTCGGGGAAATTTTCGCTGATTTTCTGCGCCAACACCGCGATTACGGGATTTTCGGTGTAGAAATGACCGGCATCGATCAGATTTAATCCCTGCTCATGGGCATCCCAAAATTCGTTGTATTTGACATCAGAAGTCACAAAGGTGTCGCAGCCTGCACAGATCGCGTCAAACAGACCGCCGGAGCAACCGCCACCGCCAACAGCCACTTTGTGGACTTTTTTACCGCCGCTGCAGTAACGAAGACCATCGCAATGGAGCGCCCCTTTGACAAATGCCAAAAATGTGGAGAGCTCCTGTTCTTCCACTTCGCCGCATCGGAGCATGCCGTGGGCATCGTTGGGGACGTTTGCTATCTGCTTCAGCCCCAGAGTGGTGGCCAGTACATCATTAACACCGCCTTCAGCGCAGTCTAGATTGGTATGCGCGCAGAAATGGCTGATTCCGTGGCGAACCAGGTTCATAAGACCCCGGGTAATGGCGGCATCGTCCGTTACCATGGGCCAGGGGCGAAAGATCAGGGGGTGGTGGGTCACAAGCAAGTCGGCATTGCAATCCACAGCTTCCTGGCAGACATGCTCAAATGGATCCAGTGCAACCAGAATTTTGTGAACAGGCGCCTGCTTGCTCCCACAATTCAGCCCAACATTGTCCCAGTCCATTTTCAGGGAATGGGGTGCCAGGGTTTCTATGAAAGCCATAATATCGGCAACAGTGGTCATTGTTTTTCCTCCTTCAGCCATGCAAGCTCCGGTGTCTCAGCCAGAGCAATCAATTCATCCAGTACCTGCTTCTTGTAAAGGTCGGCTTGATGGGTTGTGGCAATACGCAGACCTTCCACGACCCAACGGTAATATGCTGCTGTGTGTTCAGATGGGTTTTCCAGCAGAGCAGGGGGGAAGTAGCACTCTCCGGGCATTAGTCTGGGATAGTCCGGCTGATAGTATACTTCCATAACGGTATATAGAAATCTGCCGTCACGCAAAACTGTTTCTTCCGTGATCCGCCAGCCGTTGTCAGAAAGGTACTTACGAAGCATGGGTGTCTTGGACTGGCATTGCAATACCATCCTGTACCGGAAGTCCTGCATCCACGGGGCGGCGGAGAGTATGGAGATCATGGTGTCCGCGCCCATGCCGGCGCAGACCATGGTATCAAAATCTCTGGGGACAGATTGCAGGCCATCGGAAAGATAGAATTCCATTTTCTCCGTCATGCCGTATTTTTCCGCATTGGCCTTGGCAGCGGACAAAGGTCCGGGGACGATATCTGAAGCAATCACGGAGCTTGCAATACCTTGCTGCAGCAGCCAGATGCCCAGATAGCCGTGGTCGGTGCCTACATCTACCACCCGTTCTCCGGGTGCGACAAAACCGCAGCAGGCGCGAAGTCTTGGGGAAAGGGGAACGTTCATAAATGCCTCCAAAAGAAATGCCGCCGGGAAGCTTCCGGCGGCATGTGGGATCAGTTCTTCTTTTCCGCCTGATCAGCCTCGTAGGCTTCCAGGAAATAGTTCAGCTGCTTCAGGAAGGAATCACAGTCAATGCCGTGAACCTGGCAGGCTTCTTCTACGGTCTCGCCGCGGGAAGAGGGGCAGCCCAGGCAGTGCATACCAATGCCAAAGAACAGGGGAGCAGCCTGAGGAGCGATATCCAGAACATCACCGATAATGGTTTCTTTTTCAATCTTAACAGCCATAATATGACCTCCTATCTCAATCTTCGTGTATTATAACCGCTGATTAAGAAAAAAACAAGAGGGAAGATGATAAAATCTGTTTGGTGGGATGCGCTAAAAGGTAAACGGGATAATATATTTGACAAAAAGATAGAATTGTAATACTTTATAAATATATTGGTTGTCTTATGGGCGGTG
Source organism: Faecousia sp. (assembly GCA_045646265.1). Classification (GTDB taxonomy): domain Bacteria; phylum Bacillota; class Clostridia; order Oscillospirales; family Oscillospiraceae; genus Faecousia. The sequence continues at coordinate 9,737 of JAZRKL010000093.1, forward strand.
TGGATGTGGAAAAGAAACTCAAAAAGGTGTTGCAGTTTATCATAAACCCGCGACTACTGATCTGCGTGCTGATCGCTTGGATGATCACCAATGGCTGGTCGTACGTGCTGTTTGCGTTGGGTACTTATTTTGAAATCGGCTGGATGGCTGCGGTAGGCGGTGCGTATCTGGCTTTTTTGTGGCTGCCCATCTCTCCGGAAAAATTGCTGACCTTCACCATTGCCATCGGCCTTTTAAGGTGGCTGTTTCCCAATGACCAGAAGACACTGGGTGTTTTGAAGGAACTGCATGCCAAGGCGAAGGCCGCCATTCAAAGAAAAAAAGAGAAGCGGTCTGAAAAACAGGCAGATGTGAATACGCAGACGGATTGATACGAATTGTTTGATGCTCTGGAAAGACAAGGCAAACGGGCGATGTCTTTTCACTTTAGAATAGTATTTCACGATGAATGACACTGTCCCCGGGATTAAAATAGTGTGGCTGCCCGCCAAAGCGGACAGCCACATTTGTTTATTCAATTTCCCGGCCGGTAAAGCCAAAGGTCAGCTGGGCTCTGGCTGTGCCGCCGTTAAGAGGCTTTGCTGTCAACTCCGCCTCGAAGCTGCCGGCGGGTACTTCCAGCGCGCCTGTGAAGTACACCGGCTTTTCGTTGCCATAGCGGTCAATCACCTTGGCCTGTGTGCCGTCGAACTCAATAAAATCGCTGCTCATCAGCTCACAACAGAACGTGACCTTGCTGTCACCAATGCGTACCGTGGGGTTCTTCAACACCTCATACATATGGTCCACCGCTACGATATCGCTCATTTTCACCCCGGCCATATCGCCTGTGGTCTCTACGGCGATCTTGGCTATGTGGGCATAGTCAAAGCTGTGCCGGTAGGAATCATACAGCCTCGGCTCTGTGGCAAAGGATACGTCCATGCGCTCACCGGTGTCTGTTTCCAGCAGGACGAAGTCACGCCAGCCTTCAAAATCGGTGTCAATGATATATTCCGCGTAGGATTTCGCAGTGGTGGCACCGGCCCACAGCTTGATCGCAATGGCGCCGCCGGCCTTGCCGTTACCGCAAACAGAAACCTTTCTTGCCATTTTGGAGGAAGTATCGATATAACCGTCAAATTCCTTTTCCAGCACCTGCTGAGTCAGTTCTTGATCTTTATCCAGCGCAAGCAGATGCTGCTGTTCACTTTCACGTGCGCTCAGCATTGCTTCGATACGGAGGAACGGCTTCTGGGCAGCAAAGGGATTGTGGAAACACACCTTGTTTTGCACTCCGTTACACAGGTCGTACAGCTTCTTGATCTGGTAATCCTTCTCCACAAAGACATAGCAGCCATCATCCTTCTGGACGATGAAATATTCCCACGGGCCGTTTCTTACCTTCCGGAGTGTTTCCTCAGAGAAATACTTTGCCTTGCGCAGCTCATCATAGTGACGGTAGATGGCAATATTACGGTCGATGGCGCTGCAGCCATCATTCATACCCTCTTCCATGCACACATAGACCATATTAAAATTATACATGACCGCCAGGGAACCCATGTATTCCACGATCTCCGTATGTTGGTACTTGGTATTGGCATTGCCCGGATAGTTGTCTTCCGTAGGATAGAACCAATACCAGCCCAGAGAAGGCTGCAGATAGAAATCCAGATAATCTAAGTTCTGAGGAAGATGGTGTGCCTTATTCCAGCTCTTAAAGCCACGGAACGGTGTATCCCAGTTGCCAAACCTGCCTCTTGCCAGCCACAGGCTGGGAAGGTGGGTGGCGCAATCCAGAATCGGTGCCGTTTCGCACCCTTTCAGGATCTCATGGACGAAGGCCGCTATGTAGTACCACCACAGGTCCTCGTTACAGTGGTGTTTAATGCCGTCAAGGGCATCCGCATAGATCATCTCATAGCCGCCCTCGTTGTAGGCCTTAGCGGTATCTCTCGCGATCTTGAAGAACAGCTCTGAACCAATAACTGGGGTGATCATGCTGTACAGGCCTTCAATGTGGCGGATCTTCTCACCCTTGATGTGGGCCGCAGGCTTTGTGCCGCATACGCCCCGCTGGGCCACCTTGAAGCCATGGGTGTCCATTTCAAATCGGATCATTTCTTCGCCGACCAAAAGGAAGGGCGTGCTTTTGGAGTGGAAGCCATCCTGATTACTGATATTCTCCGTAGACTCCACAGTGGGAAGAAAATCGGCAGTTTCATCGATATCCTCGGCCAGCGTTACAATCTCCAGTACACCCAGATCCTTCTGCCACTTGGGGTCAGAGAGAATGGGCGCGCATTCGTAGTCAATGTAGTGGGAATAGGTGTGAAGACCTGCACCAAAGCCGTTTTGTCGCAGAAGGTCCACTACTTTTTCCTTAAAATCCCCATGAGAGTCATAGTAGGCATACTTAAAATCACCCTGACGGAAGGTGGTGGGCCACTGATGGATATCCACCTGATCCAGACCCAGCTTTTTGTACATTGGTATTCTGTTCTGAATATATGTCAGCTCACTGTCAAGCTCCAGCATATAGTTGCCGCAATTCTTTCTGGAATCACGGGCCCATGGGCCGCCATGCTCGCTGACGATACCCTTCTCTGGGTCAATGGTCTGGCAAACTTTTTTGATCAGTTCCCTATGCTCAGCAATTGGCGCAATAATCAGACCGTACTTTGCTCCCTCAGAACGCAGAGAGGTTACCACCTCACCCTTGGTTTCCAACGCCTTGGCATCGGGATAGAAACAGGGATTCATCCAATAGGTCATGGCAATGCCGATGGCGCCGACATTACACTTTTCACGGAAATCATATGCGTATTTTCCGTGTGCCAGCAGTGCCTTATAGGACGCATCTGGCAGAACATCTATTAATTCAAAGGCAAAATACGCATCCTGGACGGTTACTTCCACCCGGAAATCACCCAGAGGAGTCTCCACGGTTATGCAATTGCCGCTGCAGCGCAATGCAGTGGGTGCTACGACAGTTTTCTTATCCTGTGCGATAAGGCAGAAGAAATAGCTATCCTCTCCCTTGATTTCCTTGCTGTGTACTTTATCGAAAACACTCTCAACTGCAGCATTTTTTTGAGAGATCGAAATCGATACATAGCGGTTTTCGAAAATAATAGAAGCTTCGGTTCTGTTGATTCCCATGGTTAAGTACCTCCTCAGCATGTAAAGCCGGTGATAGTGTAACACTGTAGAGACGCAGGCAGCAACCTGCCAAGCTTGCCTGCATTATAGCATTCCGTTTTCGATTGTCAAGTAGCAGTTCATGCAAGAAAAGGCCGCTACGGCAACTGGTTGTTTACCCTCTCTTTTTTATTGGTACGGCAAAAGGGACTCGTTTGCATTTTCTTTTACGCAAACAGAAAAACAAGCAAGCCACCATCCCTGCCGGATGCAGTCTTGCTTGTTTGGACTCTCCCACGGGCTAAAAATTGCTCGCCAGCTCTCAATTTTTACACCAGTCTGCGGACTGATGCCGCCCTTTCGAGTCCATTCTTTTGCCGTACCAATAAAAAAGAGAGGGCAAAAGCCCTCTCTTTTTTATTGGTACGGCAAAAGGGACTCGAACCCCCGACCTACTGATTCGTAGTCAGTCACTCTATCCAACTGAGCTATTGCCGCATGCAAGCGTCTTCTAACGTGCCAAAGTATAATAGCACATCATATCAGAAAATGCAAGCATTTTTTTATATATTTTTTAATTTTTTTCCTGTGCTTCGTAAGCCTTGTTTTTTCTGGAATTTCTAATGGTAATGATGATCGTTACAATAAAGCCGGCAAGACAGGTAAATCCGATACTGAGGGTTATGATTTCTCTTCGTCTCTTAGCTTCGGCCAGAAGACGCTCCTGTTCCAGGCGCTCTTGCTCCAAACGCTCTTTTTCTAAGCGCTCTTTTTCCAGCCGTTCCTGCTCTAACCGTTCTTTTTCCAAACGTTCCTGTTCCAGGCGCTCCTGCTCTAACCGCTCCTGCTCCAGCCGTTCCTGTTCCAAACGCTCATGTTCCAACCGTTCCTGCTCCAGCCGCTCCTGTTCCAGACGCTCCTGCTCTTCGTATGTGATAATGTTTTCCAGAAAGTCGTTCTTCAAAACATCTTCACCGATGGTGGTGCGGTACAGACCAAACTTGCAAGGGTTATACAGCTCGATTTCCGTTGCCTTTGTGATCTCGCCCTTGTAGCCGTTGAGCCAGATCCAGAAATTGCGGTACTGCTGTTGAGTCACATGGCAGGGGAAGCCGTATTTCTGGGTCACCTGAAAGGCGGTAAGTCCGTCAAACCGCTCCAGAGGGATATCGTAGTTAATCTCGATGGGGTTATCTTTCAACAGGTGCAGGTAAGTTTTAGGTACATCCCAGACACCGTATTTCTGTGCCAGCTCCGGATAACTCTCCGGATCGTTGGAGATCTCCACAGCGGACATGATGCTCTGGGCGTAGACCTTATGCATGCCGTGGCCGTATTCGCCGTTGATGTCGTGGCCCACAACCACTTGAGGCTTGAAGCGGCGGAACTGCTCTACAACAAATCCAACCAGATCCTCCTTATAAATACCCACATTGGCATAGGTGCGGTAGGCATCCTCAATGCGGTCACCCTTTGTTCTGAAATCCAGACGGAAAGCAAAAACCGGATAATTCTCAACACCGGTGGCCCACAGACCGTTGATCATTTCGTGGATGCGCAGATTGGTATAGCAACGGTGGTTGGTCAGATAGGCCACCTGCACCGCGCAATCCAGTTCACCGGCATAATAGGGGAGAAGACCGGCGAAGTAAAGCTGGTCATCATCGCCGTGGGTGGGCATCATCAGAATATCGGCCTTGCCATCCAGAGGCGGTTCCCACTTCTGGACAAAGGCGGGAGTTTGACCTGTGGTGAAAACATAGATTTCACTGAGTGTAACAGCACCGTTGGCAAAATCCACTGTGATGGAAGTGGGCGCATACCCGAAGCCAGCTTCCAGATCGATGAACTCATGGAGAAAATCATATGTACCGGCGGTGATGGTCTTGTCACTGTTGTTATCCCGGATGATATATTCGCCGTATTCCTTGTCAAACATCAGATACAGCGAACCCATTCCTGTGGAATTTTCCAAAGTGATGGCTGTGTTGCCGCCGGAAGTGCGGTAGGCCATATCATTTTTGTCGGTCAAAAAACCAAAGCTTTTGTAGCCGGTACCGGAAAATGCGGTTTCACTGCTGATATCCGCAGCCTGTTCCGGCTCATCTGCATTGACACCCACAGCCAGAGAAAGCAGCAAAACAGCAGATAAAATCAAAAGAAGTGTTTTTTTCATGGAGGTCCCTCCTTAAATGTGCTCATAGTATAGCAGATTCCGGGGCGGTTGTCAAAAATAATCGTCATTTGTCGTATTAAGATTGCTTGGTTGACACAAGCTGTTTTTCTGTTGTACAATAGCGGCAATGAGGTGAACCCATGAAAGAATTGCTTGAAAAACTGCCGGGAGCGCTGCTTCCCTGGTATCAAGAGAATAAACGGGAGCTTCCCTGGCGGGCGGATACGCAGCCTTATCATGTCTGGCTGTCAGAGATCATGCTGCAGCAGACCCGTGTTGAGGCGGTGAAGGGGTATTATGCCCGCTTTCTGGATGCGCTGCCCACTGTTGCTCACTTGGCAAATTGCGACGATGATGCGCTGCACAAGCTTTGGGAGGGGTTAGGCTATTATAGCCGTGTGCGGAATTTGAAAAAGGCCGCACAGGTGGTCATGGAGCGCTATGACGGGGCATTTCCCAGGGAATATAAGCAGGTTCTGGCACTGCCGGGAATCGGGGAATACACTGCCGGTGCTATCTGCTCCATCTGCTTTGGGAAGAAAACCCCGGCTGTTGACGGAAATGTTCTGCGTGTGATTTCCCGCATCACCGACGATTCCACGCCTATAGACCTGCCTGCATATAAAAAGCAGGTCACTGCCGCCTTGACTGAGATATATCCGGATAAAGCAGGTGATTTTACCCAGGCGCTGATGGAGCTGGGCGCTACTGTCTGCGGCCCAAACCGGAAACCGGATTGTCACCGCTGCCCCTGTCAGGATTTCTGCCTTGGCGCAAAGCGGGGAACTGCGGAAAATCTTCCTGTTAAGCTGCCGAAAAAGGGCAGACGGCAGGAGGATATGACCGTTTTTATCTGCGTTTGTGACGGAAAATATGCCGTTCAGAAGCGGGAAAGCCGTGGCCTTTTGGCGGACCTTTGGCAGTTTCCCAATGTTCCCGGCAATCTGGAAGTCCAGCAGGCGGTAGACGCTGCCGGGAAGCTTGGATTGCAGGTCACACAGGTTCGCCTGTCACTGGATAAGAGCCATATTTTTACACATGTGCAGTGGAATATGCGTGGCTTCTACATGGAAACCGCTAAATGTACAGGCGACTTCCGGTGGTTTACCGCCGAAGAGATTGAACGGGAAATCGCCCTGCCTACGGCCTTTCGGCAATTCTGGGAGTCCCGTCAGAAATAATGAAAAAGCACCCATCTGGATATGACAATGTCATTAAGTTAACGTTTATGTCATTCTGAGCGAGCAAAGCGAGTCGAAGAATCTCCGGTCTATCATTCTCTGGAGATCATTCGTCGGTTCCGCCTCCTCAGGATGACATTCTTAACTTAATGACATTGTCTGGATAAGATGGGTGCATTTTGTGTGTTGCATTTTATATAAGGGGTTACAGCAATAACTTTATTCTGTCAAAGGGGAAGACGATGATCTCTCTGCGGCCACTATGCCAGGAATCGAAAGAAATCAGTGTTCCATCCGGACTAAATCGATTATGCAGGTCACAGCGAGTATCTGTAACGGTATTCGGCTCAGAGAAGATTCTCACTAATTGCTTGCTTTGCTGGGTCTCAAAATCGTAAAGATAGATGCTTCTGTAACTTTCCCGATCCCAATAACCATCGCCGATAAAACAACTGCGGTCCGGTGCGTACAGACAATGAATGTCACCGCTGTTGACCAATTCATTATGGAGCATTTGCCGCTGCCCCGTAACACTGTCAAAGAAGAAAATGCCGCTTTCCTCAAAAATGGACCATATCATAATGGTTTGATCATCTTTCCAATGATAGTGGGAGTTGATCGCATAACCGGTAAGCTGATGAAGATTACAGCCATCCCGGTCGGCGACGGCCAAAACGGTACCCCACCGTTTCCCAGGTTCCGGGAAATTGCGAAGCAAAAATAGAAAGCGGTCTCCAGAGGGATTGAAGGTAATGTGATTGACCACTAACTTCATGTCACAGAATGGCTCTTCCGGAAAAGCCCGGGCCAGATCGGAATAGCTGATGATCAGCTTGCTGGTGTTTTTATCGATATCTACCAGAAAGATTCCATCATTATCGGGCGCATTGATATGAAAATATGGATCTTTGGTGTTACAATATCCATAGCCGGGGCGGAAGTTCCATACCCTTGCAAAATTGATGGAAAGCCCCCATTTACGGTCTGCAGACAGATGGGCCAGCGGTGCACAGATAATTCGCTCTGCGCCGGTTTCAATATGCTTGATCACACTGCAGTAGGTGCCATCCCGGAAATCGTTGTAGATAATGTGCGCATCATCATACCACTGCAGAAGCGCACCTTGCTGGAAGTTCCAAGCCCGACTTTCCGCGACTTTGTGGAACTTTTTATCCTCTACAGTGATATATCCCAGTTCAACGATATCATCCTGCGTGGGAATCCGGTCAACAAAGCTTGTTCTGTGGGCAAGATGGCGCCTGTTATCGTGGCTGAATGGCTGCAGGTCATAATAGCCGAAGAAATAATGGTATTCATCCTCTGGGGAAATGACGGTGAGCGGTACAACCGATTGGTATTTCATATGGATTTTCCTCACTTGTGTTGTTTTCTGCGGGTTGCTTTGTCATTGGGATTGAATGCGCGATTGGCATTTTCAGCAGCCTTGATTACTTTTCCGTTTATTAAAACGTTTAGTTGACTTTCATTCAGTGTGTGAATGGGAGCAAATAGATCGCTTAGGGCATAATTGATCAGTTTGTTTTTAAGCCAGCGGGCAGCGGGGTCATTGTCATGAAAATGAAAACCGCATACTAATAATCTGCCGCCCGGTGTGTTGAATTCAAAGAGAATACTCTGGCGGATGGCGCATTTGTGAGAGGAAGCCACTTCTATGATCGGATCATATGGAATTGTGAGATCTTCAAAACAAGCGGCACTGCCGTCTTCCAACAGACGTCGGAACTGCCAACCGCAGAAACCATCGTGTGGCAGACTGCCAAGCGCTGGATGATCAGAAATGACTGTTGCCAGATTTCCGTTGGTCCGGCCTGGCAGTGACATTTGAAAATAGGTAGGCAGGGAGGTAAAGGGCGTTTTCCCAAGAAGCAGGATATCATTTCCAGTGTGAAGCGCTTCACGGAGTGTTTCTTCGGAGGCGTTTTCCAGTACCAGAAGATTACCGGGGTCTGCCTTGATCTCGGGAAACAGATACAGCTCCCATTCATTTTCTGCATAAGTGTCACCGGATTCCAATGTTGCATACAATTTTAATGCAGCAGGTTCGGAAATTTGCGGCAACACGGTACGGAAGTCATGAAGTTTGGTAATTTCACCGTTTTTTACTGTGTGCAGCACGGTTTGACGGGATGCAAGGAGTTTTCCGCCCATAGTAAGGCGGATATTGAGCCGGGCATCGGTCAGCGATTCCGGGCCGAAATGGGAAGTATAGATCCCAAACGCCAGTTCTTTTCCTGCAGTAAAAACGAAATCACTTCCCAAATCGGTCAGCAAGACCGTTGCTGAATTATACATCAGCACATTACGCTCTGTCTCGCCGGGTTTCAGTTCATAGAATTCGTTCATCATGCCCACATCATAGCCAAAGGTGTGCCAATGGGTATCGATGGGACCAAGGAAATCGTAGCCTGCCAGATGGTGGCACATACGGGTCGATTCAAAACAGTGCTTACGCAGCCGGCGCTGCCATTCGGAAGAATTTTTGAAAAATAAAGGTGCCTTGTGAAGAAGTCCCTTGGAAGCAAGATGACGCCGCAGAGAGGGGAACATATCCGTTTTGCCTACATGGGTACCCGCATAGCGGGATTCCAGACTTAGATCGGTATATGTTCCATGAAGGCAGATTTCGTGGCTAAGCCGGGGTTTCTTGTACACGGTGTTCCAACTGTCAATCTGCTCGGGATTTGCATTCAAAGAATCATAACTGGTCAAGCCTAGAGTATAGCTGTTATAAACATCGCAAAATTCACCAACGGTTTCGAAACGGCGGGGATGGTGTGTAAGGGGGGTATGAACAAGATTCGGCTTTTGGTCTTCTTCCAACCAGGCATACTCCAAGCCGCGCATGGCACTCATGGGTGAAAACAGGCTGTCTGTCTTTTGATGTACAACCTGTGCGCACTGCCTTTGATGTTCAATAAAGGGATCGTCCATCAAAAGCTCGTTGCCGCAGCTGTACATAACCACAGAGGTATGATGCCGGCAGAATGCAACAATCTGCTTCCATTCTTCGAAGGATGCATAGTTGGGACTTTCCACTTCCATCAAAATTCCCAGTTCATCGGCAGCCTGCATATATTCTTCTGTGGGGATATGGGTATGGAAACGGATGAAGTTGAAGCCAAGGGACTTGAGTTTGTGGATCACATTACGGTAAAACGAAACATCGTGGTTAGGATGAACGGTTTCCGGATAGTAGCAATGCTCACAGATACCACGCAGGTAACAGGGAATCCCATTCAGACGGATTTGGCTGCCCTCTGTGGTCAAACGGCGAACACCGAAAGAACGGGTCAGCTTTGCTTCACCGCAGAACAATTCCAGTGTGTACAGTTTGGGCATTTCCGGTGTCCACCGAGTCAGACCGGCTGTGCTGAAAGAAAAACTGCCATCAGCACTGCCGCTGATAATGCATTTGCCATCATCCAGTACCGCCCATGTAAACATAGCAGAGCCGTCACAGGTAACATCCACTGTGGCTTCGCTGCAATCATCACTGATCAGAACAGCCGTATCCCGCAGGGAACTTTGATAGATCCGGAAAGAAACATCTCCGGTAATGCCGCCGGTATACTGGCAGGCGGCACGGTTAGTAAGACCTGTGACAGGCAAACCATCATAGCCGGGTAATTCTGTGTTGGATATGCTTAAAACGATGGTATTCTCTCCGTCGTGGAGTGTATTTTCAGGAACGTCGATCTCAAATGGCGTGCTGTAGCCTGCATGACATCCTAAATAGCGCCCGTTCAGCCACAGGCGGAGGGTGTTCTGTACACCTTCAAAGTGAAAAGCACAGGGTCGATAAGCACCTTCGTATTGAAAGCTGCGGCGATAGAAGAAATTACCCATAATATTGGGCAGAGCCATATCCGGTGCCCATCCGGCCATGGGATACCGCTGGATTCCGTATTCGGGATTGATCTTCAGATGACGGAAAAACGGCGCGGAAAGAAATGAATCCGTCATATCCTCCCAGTAACCGGGGACCGCATTTTCTACAGAAAAACCGGAAAATTCCGGCATCTGTTCATCGGTATATGCTTCGGCGGTATAGTCCATTTCCCAAGGGCCATTCAACGAATAGAAAACATAAGACATGATAATTTCTCCTTTCGTGGGATACACATTCAATATAGCATAGGCAGCATAAAAAGCAATAAAAAAAGGTGAGATGTCAATATTTTAAAGATTTATGTTAAAATTGTATAAGATAACTGAGAAGCAACAAAAATGCCCAACAGCCGCCTCTGCTAGAGAGACGGCTGTTGTGCATGGATTTGATTGATAATGAAATGAATATTTTCATCAATGGACTTGGTCCCGTCTACACGGATAATCGGGCAATCTAATGATTGCAGCCATTGGGCATAAAAATCTTCCGTTCTGGATTCTGACAGTTTGAAAAACCGTTCTTCTGCCTGTTGCAAATCGCCGCCTTCCAACATTCTGCTGCCGAATTTCTGAAAAGAGCGGTTTCGTACACGCTGCGTTCGGATCTCTTTTGGGACTTCGATCACAACCGCATATTGATAGTGCTTCTGGAGTTCTTCTCCGTAATCGCCTTTAATGGCGGAAAAAACGAAATGATCGTGCTTACGTACTTCTTCCAAAAGTAGTTTTTCCACCTCTGCACGGGGACGGGGATTTGCGTATGGTGTGTCGTTACTTGCTCTTGTAAAGTATAAATCTTCAATATCAATGAAGTGAAACCCCATTTTCTGCGCCAACGCTTTGCCCAGAGTGCTTTTTCCGCAGCCGTTAAGACCGCACACGATGATTCCTGTTCCCATAGTTATAGTAATGCCTCTTCAATAAATCTTGCAACACCGTCGGCATCGTTACTGTCGGTTATATGGTCCGCTACGGTTTTTACCTCGTCGATGGCGTTGGAAACAGCAATGCCTATGCCACACATTTTGATTGGCTCAATATCGTCGTTGTCATCGCCGAAGTAGGCCGTTTCATCGGGAGAACAGCCACACAATTCCAGCATAGCCTTGATTCCGTTCCATTTGGTTGCGGCTTTGTCCATGATTTGTATTAAATACCCGTTGGCTACGGTGTAATATAAATCCTCTGATAAACCTTCCCGAACGATATCCAAGGTTTCTTCGTTGTCCAGCTTTACCAATACTTTTAATACGCCTTCTGTTTTCGCAATGCTCACCAGATCATCGGATACGGTGGTTTCATAATCTGAAATGGGTCTGTTGGAGTAGGCAATATCTCCTGTTTCAAGGGTGATTAACAGTGAGGGGTGGCGGTTTAGTGTGTTCAACAGATGTACAGCGCTTTGCCGGCAGATTCCATACTCGGTTTTCCGGTTTCCGCAGATAATTCTTGCGCCGTTGGAAACAACCATGGCATAACAACCGATCTGCTCACAGTATTCGATTGCGGTACGCAAAGGCCTCGCTGTTGCAACCATAATTTTGATTCCTTTTTTCTTGCATTGCCTGAGGATCTCTACAGTATAGGAAGACAGTGTTTTATCCGTATGCAGCAAGGTCCTGTCCAGGTCCACCACGATGGTTTTAATGTTTCTTGCGTCCATCATTGTTATCACCACTCTTTAAAAAGTTATCTATTGCAATTATACCTCTGTAATATTGGGAAAGCAAGCCGATATCCAATGAACAGCACATTCTCCTGCACAGTTGGAACTTCCTTGCATAAACTGTCCTATAAGCGAATGTGCTTATTGCCAACGAATTTTGATCGGGAGGTATTACCATGTCAGATAATTGCCGGGAGCCGGTACGCTGCGGTCCGGAGGACCTGCAGCAGGCGCTCTCTATCCACACTCGTAAAATTACCGACAGCTGCCGTGATAAGGATTGCATCGAGGATCTGCGGGTCTATTTGACCACAGGTTCCCAGACCATTCTGGACACCGCCGCCGGAGCAAAGGTCCGCTGTGCAGACCTGCTTTATACCTATATCGATGTGGAGCCGGTAGCCTTTGACCGCAACCACTACTGTATCGACGTTACATTCTACTACCGTGTGCTGGCGGATGCCACCGTGGGCACCTGCCGTCCGGCCAGCCTTTACGGTTTGGCGGTCTTCTCTAAGCGGGCTGTGCTTTGCGGCGAGGATGGCTGCGCCCATATCTTTACCAGTGATACCCGAATCAACGAATCTGACGGATTGAGCCGTTACAGTGCCAATCGACCCACTGCAGTTGTGGAAGTTTTGGATCCTATGGTGCTCAGCTCCAAGGTCAAGGACGTATGCGAATGTGTCTGCCAGGAGACCACCGCGCTGCAGATCCCGGCATATATCCGGGAAATGTTTGACGATGATCTGGTGCTGTCCGGTGATCGCAGAAGACTTTTTGTCACTCTGGGTCAGTTCTCCATCATTCGTTTGGAGCGGGATGCCCAGATCGTAGTACCGGTATTGGACTACAGTATTCCCACGAAGGAGTGCTGCGATGCCATAGGTTGCTCGGAGGATCCCTGTGAAATGTTCAGCCGGATCCCGTTCCCGGCAGCACGGTTCGCTCCCAGAAACTGCGACAGTGAAAGCGATTCCGGCGGCAACTGCTACAAGACCACATAACGAAACGCCGGTGGGGATTCCCACCGGCGTATTATTTTACTGCAAGCTGCGCATGATGCGCTTTCTGGCGATATTGATGGGGCCTTCGGTCATGGTGTCCCTCCATGCCAGACTCTTGCCGCATCCGTAGGCGTCACAGGAATCGGGTTCGTTTGCTTCGGTACAGCGGATTCCGGTTCTCTCGGTCAGCAACAGATCCATACCCCAGATCTGGCTGCTGCCGCCGGTGAGGGTAATGCCGTTCTGGGCAATATCACCAACCAACTCCGGAGAAGTTTCTTCCAGAACAGACTGTACTTCGTCGGCGATCTGACGGGAGGGACGGCGCAGAACTTCGAAAATCTCAGAAGACAGCAGCGTGATCTCTCTGGGCATACCGGTCTTGGCGTCACGGCCCTTGACCAGCATACTGGCATCCTCGGTTCTGGGATAGACACAGCCGATCTGGATCTTGACCTCCTCGGCAGTGACCTGACCGATGACCACACCGTGCTTCCGGCGGACATATCGTGCAATGGCTTCGTCGAAAGTATCGCCGGCCACTTCTACGGAAGAGGAAACAGCAACACCGTTCATGGAAACAACAGCTACGTCGGTAGTACCGGCACCGATATCAACGACCATGTGACCGTTGGGACCCTCGATATCCAGGTTGGCACCCAGGGCCGCAGCCAAAGGCTCTTCGATCAGGTACACACGGCGGGCACCTGCTTCAATGGCAGCATTGATAACAGTTCTTTCCTCAACTTCCGTAACACCGCTGGGAACACAGATAACGATTCTGGGCTTGGGGGTGAAGAGGGAAGACTTGGTGGCGGTACGGATCAGCTCCTGAAGCATTTTAACGGTCATTTCATGGTCGGAGATGACACCGTCCTTCAGCGGGCGCATAGCCACCACGTTGCCGGGGGTACGGCCCAGCATGTTCCGGGCAGCGGCACCAACCTGCAGAATATGACCTGTGTTTTTATCCACAGCCACGACGGCGGGTTCTCTGACCACAACGCCTTTGCCTTCGGCATAGATCAGAATGTTGGCAGTACCCAGGTCAATGCCCAGGTCGTTGGAAAATAATTGCATAAGTATCACCTACTGGTTTTTTCGTGATGGGATGCGGCTGCCACTGCAGCGCAGGAAACTTCTTTCGCACCGGCGGTGAGAAGCACTCTGGCGCACTCTCCGGCGGTGGCTCCGGTTGTAATGATATCGTCCAGCAAAAGGATCCGCTTTCCTTGTATCGGTGCGTTTTCCGTCAGCCGGTAAACGCCCATGACATTGGCTCTGCGCTGGGGCGCGCCACCCAATCGGGATTGGGGACGGTTGTGGCGGGTCTTGACCAGGGTAGCCTGTGGCGTGACACCCAGTTCCTTTCCAACTGATTCGGCGATCAACTGGACTTGATCATACCCTCTGCGCCAGCGGCGAAGACGGCTGATGGGGACCCAGGTAAGAATATCGAAGGCAATGCCGTCAGACAGCAGCTTCATAGCAAGCTGTCTTCCGTAGATTTCCGCATAGCTGCGTTCCCCGTGGAACTTAAAACGCAGGATGCTTCTGCGGACCGTGCCTTCATAATACCACAAAGCGGACCAATGTGCAAGATATGGAAGCTTTAAATTCGATTTTGGAAATTCCGGTGTGTCACAGCGGCAGCTGTGACACAAATCGGTTTCTTCTTTTTCCAGCAGCTTTCCGCATAAAACGCACTTAGGTGGAAACAGTAATTGCCAAAGCCGGTAGATCAATTTCATCATACTCTCCCTTGCAGACGCAGCTTCAGACCGGAATACCGGCGGCCAACTTTTGCGTTTTGCGTCATAGCGGCAACTGTTTCTTCACGGCCTACAATGATCAGCAGCTCTTTGGCTCTGGTGATGGCGGTGTAGAGGATGCTCCGGCTGAGAAGATAGGGAGAGCCGTTCCATGCGCAGAGAACGACGGCCCGGTATTCGCTGCCCTGACTTTTGTGAACGGTCATGGCATAGGCCGGTTCCAGCTCGTTTAGTTGGGTGAATTCGTACTCTGCTTCCCGGTCGTCAAAAATCACGGTCATGGTCTCCGCGGCAAAATCAATACTGGCTATGGTGCCGATGTCGCCGTTAAATATACCTGTGCCAATGGCGCTGCCATCACACTTTTTCCACATGATGTCATAGTTGTTGCGGATCTGCATGATCCGGTCGCCTTCACGGAAGGCGAATTCACCGAATTTCCGCTCTTTTTTGGTAGGGGACGGGGGATTGAGCTGGGATTGGAGCAACCCGTTGAGACCCCATGTGCCCACACCACCCTTACGGGTAGGCGTCAAAACCTGGATCTGGTCGGATGGGATGCCCATGTTTTTGGGCAAACGGGTGGTGCAGAGTCCCGCAACGGTCTGGGCCACTTCCTCTTCACTGCGGCAAGGCAGGAAAAAGAAATCATGCTTACGGTCCTTCAGCTCCGGCATTTGGCCGTTATTGACCCGGTGGGCATTCATAACGATCAGGCTTTGCTGGGCCTGACGGAAGATCTCGGTCAGCCGGACAGAAGGCAGCATTTCACAGCGGAGGCAATCCGCAAAGGGAAAACCGGGGCCAACAGGTGGGAGCTGATCGGGGTCACCTACAAATATCAGCCGCTTTCCTTGCGGAATGGCCCGCAGCAAACTGTGCAGAAGCTGAATATCCACCATGGACATCTCATCTACGATGATCACATCCGCCTTTAACGGATTGCCCTCATCCCGGGCAAAATACATCTTACCGGTGTGGGGATCGATCCCGGCTTCCAAAAGCCGGTGGATGGTGGAGGCTTCCTCCCCGGTGACTTCCGTCAGACGTTTGGCGGCACGGCCTGTGGGAGCAGCCAGCAAACAGCGAAGCTGCATCTGCCCGAACAGATTGAGGATGCCGTTCAAAATAGTCGTCTTACCGGTACCGGGACCGCCGGTGATCAGCAGAAGTCCGGTGGACATGGCATCTTCTATAGCTTGCCGTTGCTGCCCGGAATAGGTAATTCCGCTTTCCAACTCGGCCTGTTTCATAAGGGCTTTCCAGTTGGAAGGCTGTGGGAATTGCTTCTTTGCAAACGCAAGAAGTCTTTGACAGGTATAAACCTCCGCTTCGTAAAGCTCGGGAAGATAGTCTACAGTGATACCGGCCAAGGTCTCCCGGACAAGCCGCTCGGCTTCCAGTAAGCGGCCAATACCGTTTTGCACCGGGACCGCATCGACGCTCAAAAGCTGCGCAGTGGCACCGATCAGCTTTTCTTCCGGCAGGAAGCTGTGGCCGGCGGATAAGTTATAATGTAATTCAAAGAGAATGCCGGCTTCGATCCGCCGGGGATCATCGCCAGCGATACCCAGTTCGATGGCAAAGCGGTCCACGGCACCAAAGGGCGCTTCCAGACCTTCGTCCATCAACAGGTAAGGGTCGTCATATAGTAGATCAATGGTACTTTCTCCGTAAAGCTTATACGCTCGGACAGCCAACTCGGCCGGTAACTGATGCAGCGCGAAGAATTCCATCAGCTGCCGCATGCCTACCTGCAGCCGGAATTCTTCACCGATGGCTTTGGCCTTGGCGGGGGAGATACCGGAAACCTCTGCAAGACGTTCGGGTTCCTGCTCCATGATCTGTAAGGTATGGACACCGAAATGATGAACGATCCGGGCGGCGGTCACAGGGCCAATGCCCTTGATGGTCCGGGAAGAGAGATAGCTGAGGATCTCCGATTGGGTCTGGGGCATGAGCCGCTCCAGAAATTCTGCTTCAAACTGCTTGCCGTAGCTCTGATGGCTGCTCCAGTGACCTGTGACCATCAGCCGTTCGCCAACGGCAGGGCGGGGGATGGTGCCAACTACCGTTACGGTTTGGCCGTCTTCGCACTGCAGCCGCAAAACCGCATAGCCGTTTTCGTAATTCTGATAGACAACGGCCCCAATGGTGCCCTGTAAAATATCCAGTTCCTGCTGCACAGCAAATTCCCCCTTTCTTTGACATACTTTATTAGTTTACTATATTTTTGCAGAAATGAAAAGACTTTTTCATAAAACTTTTGCATTCTTAAGAAAATGAGGCGGTAAAGAAATATTTACTTGCATCTTATGCAGTTATGGGATATACTATCAAATAGTGTTTAATGGGGAGTATGCGATTTCGGAGGCGCTATGAAACAGTTGTCATTGCTTGTTTGGTTAACACAATTGGGGCTGTCTGTGGCTGTACCGCCATTGTGCACTATCTGGCTGGCGGTGTGGCTTCACAATTCCAAAGGCTGGGGTCAATGGGTGATCTGGGCAGGAATTGCCCTGGGCATCTTTTTCGCCATTGACGGCCTGCGGGTATCGCTGAAAGCCATGGAACTGCTCAGTAAGGATAAAAAGAAGAAGGAACCCCCGGCGGTGTCCTTCAATGACCATGATTAACAGGGGGACAGATATGGACTCCAGACAATTTATTTGGAAACAGACCGGAATCGTCGCTTTGGGCGAGGCGGTTTGCGTGGCGGCCATGATCGGTATTTTTGCGCTGCTTGGCTACTATGACAGAACCGTGCTGTTGGGCGGCATTGCCGGCGGTATGGTAGCGGTGCTGAACTTCTTCTTTATGGCCATCGGTGCCACCATTGCCGCCGATAAGGCCACGGAGCAGAATGTAAAGGGCGGACAGGCAACCATTAAAACCTCCTATCTGCTTCGGATGATTGGTATGTTTGTGGTGCTGTTTGCACTGGTAAAAAGCGGCTACTGCAATGTGTTTGCGCTGGTGCTGCCTTTGATTTTTGTAAGATTTACTTTAACGATCACAGAATTTTTCAGAAGAAAGCCTGGTGAAAAGAACCTATGAATGTAAGCGTAACAGGCGCATTTGTCTATTTTACAATTCCCATTTTTGGAGGAATCCCCATTACTCAGACGACTGTATCGTCATTTATTGTGACGGTGGCTCTGATCATTGCGTGTGTTAAGTTGGGTAAGGATCTGAAAAAGCGTCCCGGTAAGATGCAGGTTCTGGTGGAAAAGGGTGTTTCCATGATCTACAATCTGACGGTCAGCGCTATGGGTCAGCACAATGCCCACTGGACACCCTTTATCGGTACACTTTTCCTCAGTAGTATTTGTGGAACCCTCATTGGTATGACCGGTTTCCTTCGTCCCGTCACTGCTGATCTGAGCTGTACGTTGACCTGGGCCATTATGGTCAGTGTGCTGATCTGGTACAACAACATTAAAAATAACGGATTTGTTGGCTGGCTGAAGGGCTTCACTGAGCCTATCGTGGTCATGACTCCGATGAACATCGTTTCCGAAATTGCACAGCCGGTTTCTATGGCCTTCCGTCATTTCGGTAATGTGGCAGGTGGTACCGTGATCTCTTCCATCATCTATACCGCCTTTTCTATACTGTCTGCGCTGATCTTGGGTGCCATTTCAAAGAACGGCTGGCTGGTTGGTGCTGTGCTGATGGCAGCCGGTGTGGCAATTTGGATCATTAACAGCAAAAAGAAGAATAAGCTGATCTTCAAGATCCTGGCGGTTTTGAGTTTTGTGCTCGGCTTCTTTGGCCTGCTGCAGGCGCTGGATATTCTGTCCGGTGTGCCGGTTCTGGCCTTTGGTGTTCCAGCTGTTTTGTCAATTTATTTCGACCTGTTTTCCGGCTTTGTCCAGGCGCTGGTGTTCAGCCTGTTGACCATGGTCTATATCGCCGGAGCCTGTCCTCCTCCCGAAGAGAAGGATGCTTGATTCGTTAACCATAAATGCATATATAAAATAATTTTAGGAGGAACTATTTATGGAATTCAATGCTTATTTTCTGAAGGCAATGTGCGCCATCGGTGCAGGCCTGTGTATGGGTATCGGCGCTATCGGCCCCGCTATCGGTGAAGGTAATGCTGTCGGTAAGGCTCTGGAGGGCATGGCCCGTCAGCCCGAAACCGCTGATAACCTGCGTACCAACATGATCCTGGGTTGTGCAATTACCGAGACCACCGGTATTTACTCCCTGCTGATCTCCTTCCTGATCCTGTTTGCTACCAACGTTTAAGAATAACCGCTCCAAACACTGAAGGAAAGGAGTTGGTAAGGTGTTCGAAAGCTTTATTGGCGTCAATTTTTGGACGGCGCTGTTTGTATTGCTGAATTTTCTTGCCCTTTTCTTTGTTGCTAAGAAATTCCTCTTCGGTCCCGTAATGAAAATGATCGCGGACCGTCAGAAAGAGATCGATGATATGTACGATGCTGCTGACAAGGCCAAGACCTCTGCCACAGCTATGGAGTCTGAGTATCAGCAAAAACTTTCCGTTGCTGCTGAAACCAGCGAGCGTATGGTCAAAGAGGCCGTGACCCGTGGTCAGCATCGGGAAGAGGAGATCATCCGTCAGGCAAATCTGGAGGCAGATGCCATCCGCAGCAAGGCTGCCGCGGACATTGCCCAGGAGAAGAAAAAGGCCATCAATGATGCCAAGGATGAGATTTCCGAAATGGCTATGGCCATTGCGGAAAAGGTCGTTGGCCGTGTCCTCAGCGATGCGGATCAGGCCAGCCTTGTGGATCATTTTATCGATGAATTGGGTGAGCAGGCATGACAAATGTCGCAGTTGTTTATGCCCAGGCGCTGTACGACCTTGTAAAAGAGGAAAACTGCAGTGAGCCTGTATTGAAGGAGTTGTCTGCGCTGTGCGAAGGTTTCGCGCAGGAACCGGATTTTGTGCGGCTTCTGTCCGCACCCAATCTTACCAAGGAAGAACGTTGCCGGATTCTGGACGACAGCTTCCGGGGTAAGGTGAATCCCTATGTGCTGAATTTCTTGAAGATTCTCACAGAAAAGGGATATATGCGTCACTTTGCCGATTGCTGCAAGGAATACCGGGCAGCGTATAACCGGGATCACGGCATTCTGGAGGTCTGCGCGGTAACAGCAATTGCGCTGAACGCGGATCAGAGGGAAAGATTGACACAGAAACTGGCAAAGGTCACCGGTAAGACCATTGATCTTAATAATCGGATCGACCCTGCCTGTCTTGGCGGCATTCGCCTGGACTATGACGGCAAGCGTTTGGATGATACGGTATCTCACCGTCTGGAATCCATCAGCGCGTTGCTGAAAAATACCGTACTGTGAAAGTAGGTAGAATATGGAATTAAGACCTGAAGAAATTACAAAGATTATCCGTGCCCAGATCAAGAATTACGAAGCCAAGCTGGAATCCAGCGAAACCGGCATCGTGATTCTGGTGGGTGACGGTATTGCCCGGGTTTCCGGCCTGGACAAGTGTATGGCCGGCGAACTGATCGAGTTCCCCAACGGTTCTTACGGCATGGCACAGAACCTGGAAGAGGATACGGTTTCCGTTGTTATTCTGGGTACCGATAACGGCATCAAGGAAGGCGACACCGTCAAGCGTACCGGCAGAGTCGTGTCTGTTCCCGTTGGTGCTGGACTGATTGGCCGTGTTGTTAATGCATTGGGCGAACCCATTGACGGCAAGGGTGCTATCGTGGCGGAAGGTTACCGCCCCATCGAAAGCCCCGCTCCCGGCATCATTGAAAGAAAGCATGTCAGCCGTCCTCTGCAGACCGGCATCAAGGCCATTGATGCTATGATTCCCATTGGCCGTGGTCAGCGTGAGCTGATCATCGGCGACCGCCAGACCGGCAAGTCCACCATCGCAACCGATACCATTCTGAACCAGAAGGGTAAGGATGTGATCTGCATTTATGTTGCCATCGGCCAGAAGCGTTCCACCGTTGCCCAGATCGTGAACAATCTGGAGCTGGGCGGCGCTATGGATTACACGGTAGTCGTTTCCGCTACCGCTTCCGAACTGGCACCTATGCAGTATATCGCTCCCTACACCGGCTGCTCCATTGGTGAGTATTTCATGCACCAGGGCAAGGACGTGTTGGTGATCTACGACGATCTGAGTAAGCACGCAGTGGCCTACCGTGCCATTTCTTTGCTGATTCGCCGTCCTCCCGGACGTGAAGCTTACCCCGGCGACGTTTTCTATCTCCACTCCCGTCTGCTGGAGCGTGCCGCACAGCTGTCTGACGAGCTGGGCGGCGGCAGCTTGACCGCTCTGCCCATCATCGAGACTCAGGCAGGCGATGTTTCCGCATACATTCCCACCAACGTTATCTCTATTACCGACGGTCAGATCTTCCTGGAGACTGAACTGTTTAACGCAGGTATTATGCCCGCGGTTAACCCCGGTATTTCCGTTTCCCGTGTTGGCGGTGACGCACAAATCAAGGCTATGAAGAAGGTTGCAGGCTCTTTGAAACTGCTGTACTCTCAGTATCGCGAGCTGCAGAGCTTTGCCCAGTTCGGTTCCGATCTGGACGCTGATACCAAGGCAAGACTGGCTTTGGGTGAGCGGATCGTTGCGGTTTTGAAACAGAAGAACAACGCTCCTGCTGAGGTCGCGCATCAGGTGTGCATCATCTTCGCTGTTACCAACGGTTATTTGAAGAATATTGCCGTGGATGCCATCCCCGAGTTTGAGCTGCGCCTTTGTGAGTTTATGGATAACCGCTACAGCGATGTGCTGGAAACCATCCGTACCACCGGAAAGCTGGAAGCTGACACCGCTGAAAAACTGAAAACCGCGCTGACGGAACTGTTAGTTGAGTTCCAGGGCGTGGCTTAAAGGAGGGAACAGCCATGGCTGGCGTTTCCGCCAAGGAGATCAAAAACCGTATTCGGAGCATGGAATCCACCAAGCAGATCACCAAGGCCATGGAAATGGTCGCGGCATCCAAGCTCCGTAAAGCCCAGACGCAAGTGCTGAATTCCCGTCCTTATTTTGAAATTCTGTATGCAACCATCAATGATATCGTGGATGCCAACCGGGATTTCTCGTCGCCTTATCTGACCCAGCGGCCTGTGAAAAAGTCCGCTTATGTGGTCATTGCCGGTGACCGTGGATTGGCAGGCGGCTATAACAGCAATGTTTTGAAGCTTGCCTATTCCGAAATGGAGGGCAAGGATGTTATCGTGCTTCCCATCGGCAAAAAGGCCGTGGACTTTTATCAGACCCGGAATCTGGAGCTGATGACTACCAACTATAAAGAGGCGGAGGATGTATCGGTGGGCGATTGCTTCTCCATTGCCAAGCAGCTTTGCAAGGCATACCGTGCAGGAGAAATCGATGAGATCCACATTGCCTACACTAACTTTGTCTCTGTTCTTTCTCAGACCCCCGCTACCTTGCGTCTGCTGCCGCTGATTCGGCAGGAAACCGGCCGCGAGGGTACGGTTACCACAGATGTTATCTATGAACCGGACAGCACTGAGGTGTTTGAGAAGATCGTCCCGGAATATCTGGGCGGAATCCTGTATGGCGCCCTCTGCGAAAGCCGCGCGGCTGAGCAGGCTGCCCGCCGTACCGCAATGGACTCCGCAACCCAGAATGCCGATGAGATGATCGCAGATCTGAGCCTGAAGTTCAACCGGGCTCGCCAGGCAGCGATTACCCAGGAAATCACTGAGATCGTTGCCGGTTCTTAATAGGGCACCTCTAAAAACTCTTTATTTGCGATTTTGCCGAATCTTTTGTCCTAACTTTTCCTTATGAAAAGTCCGCAATACACAAAGTATTCCGAACTTTCCATAACTCAATTTAGAACAAAATCTCTCACCAAAATCATCAAAACAGAGTTTTTACAGGTTGCTAATGAAATAACAAAGGAGTTGAATCCTATGGCCAAAAATATTGGAACCGTGATCCAGGTCGTGGGTCCGGTTCTGGACATTCGCTTTGCCGACGGCTGCCTGCCGGAGCTGCTCAGCGCCATTGAAGTTCCCAATGGTAGCAGCACCATCGTAGCAGAGGTGGCACAGCACATTGGCGACAATGTTGTGCGCTGCATCGCTATGAGCTCTACCGATGGTCTGCAGCGTGGTATCGAAGCTGTCGATACCGGTGCGCCCATTAGTGTGCCTGTAGGTGATGGCTGCCTGGGCCGTGTGTTTAATCTGCTGGGTCAGCCCATCGATAACGGCGCGCCTGTGGCTGCTGCGGAAAAGTGGCCCATCCACCGCAGCGCACCTTCTTACGAAGAACAGCAGCCTGCCACCGAGATCCTGGAAACCGGCATCAAGGTCATCGACCTGATCTGCCCCTATGCCAAGGGCGGTAAGATCGGCCTGTTTGGCGGCGCCGGTGTC
Organism: Faecousia sp.; assembly: GCA_045646265.1. Taxonomy (GTDB): domain Bacteria; phylum Bacillota; class Clostridia; order Oscillospirales; family Oscillospiraceae; genus Faecousia. The sequence continues at coordinate 32,950 of JAZRKL010000093.1, forward strand.
GGTAAGACCGTTCTGATTCAGGAGCTGATCTACAACATCGCCACTGCACACAACGGTTACTCTGTTTTCACCGGTGTCGGTGAGCGTACCCGTGAGGGCAATGACCTGTATAACGAAATGACCGAGTCCGGCGTTATCAACAAGACAGCCATGGTCTTCGGCCAGATGAACGAACCCCCCGGAGCACGTATGCGTGTGGGCCTTTCCGGTCTGACTATGGCAGAATACTTCCGTGATGTAAAGCATCAGGACGTTCTGCTGTTCATCGATAATATTTTCCGCTTCACCCAGGCTGGTTCTGAGGTTTCCGCTCTGCTGGGCCGTATGCCCTCTGCCGTTGGTTACCAGCCTACACTGGCGACGGAAATGGGCGCTCTGCAGGAGCGTATCACCTCCACCAAGAATGGTTCTATCACTTCCGTCCAGGCCGTTTACGTGCCTGCTGACGATTTGACTGACCCCGCTCCCGCCACTACTTTTGCCCACCTGGACGCTACCACTGTTCTGGACCGTGGTATCGCTTCTCTGGGTATTTACCCCGCTGTTGATCCTCTGGACTCTACTTCCAGAATTCTCAGCCCCGAGGTCGTTGGTGTGGAGCATTACGAAACTGCCCGTGCTGTCCAGAGTATTCTGCAGCGCTACAAGGAACTGCAGGATATCATTGCCATCATGGGTATGGACGAACTGAGCGAAGAGGACAAGATGATTGTTAACCGTGCCCGTAAAGTCCAGCGCTTCCTCAGCCAGCCGTTCCATGTAGCTGAACAGTTCACCGGTTATCTGGGTAAGTATGTGCCTCTGAAGGAGACTATCCGCTCCTTCCGGGAGATTATTGAGGGCAAGCACGACGAGATCCCCGAATCCTACTTCCTGTACGCAGGCTCCATCGATGAAGTGGTGGAAAAGTGGAAGGGTGAGAACGCATGAACAGCTTCTCGCTAAAGATCGTCACCCCCGACGGCATGGAGTTTGAGGGCATGGCCGAAGAGGTCATTGTTCGTACCACTACCGGCGATTTGGGCATTATGGCAGGTCATATGAACTGTGTTGCGCCTTTGGGTATGGGCCGTGCCACATTCATTATTGACGGACAGAAGCGCTATGCAGCTTGCATTGGCGGTATTCTGTCTGTGTCGGATGGTGCCGTGACGCTGGTGCCCACTACCTTTGAATGGGCCGATGAGATCGACCTGGACAGAGCGAAAAACGCGGAAGAACGGGCCAAACAGATTCTTGCGGATAAGAATGTCAGCAATACGGATCTGATTGTGGCAGAAGCAAAGCTGAAGCGTGCCTTGGTTCGTAAAAGTGTTGCTGACTACAGGTAAAAATAAAAAGTTCCCACTTGAAAATCAAGTGGGAACTTTGAGCGTGTCAAAGAAGTATCATTGGACGCATATCGGTCGGTCCATATCGTAGGGGCGCATCACGATGCGCCCGGTGATTTTGCGAACAAAATCACATCGTCAGCGACGATCATTCTCTTGTTTCCTGCGGAAATCCCACAATTGCGGTGCGATTGTGGGCGGGCGATTCATGAATCGCCCCTACAGTATAGTCGCAGATTTCCCGGTTTTTTGATAGTCTGAAAGTTCCCACTTGAAAATCAAGTGGGAACTTTTTTAATCTTCTTCCATGTACGGCATATGGACAATGTCCCGCTGGGCATAGTAGTTGGGGAGCTTCCGCCAACCACCCCCTGTTGAGGAACCGGGGTCAAAGACCATCCTTGTGTTGGGGAGCGCCTGCTGAAGCTGATTGCGGACATTCCAATCCCGCATATTCCGGAACCAAAGATTCTTTAGCTGTTTCATCTGTCCGAAAATCAGCGGATCTTCGGGATATGTGTAAGAAACGTTCAGATCTACAAGATTTTTGCATTCCAGCAGGGGAGAGAAGTCCGTGACCTTTGTAATGAACAGCTCCACATATTTCAGATCTTTCATGTTGGCACAGTAGGAGATATCCGTAATGGGTGTGCTGCACATCAGCAGGTACTGCAGCTTCGGCATGTAGGCCAGATAGTCGGTGCGAGTGACCTTCATGTGTCCCATATCCAGACAAATCAACTCCGTCAGATATTTCAGATTATCCACATGCTGATCATACAGCACCAGCCGGTGCTTGTAGGGCATGAAATAGGTAACATCTGTTCGAATCCAGGCATGGCCGATCTTAACTTCCCAAATAAAGAAGGTATTGGGATATTTCTGCTTCAAAGCATCCATTTCCTCGTTGGGAATGCCACAGCGGCGCAGCTCTGCACGCTTCAAATTGTTGAAATGGGGCAGATATCGATCAATGGCAGCGCCGCTTCCAATTTGCACCCAGGAAAGATTGATAGACTCCGTATCGGTTGTGACGGTTTTTCCATACAGATCAAAGCAGTAAGTAAATTGGATGTGCGGATAGTCTTTCCGCAGTTGCAGCATGCCATCCAGATCGGAGATCGGATCATTGATCGTCACACTTTGTACCCGTGGAAGTGCGGGTAGGGCAAGACTAAGCTCATAGACACTGGTGGAATCCACAACGATCTCGTTGCTGCGTCCATTCCAGGGTATACCGCCAATGGGCACTTCATAAATAAAGCGGCATTTGGGATACTGCTGCCGCAGATCAGACAGCGCGCCGTAGAAGGGACATCCTGTGGCATCGATCAGTGTGATGTTGGGGAACGTGGAAAGGGCAAGGGTGATATCTTTGATATTGGAGCTGACAAAGTAGGTCGTGTACTGATCTACAAGGGTACCGCCAATGGTTTGCTGGCGCAGAATCCTGCAGTCCGGCAGCTGCTTTTTCAGCATGTCAATGTCTTCAGGTTCACCAAAGTCGATGACCGTTACAGCTTTCAGATTCGGCAGGTGTTTCAGAGCAATAATATCCTCATCGGTGAAAGATGTGAGTGTAAGCTTCTCGGTATCGAGGGGCAAACGCTGCTGCTGAAAGGGAACCGACCACAAAATCTCACAATCCGGTAAAAGCCGGGATACTTCGTCGTACTGATCGATGGAAATATCGGCTTGCAGCAAATCAAGCTGTTTTAATTTTGGAAACCGTGTAAGGCGGCTTTGTTCCGGTATGGGCCATGTGGAAAAGGAAAGCGTTTCCAGATCCCGGGAATAAACCGTTTCCTCCAAATAAACATACTTCATTTGAAAGGCCAAAAGGCCAATTCCGATTAAAAGGGCTAAAATCGTTAAGATCAAAGCCCAAATCCATATTCTCCGGCGATGCATAAGATCCCTCCTTTACGGATGATAATAAACACGGTATGCGGCATTGACACCGGGTGCTTCCGGCGCTGCGCTGCAAAACAGACCGTACAAATCGTCACAGCGTTGTTCCAGAGCTGCATAAGGGTCATCGGTTGGCTGACCGATATTCAATACCGGTATGTGGTTTCTTGCCTGCTTTAGAATCTCCCGACCCCGATCGTTGAATGCCAAGGCCCGGACATAGGGAATCGGCTGCGTAAGATCTGCTTCGGTGATGCCAAGAACCGCGCACATGAGCATACGGTCCAACCGGCTGCGGGTGTAGCGCTTGGATTTCACCGAGGCAAGAATAGCTTCTATGGTAGCTTCCTGCCGAGCCGCGTGCATGAATTTGCGCCACAGACCCTCGCTGCCGTAGGGAAGCGCTTCAAAATTGAAATCCGTCATGGTCCGAAGACGCATTAAAACGGCCCGCTCACCGGAAGCCAGTGCGTGCAGCGGCGCGTTTTCAAAACAATCAACAGCCGCTTTGGGAACATAGTTTTTCCACGCATCCCCAGCCATCAAGGAGCGGATGGCTGTTGCGGAAGGGTTTTCCGAATCCGGAAGTTCATCGTGATAGCTGCCCTGCCGGAGAATGGGCATTGGCTCCATGGGAGCGTTCTGGGCAAGAATTGCCTTACAGTATTCCACAGCCAGAATGTTGTTAGGTGTTTTCAAGAGGTAAGCTTCCTGACCCATTTCCGACAGTGCTGCCTCTCTGGCTGCGGGGAACGAAACGCCTTGCTCCAGGTGCTGTTTCAAAACCTGCCGGAAATCATCGCTTAGAAGTGTTTTCGCAATAGAAAGAAGTTTTCCCGCGTCAGCGTTTTCTGCACCGAAGCAAAGGGAATCACAAAAAACGGAGAGAATCTGGACACCGCCTGAGGCAAAACCTTCCGCGGAGGAAAGGGCGCAGGTAACCGGAAGCTCCAATACCAGATCCGCGCCGCACAGCACGGCGGCTTTGGCACGGTACATCTTATCAATGATGGCCGGCGCGCCACGCTGCACGAAATTTCCGCTCATGAGGCAAACAACACCGTTGTGGTCGCCGATTACCCGGCGAATGTGGTCGATTTGCTTTTTGTGGCCCAAGTGAAAGGGGTTATATTCGCAGATAATTCCGGTTATCTTCAAAATAATTCCACCTTTTTCAGAAAAATTGCAAAACAGGACTTGAGAAATCCTGGGAAATATTATAGAATATCCCTAGCTATGGTTATATTATCATAAACTGCGAAAAATGAAAACAAAAATTTTAGGAGGCAATTTCAAATGAATGTTTTGATCATCAATGCCGGCAGCTCCAGCTTGAAGTATCAGCTGATGGATCCCGAGACCGGTGTCGTTTCCGCAAAGGGTCTGTGCGAGCGTATCGGCATCGACGGCCGTCTGAACCACACCAAGGCCGGCTGCGATAAGGTCGTTAAGGACATCCCCATGCCCACCCACTCCGAAGCTATCGCTGCTACTCTGGAGATCCTGCAGGATGCCGAAGTCGGTGTCATTAAGACCGTTGAGGAGATCGACGCTGTCGGTCACCGTGTTCTGCACGGCGGTATGGAATTCTTCGATTCCTGCATTATCAACGATGAAGTCATCGCTGCTATTAAGAAGTGCATTCCTCTGGGACCCCTCCACAACCCCGCTAACCTGATGGGTATCGAGGCTTGCCAGGCTGTTATGCCCACCACTCCCCAGGTTGCTGTGTTCGACACCGCTTTCCACATGACTATGCCTCCCAAGGCTTACCGCTACGCTATCCCCACTGAGTACTACAAGAACGATTCCATCCGCCGCTACGGCTTCCACGGCACTTCCCACAAGTATGTTGCCAAGCGTACCGCTCAGCTGGTTGGCAAGACCGAGTTCAAGATGGTCAACTGCCATCTGGGCAATGGCTCTTCTATGTCCGCTGTGAAGGACGGCAAGTGCATGGATACCACCATGGGTCTGACTCCTCTGGCCGGTGTTCCCATGGGCACCCGCTCCGGCGACATCGACGCCGCTGTGGTGCAGTTCATCTGCAACAAGTATAACATGTCTGTTGATGATTGCCTGAACATGCTGAACAAGAAGTCCGGTATGCTGGGTATGTCCGGTGTTTCCTCCGACTTCCGTGATCTGGAGGACGGCGCAAAGAATGGCAATGCCGATTGCGCGCTGGCTCGTGCCAAGTTCTGCTACGAGGTTGCTAAGTATGTTGGCGCATACGCCGCTGCTCTGAACGGCATTGATGTTTTGACCTTCACCGCCGGTGTGGGCGAGAACGACTGCAATGTTCGTGCTGATGTCTGTGAGTATTTGGGCTTCATGGGCGTTAAGATCGATCCGGAGCTGAACAAGAAGCGCGGTAAGGAGATGGTGATTTCCACTCCCGACTCCAAGGTTCAGGTTTGGGTTGTTCCCACCAACGAAGAGCTGATGATCGCTAAGGATACTGCCGATCTCGTAAAGGGCTAATTCTTAAATAAACCGAAGAGCCGCCGCATTCCGCGGCGCATCTTTTCCAATTTCTGCGTAGGGCGGTGACATGATGAAAGGCCATAAATTGCTATACGGCGCATCGG